>DASSXM010000126.1:0-16927 GCA_035703805.1 Gaiellaceae bacterium | reverse complement strand
CACAAGGAGACCCGCGCGCAATCAGACGACGGTGAACCTCGGTGCGGAGACGGTGACGATCACTGCTGATCCGTCGGCGACCGAATGGTTCTTCGGCGATGGCGGCGGTCGGTCGGGCGGCCCCGGGGTGGCATATGAGCCGGGGCCGCCGCCTGCGGACGCGATCACGCATGTGTACGAGACGCGCTGCCTGCCGGGCGATCAGGGCCGTAACCCGAACGTGTTACCGAGTTGCGGCGGTGACGGCTATCAGGTGGTGGCGCGCGTGAGCTGGACGATCTCGTTCGTGGCGAGCGGGCCGGTGGCGGCGAGCGGCGGCTTGCCGGCGCGAACGACCGAGTCCGATCTTGTGTATCCGGTGGGTGAGGCGCGGGCGTTCCTGGTGGGAGGATCGTCGTGAGCGGCCTCGTTGGTGCGCTCCTGTTCGCGATCGGTGTCGGCTTTGTCTGGTTCGGGTCGCTGACCGACCTGCCGGGTCGAGCGGCGCGCCGCCTGCGCGGTGCCAGTGGGGCTGCCGTGTCGGAGTTGGTGGTGCGCGTCGGCCTGCCGGCGCTTGTGCTCGCGCCGGTGTGCGGACTGCTCGTGTGGGACCTGCTTAAGGTGCCGGCGCTCGCGCTGTTGGGTGCGGGCGGTGGCGCCTATGCGCCGGTGGTGCTTCGCCGGAGTCGGGTGGAGCGCCAGCGTCGGGAGCGGGACCAGGGCTGGCCCTCGGCGCTCGATCAGCTGGCGGACGGTCTCGAGGCGGGTCTTGCGTTCCCGGCGGCGGCGATGTTCGTGGCGCAATCGGGACCATCGCCTCTGCGCCGCGACTTCGCCCGCTTCTACCGCAGTGTTCGGGAAGGCGAGCTCGAGACGGCACTGGATGAGTTGGCGCGGGCGCCGGAACGAGCGGCGGTGAGCGCGGCGGCGATCCTCCGGGCAGCCTTCGTGGATGTTCCGACCGGTGGTGTGGCGCCGGTGTTGCGCGAGCTGGCGCGTGTGCTGCGGGAGCGCTGGGAAACGCGGGAGCGCGCGCGCTCGCGCGCACTCTCGCTACGCCGCGAGGCGGCGATTCTCGCGGTCAGCCCGCTGGCGTTCGTGCTCCTGATCGGCGCAAGCTCGCCGGGCTATCTGAGCGCCTATCGCAGCACGGCGGGGACGCTGGTGAGTCTGCTCGGCGCGGTGGTGATCGTCGCTTGCTATCTGGCGATGCGGCGACTCGGCCGGATCCCCGAGCCGGGCGGGAAGGCGGAGAAGCGATGAGCGGGGTGGTCGCAGGTTTCCTCGTTTTCAGCGTGGGCGCTCTGCTGCTGGTGTGGCACCGCTTCGCAGCGAAGACGCCGGCGTTGAGTGTGCGGCTGGCGCGGGCGCGCGGCGCGATCGTCGCGGACGCTCATCCGATCCGCCGCGTGAGCGTCGATCTCAGCCTGCCGTCCTGGTTGCAGGGGCGGCTCGACCACTACGAGCGGCAGCTGCAACGGACCGGCGAGGACAAGACGCTGGCCCGCTTTCTGGTTGAGAAGCTGGTCGCCACGGTGGCGCTGCCGGTGATCCTGCTCGCGCCCTATGCGGCTGCGTTGCATCGGCTGCCATCGCCGCTCGTGCTGGCCGCGCTCGCGCTGGTCGGCTTCCTGATCCCGGACCTGTCGCTACGCGAGCAGGTGAAGCGGCGACGGGAGCGGATCTTCCTCGATCTTCCGGATGCGCTCTCGATGATGGCGCTCGCGCTCGGCGCTGGGCAGTCGCTGCGGCAAGCGCTCGAGCTCGCCGCGCGCGACTGCGGCGGACCGCTGGGGCACGAACTTGCGCGCGCGCTCACACGAGCGCGACGCGAGCGCGGCCTCGACGAGCGCGAGTCACTCGTACAGGTCGCACGCGAGTCGGGCGAAGCACACTTCGCCCGCTTCGCCGAGTTGCTGGCAGCGAAGGAGAGCCCGTATCTCGACTTCCTGCGCACACACGCGACGCAGGCCCGCTCGGAACAGAACCGGCTGCTCGAACAGGCCGGAGACCGCGCCTACCTCGCGATGCACGGTCCGCTCGCGCCACTGCTCGCGGCGCTGGTGCTGATCGTCGCCTACGGCTTCCTGCACTTCCTCGCCCAGACCATGTAACCCAGAGAAAGGGGGGACCCAGATGCTCGCAACGTTATGGAGGACGGTGAAGAGCCGCGTCCGCGCGATCGGCGTCGACGAGCGCGGCGATGTCGTCAACTGGCTGATCGTCACGCTCGGGATCGCGATCGCAGCGGCAGCAGTGATCGCCGTCATGCGACCGGCGATCGAATCCGCCGGAAAGCAGATCGCCAACCTGCTCGGCGGATGAGACCGTCGTGCGAGCACGGATGTTGATCGCGCGCCTAGGCGACGAGCGGGGCAGCTCGCTCGTCGAGACGCTACTCGCGCTCAGCCTGGTTGTCCTGGTCGTCGCGATCGGCGTGCAGGGCTTCGCCTACCTGCAGGCACGTTCGATCGCGACGGCCGCAGCCCAAGACGGCGCCCGCGCCGCCGTCTCAGCGGGAACGACCGTGGGGCTAGAACGCAGCCGGCAGGTGCTCGGCGCAGGCGGCGGCGCCGCGCGCGATCTCAGGGCCTCGATCAGCGAGCAGCAGAGCGGCATCACCGTGACCGTCATCGGGAGCGCGGCCAGCGTGTTCCCGTTCTCGCTGATCGTGCCGTCCATCGAGACGAGCGCGACGCTGCCAGTGGAGCAGTACCCGAGCGACGAGCAGGCGAGCCGATGAGCGCCACCCTGCGACATCGACTGGCGAGCGAGCGCGGGGAAGGCATCGTCTCCGCGCTGATGCTGCTCTCGGGCGTGCTGATCCCGATCATCTTCCTCTTGCCGGTCGTCGGCCGGCTCGAGCAGGGACGACTAGCTGCCTCGCAGGCGGCGCGGGCCGCGGTTCGTGCCGCCGGCGAGTCCGCCTCGGCCACGGCGGCGCAAGCCGCCGCGGAGCAGCAGCTCGCCGACGAACAGGCGCAGACCCGCACCCCGCTGCACATGCAGCTGTCCGGCAGCTTCGAACGGGGCGGCAGCCTCGAGGCGACCGTGACCGGGCAAGTCGCGATCGGGCATCTGCCGTTGCTGGGCGACTTCGGCACGATCACGGTGCACGCAACCGCACGTGCGCCGGTCGACCAGTACCGCAGCTTCCTGTCACAGGGACCGAGCCCGTGATGCTCCTCCGTCGTCTCGGAAGGGAGCGGGGCTCGGTCGCGATCAGCGGCTTGCTGTTCGCGCTGGCGCTGATCGTGCTGATCGGAACCGGCATCGACATGGCGCACGCCTTCATCGTCCGCCGGGACCTGACAGCGATCGCCGACGACGCCGCACTCGTCGGCAGCCAGCAAATCGACGTACAGGCATGGCGGCAAGGCCGCCTCGCCCTCAACGGTCCGCAGGCGGAGCAAGCCGCGGAGAACGAGCTCGCCGCCAACCCGGGAATCACCGGCACCGCGCAGGTTCTGCCCGGCTCGATCACGGTGCAGGTGAAACAGCGGCTACCGACGATGATGTTCCGGCTCGTCGGCATCCCCGACCTCACGGTCAGCGCCAGCGCCACTGCGGAGCCGAAACAGCCGTGAGTACGCGCATCGAGACGACGGTACGGGCGACGATCCCAAGTTGGGCGCGTGCAGGGCTGGGCCTGCTCGCGCTCGCCGGCTTGGCCGCGCTCGTGGTTCTGCGTCCGCGGTTGCCGACGATGCCGTGGCAGCCGCTCCAGCCGACGACCAATGAGCTCGTCCGCCAAGCCGTTCTCTTCCTGCTCTGGCTGCTGCTTGTGGCGATCTGTCTGCGGCTGGCATGGCTCGCACTCAGACCGCCGCGCCGCGTCGAAGCGAAAACGTACGCAGCGCCAAGCTGGCTGCCGGAACGTCGGCGCGCGCGTCTTGTGACGGAGCGGCCAGACTCGCGCGAACTGCTTCATCTGTTCAGCCGTCCGCGCAGCGTCAGCCTTACCGAGATCGGATCAGCAAGCGAGGCGTCGGACGCTCGGGAGAGTCAGACCGTTGAAGGCACTGTGGAAGCAGCCGGTGACGGCGGCGCGCCGCAGGTCATGGTGTCGCTGTTCGGTCGACTCCGGGTCGGCGGCGCCGATGGGAACCATGCTGGTGAGCGCGCGACGCGTGGCCTGATCGCCTACCTCGTCTTCAAGCGCGCAGCGGCGACCATGGACGAGCTGGTCGAAGCACTCTGGCCAGGCGAAAATCCGGTCAAGACACGACAACGACTCTGGAAGGCAAAGCGCCAGGCGCAACGGCTGCTCGGCGAGGCACTCGTGCGCCAGCACGACAGCTACGCAATCGATCGCAAGCTGTTACGCACCGACATCGACGAGCTCGATGCACTGCGCGCGCACGAGCTGCTCGGACGAGACGAACTCGAACGCGCAGTCGCGCTGACGCGTGAGGAACCACTCGCGGAGGTCGACTACCCGTGGGCCGAGAGTGAGCGCCGGCGCCTACAAGCAATCCAAGCCGAACTGCTCGAACGGCTCGCGGCCGCGTGCCTCACAGAAGGTGATGCGAACGGAGCACTCGCCGCGGCCGAACGGTTGATCCAGCTCGACCGCCTCAACGAGCGCGGCTGGTGTCTTGCAATGGAAGCCGAGGGTGAGCTCGGCAATCGGCAAGGAATCCTCGATCGCTACGAGCGGCTTGGCCGTGAACTCGACGAGCGCCTCGGCCTCCGGCCCGGCCGCGAGGTGAAGGAGACATACCGGCGCCTCCTAGGTCAAACGTGAGCGTCCGCGCTCTCCAAGCTGCAGCCGTGGGCGCGACGGTGTTCGGCGGAGTCGCCGCGGTCAATGACGCGGGGAGTGCGGGGATCGCGCGTCTGGCGATCAGCGGCGCCGCGCTCGCCGCCGCGGCGTCGTTCGACCTGAGCGAACGGCGCATCCCGAACCGAGTGACGATTCCCGCCGCGCTCGCGCTCCTCGCACTGTGGTTGATCAGCGGTGCGAAACCAGGTCGGATCGCGGCCGGAGTGGTGGTCGCCGCTGCGCTGCTTGCGATCGGACTGATCAAGCCGGACGCGATCGGCATGGGCGACGGCAAGCTCGCGCTCGTCGTCGCGCTCGGGCTGGCGGACAAGGCTCTTATCGCGCTCGCGTCGGGGATACTGCTCGCGGCGATCTTCGCCGCCCCCCGGCTTCGCCACGGAGAGCAGGCCCGAAAAAGCACGCTGCCGCTCGGCCCGTTCGTGGCGTTCGGCGCGCTCATCGCGCTCCTCGCCTGAGCCGGTGGCGGCAGCGGACTGCGCATGCGAACATCTGTTCGATAACGAGTCAGGGCCATCCGTACGCGATCTTCCGGCGCGCGCTCGAGCGCCGGAACCTGATCGCCGCCTGGACCGCGGCAGCCGAGCTGCACGCCGTCTCGCTTCGCGACGCGCTCGCCCTTTGCCTGCTCGTGCGTGATCGCGAACCGGCGAAGTTCGCCCGCTTCGCATTGCGCTGGCACGCCCGCTTCTGCGCCGAGACACACGGAATCGCACTCGAGGATGGGCGGCTCGTCCTCGATCTGCTCACAGCGGTTGGCGGTCCGGAGCCTGCGCGTGCGGGCCGAGCGCTGCGGGAGCTACTCGCCGGTTACGACCAGGCGCTGGCCGAACCGCTGCGCAACTGGGAAGCGCTCCGACGCTGATTCCGGCCCGCAAATGCCAAGTCCTGCGAACCCGAGGGCCCACAGGACTTGACGCGGACGAGCCTTTCATGGCCGGCCGCGACTGTCAAGCAGTTTGAACTGGCTGCGGCGGTGGCCGTTCGGGCTGGCCGATCACTGTCCTAGGGTGAGCGCGTGAGCATGTCAGGCAAGAAGAAGATGCGGCTCGCGGTGTTCGTGGCCAGTGTCGTTACCGCGCTGGCGGCGGCGGCAGCATTCGCGGGGCCGCCACCGGGTGCAACCGCGCAGTGTCGAGACGGGACGTACAGCTATTCGCAGCATCGCTCCGGTACCTGCTCCTTCCACGGGGGCGTCGCCGTCTGGCCAAGCGGTAGCGCGTCGCGGAGCCGAACGTCGGGCGCTGACACGCGCGCGTCGAGCTCGGGCTCGTGCGGTGTCGAGCGCTGGACGGTGAAAACCCTCCAAGACCGGCCGACCCTGCTACCAGCAAAAACGACGACGGTCCGCTACCTCGTCTCCCGGCCCGCGCCACATCCGCTTCCCACGACAAGGTTGCCATTTGAGCGGCATGTGTACATCGTGACCGCAGCCGTGACGCTGGTACGCCAGGAGGCAGACAGCGACCTGCACCTCGTCCTGCATGCCGACGGTCAGCAGATGATCGCCGAGTCGCCCGCTCCGAGCTGCGACTCGAAAGCGGCGCCGCTCCGACGCCAGCAGATGAGTGCGGCTCGCGCCCACGTGCGCCTCTGCGCGCGCGCCCGCGTAATCGGGGTCGCGTTCTTCGATTTCGATCACGGCCAGACGGGGGTGGCGCCGAACGCGATCGAACTCCATCCTGTGCTCGGCTTCCGCTGCCTCAGCGGGTGATGCTCGAACGTTGTGCGGGTGGCTCGGCGTGGGTCTGCTTCAACGTGTGTTGCCGAGCACGGTGCGTGCGAGCTTGACCGCCTGACGCGGCACGGCCTGTCCGCGATGCGCCAAGACGATGCGCGCGAGTTCCTCGGCGGGATCCTCTTCGCCCGTTTCCAGCCAGTGCGCTGATGCTCCGAGCTTCGGTGCGAGCTTGCGCAACGCTTTCACGCTCGGCTGGCGGGTGTTTGCCTCGAGCCGGCTGATGTAGGCGTAGGTCACGCCTTCGCACGCGAGTTCGCGCTGGCTGAGGCCGAGTGCGAGTCGGCGTTCGCGGATCCGGTCTCCGACGGTCGGCATCTGTCGGCCGACGGTATCGCCGCTCATCGCTGCCCCGAGTCAAGCTCGCGGCGGGACTGCGATTCGTCCGGTCCGACGACCGGGGTGGCGGCGGCAGGTGTGTCTGTTCGGTTGTCAGGATCGAGTGCGCGCTCGATCGCACGAGCGATCTGGTCGATCGTGCCGGCCAGGAGTTCGATTCGCTCGACCGCCTGGTCAGGGTTCCAGCCTGCGAGGTAGGGGACGCTCTCGCTGCTGGTGTCGAGCCCGACGCTGCCGCAGACGATGCAGGCGACGCTCTCGACGATCAGTTCCGCCTCGGCTCGGCTGAAGCGGGTGTAGTCGATCCCGTGCGCGTGGGCGAGCTCGTGCACGAGGGTCGCGACCCTGCCGTTCGCAGGGAGGTCGCTGTCGATGACTATCCGCGCCTCGCGCGCGGAGCAGTAACCCGCGCGACCGTCGAGCGGTTCGTAGCGGACGCTGAAGCCGAGCGACGCAGCGTGCTGGTCGAGCGGAGCGAGCAGGTACGCATGGCTGTCGCCGGCGACCGGCTCGCCGGGGGGATCGAGCGGCACTGGCTCGACGCCGGGAAGCGGCTCGGTCTGCGAAACGTCGAAGACGGCCGCGAGCTTGAAGCCGACCAGCTGCTCGTGCGTCTCTTCCTGGTCCGTGTGCTCGTCGTCCCGGCGGCGGTAGCGGACCGGGGCGAAGATGCGGATCGCCTTCTCGCCCTTGCGGACGCAGCGGCCGAGGTCGAGCCAGCGGCGGAAGCCGGCGACGTGGGTCGCGTGCGGACACTGGAAGGCGATCAGCAGCGTGTTCCGGAGCGAGTAGCGGTGGAAGCGCGAACGCGTACGAAGCCAGCGCTGCCAGCCCTCGCTGGTGAGCAGAGCGCTCGTCGCCTGCCGCAACTGTTCGAGCTGTTCGCGTCGGCGTGCATCGCGCTCCTCGGCCGTCGGGCGGCGCCGTGAACGTGTAGCCATCGTGGTCCTCCTTCTCTTGGGCCTGCGTGACGCGGCCGCGGCGCCCGGAGGACGAGGCGCGCAACGGCGGGGTTCCCCCTGGATTCCGAAGCCGCCTTCAGGCGGCCGCGCCGAGGCGCGGGAATCGAGGGGTGCCGTGGCGCGGCGAGGAGCCGGGCAGAATCGCGGCGGCCCGCAGGCCCACGAAGGCGACGGCTGTGGCAGTGGCGGACGTCACCGATCGGGAGCGATGCGGCGGACCAGCGAAGGAGTTGTGGAGGCGGCTGCCGAAAGGCAGCATGGTCCACCCGCGGTGGGCTTCACCTCGATCGAGTATGCGCGTGCTTGGGTCTCGCTGCTGTCACGAGTAGGAGCGCTATCGATGAGTAAGGGGACGAATGTGCTCTGGCCGAGGCGCCGTCACACGCAGGCGAAGCACGTGATTCTGCGCAAATATCTAGACGCGTGGCTTCCGATCTTGGGCGCGGGTCGAAGTGCCGCAGAGCACGTAGTGCTGATCGATGGCTTTGCCGGCCCGGGCCGGTACAGCACTGGTGAAGACGGCTCGCCCCTGATCATGCTGAAGGCGTACCTCGAGCACTCAGCGTCGATCGCGGCACTGCCACACTTCTTCTTCATCGAGGAAGACGCGAAGCGCTGCGAGCATCTGCGGAGCGAAATCGCGGCGCTTTCTGTTCCCGCGACGGTTGAAGTCGAGGTGATCGAGGCGTCATTCGACGTCGAGTTCCCCGCGCTTGTGGAGAGGCTGCAAAGCCGGTTCGGTTCGTTGCCACCGACGTTCGCCTTTGTTGATCCGTTCGGCGCGGATGTCTTACCGGTCGCGCTCTCCTCGCCGCTGCTTCAGATCCCGCGCTGCGAGGTTCTGATCTATTTCCCGGTCTCGTTCCTTGCCCGCTTCGGTGAGCAGCCGGAGCTAGAGCCGATCTTGAACAGCCTGTACGGCGGTGAACACTGGAAGGCGGCTGCAGCAGCGGCGACCTTCGATGCGAAGAAGCGCGTCCTGCACGACTTGTTTCTGGATGAGTTGCGGAAGCGTGTGCCATGGGTGCGATCGTTCGAGATAACGCCATCGCACGAGGCTGGCGGCAACACGTACCACCTCGTGTTCGGGACGGCGAACCCGGATCAGGGTCTTCGAAAGATGAAGGACGCGATGTGGAAGGTCGATCCGGTCGGCGGCGCCTCCTTCCGCGACTCGACTCTGGCGGACCACCCGGTGCTCTTCGAGGAGAAGCCGGATTTTGGGAGACTGCTCGAGATGCTTCGCGAGCGTTTCGGCACCGACTGGTTCACGATCGAGGAGGCGGAGTGGTTCACGCTCGTCGAGACTGCCTTTAGAGACAACGCACATCTGAAGACGCCGACGTTGAAGCCGGCCGAGAAGGGGGGCGAGCTCGAAGTGGAGCGGCCCGCCGGGAAGCGGGCCGGAACCTTCACGGCCGGCACAAAGATGCGGTTTGTCCAGTAGGCGCGCGGATGCATGGGTCGGGTGGCGGTCGTCGCCCGGGGATGAGGTCGAGCCCGGGCGGCGAAAAGCTGTCTCTTGCGAAAATGAGAGGACTATGCGAACATATGTTCGATGAGCGGAGAGCTGACGCTGTTCGAGGCGCCGGTGGCGCGGAAGCAAGGTCGCGCGCCAATGGCTGACACGAGCGCGATCGAGTGGACCGACGCCACCTGGAACCCGTGGATGGGCTGCGAGAAGGTCAGTCCAGGGTGCGCGCATTGCTACATGTACCGGGAGCAGCGGCAGTACGGCAGTGACCCGAGCGTTGTCCGGCGATCGAAGACGAAGTTCAAGGATCCCCTGCGCTGGCCCGACGCACGGCTGGTCTTCACCTGCTCGTGGTCGGATTGGTTCCATCCAGGCGCCGATGCTTGGCGGGACGAGGCGTGGCAGATCATCCGGGCGACGCCCCATCTGACCTACCAAATCCTGACCAAGCGTCCCGAGCTGATCTCTGACCGGCTGCCGGCGGATTGGGGCGACGGCTACGAGAACGTGTGGCTCGGAGTGTCCGTAGAAAACAGCCGCTTCACCTGGCGGGTCGACGAGCTGCGAGCGGTCCCGGCAACCGTGCGATTCATCTCGGCCGAGCCTCTCCTCGGAAGCCTCTTCGACAGAACCGGCAAGCGGAAACCGCTCGTGCTCGAGGCGATCGATTGGCTGATCGTTGGTGGCGAGTCCGGTCCCGGCTCACGCAAGCTCGAGCTCGAGTGGGCGCTTGAGTTGATGGACGCATGCGACGAAGCCGGCGTCGCTTTCTTTATGAAGCAGCTCGGCACGCTCCTCGGGCGCGACCTTCAGGCTCGCGACCGCAAGGGTGGGGACATCGCCAGCTTCCCGGCGAAACTGCGGCGTCGCGAGATGCCGGCGCTCAGCGGCTGCTGACGGTTCGGGGGACGGGCTCGACCACGACGCGATCGACGATCTCCAGACCTTCGGGAGTCGTCTCGATCGCAGCGCGGAGGGCGCCCGCGAAGAGGGCCCTCGCAGAAGCAGCCGCTTGCTCGGCGTCATCCGCGAGGACGTCGAACGTTGCGCGAATCCGATCGCTGTCGCCGGTGACGTCGGCATCGAAGGCAGCCGAATCGGCGTCGAGGGCTTCGCTGACGATTGAGAGGACGCGCTCGTCAAGGCGATGCGGCCGCGTCCCGGGAGCTGATTCCACCTCAACAGTCCAAGCACGCATCTCAACAGAGGCTAAAGGGTTTCCGGCCAGATGTCCTGCAGGCGGAGGCGAACGAGTGGCGCAGGTCTTCCGTCCGAACCGAAATCTAGAGTCGGCGTACCCGGAAGTTCGTGGGGGCATCTTGTCGTCCCCATAGGCCGACGGGCGAACCAGAGAAGCGCAGGACGCGGAACGGCGAGGAGGTCTCGCTCTGGCATCGCCAACGGTTCATCAACCGGCTTCGTCCCTACCCCGTGAGCGGCTGTTTTTCAGCACGGTCTCCTCGCGCGAGTGGACGTGGATCAAACACAGCATCCTCGGCCGATACATGCGCCCTTGGAGCATGAAGGTCGGCAAGACGGCGCCACGGATCTGGGTCGTCGACTGCTTCGCTGGCGCCGGCGGCTACGACGATGAAATCACGGGCGAGCACCGTGATGGCTCGCCGGTGCTCGCCGCTCTTGAGGCGCAACGCTACAAGGCGGCGCGCCCTGGCCGTGAGATGCGCGTCATCTGTGTCGAGCGGAATCGAGCGAATTTCCGCGACCTCAAGGACCGCGTCGCTGGCTTCGGAGACCTCGTTACGCCGTTCAGTGGCAACTTCGCTCGTCACATCTCGACGATCGTCGGAATGATCGGAAACGATCCGGCGCTTGTCCTTCTCGATCCGATCGGTCTGAAGGCTTTGCGTGCGGACTACTGCGCGGCGCTGCTCGGACGCAGTGGGAAGACCGACGCGTTCGTGATCGTTGACTTCGCGATCGTTCATCGAACGAGGGGTCAGCTGCTTGCGACCGGCGACCCGCGTCCCGAGATTCCAGGGTCTGCAGCGAATGCTGCAAACATCGATGCGTTCTTCTCTGGCTCGACGCGCTGGCGCTCAGTGTCGCTCTCGACATCCGCTGAGGAACGCGAGCGAGCCTACCTCCGCATCTACTTCGAAGACGTCCTGAGCAAATCGTTTAGCTATCTCGGAGCATGCCCCGTTCGAAAGGCAGTCGGCGCAACACCGGAGTACTGGATGGTGCACGCGGCGTCACACATCGACGCGCATCTGCTCATGAACGACGAGATCGCACGCGTAGACGAAGCGCTCTACCTGCGGACGTACGGCGCAGACGCCATTCCGCAAATCATCGAGTCGATGTACGCGACGCAGCGCGTCGGCAGGCTCGCCGAGCTGAAGCACGACCTCTTGGTCTTCATACGGCGGCAAGGCCCGAACGGGACGACGTTCCAGGCCGCCGTCGAAAGCATGCTCGGGCGCCACTTCGGACTGGCCAAGATCGGTAAGTGGTCCGGCGACTACGCGCGCCTTCTGCGCGAGCTCGTCGACGAAGGCGAGATCCGCAGGCAGAAACAACCCCTCCGCGCTGCTTTCGACCAGAGGGAGCGCCTCGTCGCAATAGCGAAGACGGACACTGAAACTGAGATCGCCGAAGGGAGCACGTGATGCAAACAGGAATCACAATGTTCGAGACGGCGATCGTCGCCGCCGGTCCCATGTGGGGGTTGCTCGAGGACCACGCTGTCGTCTCGATCGACGTCACCTCGCAGCCGGCGCTCGCATCAGCGCTGACCGAGTCGGCGGAGGAATGCCTAGGGCTGGTCGGTGAATGGGTATGCAGGCGAGCGGCAGGCAGCAGGAACGCCGGGGAGATCGCGTTGAGAGTCGACCTCGGCCTTGAGCGCGACTGCGGCCTCGATCTTACGTTTGCGCTTGATGAGAACACCCGCCAGGACGATCTCGAGGCGCTTGCGACGAACGAGCTCGTCGAGATCTGGGTCGAAGACGCTGGCGATCTCACCACAACCCTTCGTGTCAGAGCTCGCGGACTCGAGAAACTGGCGGCGATCCTGCAGCAGCGTCCGGTCCACGCGTAGATGGCGGCGATCCTGCAGCAGCGTCCCGTCCACGCGTAGAACAACCTGATGAGGCCCGTTCCAAGACGTTCCGGTCTCGATCGTGTGGTGCAGTCGTAAGCTCGGCCGAAGCAGATGCAGACGGAGAGCCGGGCTCTTAGCGATCTCGTGGTGCGCCTCAAGGAAGAGCCGCGCGTTTGGGTACGGCTCGCTGCAAATCACCCGCAAGACGACTGGCAGCTTTCACTCCTTGAGGTCACGCTCGGCGAAGCGCCGCCAGGCTGGCATCGTCAACGCTGGTCGTACGAGCGTGCGGTCTTCGTCGCCGCGATGCCAGCGGGCGCAACGGTAGCGGGCTGGCTCGAGCGTGGCCGCATCTCGATGAGGTCGGTCTCGCTGCCCATCGTTGCTCAGAATCAGGTTCAGGCTGAGCGCCGTCAAAGCCACTTCGCCGGCATATTCCAGGCGCTACCGTGGCCGTCGATCGTGTGGACGGTGAACATCCGCGACGACACACCGCAGATGCTCCACGACGAACTCGTTGCCGACGACGCGCCCGCGTTCCTGACCTTCGACTTGGCGGCGACAGCCTTTTTCGGGCTGCCGACGTCGTCGCCGAATCGCAGCTTCTCCGGCCGTGAGTTCGTCGTTCGCGAGCAGGATCTCCGCGCGCGCATTGACTCCGTGCGCGTGCGATCAACGGAGGTAATCGTTAGCGTCAGCGGCAAGCAGCTGAGTTCCACGGCGCTTACGCTCGGAGGTCTGGTGGGGCAGAGGAAGCAGCTGCGGCGTGGGACAACGGAAGTCCACTTCCCGCTCGCGGGCGGAATCCCATCTGGCGGCTGGATGGCACTTCACAAAGGGCAGGAGCTGCTCGACCGCCGCGGTCTCGATCCTGCATGGGGGCAGACGGATGTTGAGATCGAAGTCGATCCCGTTACAGAGGTCGAAGTGCTGATCAGTCGAGGCGAAGGCGTCTCAACGGAGTTCAAGCGTGATCTGCCTACGGACCGGCGCGAGAGCATCATCAACGTCATGAAGACCGTCGCTGCGTTTGCCAACGGTGACGGCGGGGCGATCTTGTTCGGTATCGCCAACGACGGGGCCGTTGTGGGTGTCGCCATCGATGACGTCCGAAAAGCGCTCGACCGCACGACGGAGCTGATCCGTGACTGGGTACGACCTCACGTCGACTTCGATATTGAGCTAGCCGACGTCGATGAGAAACAGATCTTGCTCGTCCGTATCGAAGCCGGCTCCGAACCGCCGTACGGGGTCGGCACGACCGACCGCAGGATCGACTACTACATCCGACGCAGCGGAACAACGTCTCCCGCGACCTCTGCCGATGTTCGCGCCTTTGTTCGGGCCCGGGTCTTAGCCAGCGCGTCGCCAGGATCCTTCCGTGGCTGATAGAGGGCGGCCTGAGCACTGAGGGGGCGAGCCGAAATTCGCTTCGTGCTTCCGCCGTATGTCGCGTTGCATGCCTGACTACCGCTACGAGCTTCGTCGCGGGGAGGAGGTGCTCGCAACAGGACGCGTCAACTATGAGCAGCCGCTTGAGGTTGGCGAGCGGATCGTGATCGGCGGCCGGCCCGGGATCGTGCGCGCGGTCGAACCGGTGCTCGCCGAACGCGAGTTTCGATTGGTCGTGCAGCTCTGGCGCGAAGAGCTCGACGGCTAAAAGCAAGAAACAAGTGCGTTTCGGCGGCGGGCAGCGCCTTGCGGCCGGGTCAAAATTATCGGCCCAGCTTGCGGGTTCACCGTGGTGACGAGTCGGCGCTCGTCATGCGCAGGCGGTGCTACCAGGTGCTACCACCAGCCCGTACAAGAGGCTGCAAACGGGCGCGAACGCGGCTCGAGTCTGACGGTGAAGTTCCTGCAAAGATGGGAAAACGAGTTCGCAGGCGCGAGAGGGCGCGAACGAGGGTACCGTCTCGACAAGCTGGGGGTCACTGGTTCGAGCCCAGTACCGCCCACTGAACTTGGCAGTGCGCAAACCGCATCCGTGACGACGCGGTAGGCGGGAGGATCTCGCTGCGGCCGTTGACGCGGAGGTCTTTGACGAGCAGGCGGAGGAGCGCCTTTGTCTGCTTCGGGTCGCCGGTGCTGACAAGGTCTTCGAGTTGGTCGGCGAGGGCGGCAAGGTTGGCGGCGTCGGGCGTTGTGAGCGCTTGTGGGGCGAGCCGGGCGGCGAGGCCGAGGTCTTGCTCGTGCAGGTCGGCGGCTAGATGGCGCTGGCGCAGTGTGTGATCTGGAAGGCGCCGATCGATAGCTCCAGCAACTGGTTTCTGATGCAGATCGGAATGATGCTCGGCTTCGTGACAAGCTGGCCCGTCAACCGGTGGCTGCTGCGGCACGGCATCAAGGATCCGATGCCGACCGTCTGACAGCGACCGGGGCAGCTGCCACGCTGACTTCGCACGGCGCGGGATCGCTTACGTCGCGGCTTTGGCGGTTCGGATCACGTGTTCGACGTCGTTTGCGGTGAGGGGGTAGAGGAACATGCGAACAGAGCGAGGGTAACCAGGATCAGAAGAGGGTTATGCCGGCCGGGGTGGTGTAGCTTCCGCCGGCGGCCGTGCCGTGGGTGTCGGTGATGGTATTGGTGGGCGAGAAGATGAACGTCCTCGCGCTGCCTGTCTTGAGATTGCCGGCGTTGCTGAAGCTGCCGGAGATGGTGGCGGTGACGGTCCTGTTGCCGTTGCTGAGAATGTAGGTGACCGTGGCGCTGCTTGTGTTGCCGTTTTTTTCGTAGCTGGTCGCGACCGTGAACCCGGCGGCCGTGGTGAGGCCGCTCATGGTGATCGTGGTGATGCTGCTGTTGGCGGTGAGGGTGATCGTGCCGCTTGCCGGGATGCTGCTGGGGCTGAGCGCTTGGTTGAAGGTGAGGCTGATCGTGTCGCCGCTGTTGGCAAGGCCGGGGGTGCCGCCGCTGTCGCTGCTGGTGAGGTTGGTGACGACGAACGGGATGTTGACGGCGGCCTGTTCGGTTTGGCCGAGCTGACTCGCCGCCACGGTGTCGGTCGCGGTGAGCGCATAACCGGTTAGGCCGAGGAGCACGAGCAGGAGCAGCGTAGGAACGGTGAGCAAGCGTCCGCGTGCGCGCGTTCGTGCACCGCGCAGCTGGCTTAAGCGTCGGCTCAGGCGTCGAGTGCGCTCGCCTACAGCGTCGGGGTGGACGTGCTGAGCCATCTTGTAGCGGTAGATGGAGCCGTCGTCTTCGAGGTAGAAGGCGGGGTCGCCGTTCACCTGGTGATGGCAGATGACCCGCTCGAGCCTCGCGGCCACGTGGGCGAGACTGTCGAAGCTAGCCACCTCGACATAACCGCTCGAGGGGGCGGCGGGCGGGGCGGCGACGGTCAGGATGCGATGGCCGTACCGGCGGCGAATGCGGCCGAGCTCGTCATTCGCGCGGTTTGGGTGCAGGAAGGCGGCTGCGAGTAGCGCGAGGAGAGCGGCTGCGAGCAGCCCGTCGAGTCCGAGGTGTCGGACGCTGCTCACGCGCACGCGGTCGCCCACGAGATTGATCGTGAGTGCCTCGCGGCGCATCAGGGTGCCGGTCGCGCTCGGGTGGAGCGGGTCGGCGGGCGCCTGACCGGGGCCGGCGCCGGCGCCGGTGGACCCGCTCAGCCGGAGGGTGTACCTGTCGAGGACGAAGTCGAGCGGTTGCGGCGCGAAGCGGGTGTGCAGCGCTTGCCCGGCCATGTGGCCGCGAAGGCTGATCGTCGGCGTGACAAGGAGATCGAAGTTGTCGCTCGGGACGCCGGTTTCGACGAAGTAGCGGCCGAGTTGGGACTCGAGCTGGTTGAGGTCGAGCGGAATCACAAGGGTTGTGGTATCGCCACCGAAGTGAACGAGTTTGCTCGTGACCATGCGTCGCCAGCCGACGCCGCTGCGTAGGGTCGCCGTCAGTGATCCGCTGCCGCGTACGTCGTGCCGAAGCGGCGACAGCAGCCGGTAGTCGAAGCGCAGCTCGACCCGGTGCACCAGGCGCGCGAAGATCGTTTGTCCGGTCGCGGCCCGTCCGTTCGGATAGATCGAGTCCGGGCGCGCGAGCGCGCCGTAGCTATACGTCCCTTGCTGCATGAAGCTGCCCGGCGTCGACTGCGTACGGGTGACAGGATGCCCATAGCCGATCAGGAGGAGGATCGCGCAGACGCAGCCGGCGATGGTCGCCAGTGCCAGCATTGCGCGAGCGAGTGCAAGTGCTCGCGACCGCCGGTTGACTGAAGGGCGCGGAATCTGCGGCGTCGGGGGAGTGTGATCATCACGCGCGCGCCTGCGGGGCCGGCGCGCGCTTCCGCCGCCGACCAGGACCAAGCCGAGGAGGAGCCCAACAATCCCGACATGGAACGGCTTGAGCAACCAGAGCAAGACCCCGCCCATGAGGGGCACGCGCAGCCAGAGCCGGCCGATCAGGTCGTTGCGGCTGGGACGATAGAAATCGACGAAGTCATTGTTATCCCCCTTCAACAGATAACCGTTGCCGCTCTCGGCTACGATTCGATGGAGCACGACGCGGCCGAGCTGAGGATTGCGATAGGCGACGATCTGCCCGACCCGGTAGTTGTTCACCTCGGTGTCGACGAGGGCGAGATCGCCGCCGTGT
>DASSXM010000128.1:0-69738 GCA_035703805.1 Gaiellaceae bacterium | reverse complement strand
AGCCGCCGGAGCGCAGCGCGTAGAACGCGGGCCGCACCTCTGCGCTCACGCGCACGTGCCCCACATGACGACGCCGCCACCGAGACTGAGTCGCTTCATCTGCGCGTCGGGCCAAATGTTGTGCAGGTCGACGCGCGTGTGGAAGTCGCGGATGCTCGGGCCGAGGAAGCGCCCGACCTCGTGCCAGCCGGGTGAGATCGCCGCGCCCGCGAGGGGCAAGCCGACGCGCACGTACAGCTCCCAGAGCGGCCGCCAAACGCCGCGCGGCAGGCCGAACTCGAGCATCGCGATCGTGCCGCCCGGCTTCACGACGCGCGTGAGCTCGCGGAGCGTCGCGGCGGGATCGTCGACGTAGCGCAGCAGATACGTGAAGGTGAGCGCGTCGAACTCGCCGTCTGCGAAAGGAAGCGACTCGGCGCGGCCTTCGTGGAATCCGACGCCCGGAAGGCGCCTGCGCGCGACAGCGAGCATGTCCGGGCTCTGGTCGATGCCGACAACCATGTGACCTCGCCGGACAAGCTCGAGTGCGACTGCTCCCGTTCCGGTCGCGACGTCGAGCACGCGCAGCGCGTCCTGCGGAATGCGCGAAACGAGAAAGCGCCGCCAGCGCGGGTCCTGCCCGAACGAGAGCAGGCTCGCGTACCGGTCGTATGTCGGCCCGAGCGGCGCGAACAGCTCCTTCGCGTAGGACATAGGCTCGGATCATGGCACTGGCCGACGACCTGGAGCGGATCGCCGCCGCGCAGGACGAGCCGGTGACGGGCGTCCTCGCCGCCGAGCTCGTCGACGGCGCGCGCGTCTATCTCTGCGCGTACGAGTCGGGCAAGTGGCTCGCGTTCGACGATGCCGGGAAGCCGATCGAGAGCCGGCGGCTCGTCCGCGAGGCGGCGTCGCTGTCCGCGCTGTGCGAGGTGGCGGAGGAGATCGCGGGCATCGAAGGCACCGAGCCGCGGCTCGCGACGAACGCGTATCTCGACGGGTTTGGAGGCGCGCCCGACTTTGCGGCCGCGTTCCAGCAGGCGGCTCCGGCGGTCGAGGAGCTCGTCGCCGAGATCGAGCGTTCTTACAAGCTGCCCTTGAGCTGAAGCAGGTGCGGCGCGATCTTCTCCGTGTCCGGGAGTCCCTCGGCGACGGCGAGGAACCCGTCGACCGCGACGCCGTATGCGCGCAGCAGTTCGTCGCGGTTGAGTGAGCGGACAAGCGATCCGACGAACCGGTCGCGCACGTCGGCGGGAAGCTCGTCGAACCCGCGTCCGTAGCTCGCAGGAAGGCCGCGTCGCACGCACGCGAGGCTCAACGCGTAGTCGCGCAGCGAGCTGATCCAGTAGTCGGCCGACCAGCAGCGGTCGCGCTCGATGCAGAAGCGCGCACGGATCGCGTGGTGCGCCGCGTACCCGAACAGCTCGTCGCCGGCGGGCGGCACGATCGGCCGCTCACCTGCCGAGCCAAAGAGCAGCTTGAACTTCGGCGTCGTGGCCGCGAAGTCGGGCTGCGGTGTGAACGAGAGGTCGAACTGCAGCGCGCCTGGCATGAAGAACACGCGGTAGATCGCCGGGCCGGCGGGAAGGTCGAAGAGGACCGTGGCGTCGAACTCGTCGACGATCGTGCGCGTGAAGTCCTCGAGGACGTCGGTCACCGAGACGGCGATGCCGACGCCGAACGTCAGGTCGAGGTCGGAGAGGTGGTCCCCACCCACAGCGAGCGAACCGACGAGCGCGCCCGAGACGACGCGAGGATCCGCCTCCGCGAGCCCGAGCACGCGTTCTTGTAGCGCGTCCCGGTAGGCGACGGTGAACATCGCGCACACACTAAAGTGGAGGCCATGGAAGGCGGCTTTCCCTTCGGGGGCGATCCGGAAGACCTGATGCGCAGCCTGCGCGAGTTCGCCGAGCAGCAGGCCGAGAGCGTGCAGGAGGCGCAGCGTGAGCAGTTCGCGACGCTGACACTGAACACCGCGGTCGAGCTCACCGCCGCCGCGCTCGCGCAGGTGCAGCCGTCGGGCAGCACCGACGAGCAGGCGATCGCCCTGCGCGACGCGATGCGCGTGCTCTTTCCCGAGGCGGTCGCACTCGTGAGTGCGGCTCGCCAAGGGTTCATGCGCGAGTAGATGATCTGGGCGAAAGCCGAGGGTTGCCGCGTCACGCTCGGCGACGGGCGCGAGGTGCTCGACCTCACGGGCGGCTTCGGCGTCGCCGCGCTCGGCCATCGCAACCCCCGCATCCTCGAGGCGTGGCGCGAGCAGCAGGTCGTGCACGCACTCGGCGATCTCGCCGACGCCGAGGTGACGCTGCGCCTGCGCGAGGCGCTGCCGCGGCCCGCGAAGCTCGGTGTCACCGGCGAGGATGCGGTGGAGATTGCGCTGCGCACCGCGCTGCTTGCGACGGGCAAGCTGGGCATCGCCGCCTTTGAGGGCGCGTATCACGGCACCGGCCTGCTCGCGCTCGCCGCGACGGGATTCGAGCGCTTCCGCGAGCCGTTCGCCGCGTGGCTGCCGGGTCCCGTGCACCGCTTCGCGTACGGCGAGGATCCCGGACCCCTCCCGGACGACACGGCGTGCGTCATCGTCGAGCCGGTCCAGGGACGCGCGGGCTCGCGCGTTCCGCCGGTTGGATTCCTCGAGACGCTACGAACGCGCTGCGACGACGCGGGTGCGCTCCTCATCGTCGACGACATTTACGCCGGGCTCGGTCGCATCGGCGAGATGTGGCCGGGCGGGGACCTCGCCGACATCGTCTGCGTCGGGAAGGCGCTCGGCGGCGGGCTGCCGCTGTCGGCGGCGCTCTTCTGCCGCAGCGGGCTCGCAGAGCTATGGGATCTCGGTCCCGAGGACGTGTACACGCACACGCACGCCGGCAACCCGCTCGCGTGCGCGGCTGCGCTCGTCGTGCTCGACGAAGTGCCGGGGCTGCTCGACCGCGTGGTCAGCGCCGGCGAGCGCTTCGAGAAGGAAGGCTGGCACGGGCGCGGCTTGTTACGCGCGCGCGCGGGAGACTGGAACGACGCGCTCGAGCGCGGCGTGCTCGTCGTTCCCGCGGGTCTCGACGGCTCGCTCATCCAGGCGACGCCGCCGCTGACGATCACCGACGCCGAGCTCGACGAGGCGTTCGAGCGCCTGCACTAGGCGCGGCGTGCGTACAGAAGAAACGTTCCCGGCACGCGGCGCTGGCCGGGGTACTCCTCGAGCGCGCCTATCGTGAAGTTCGCGCGTACGAGCGCTGTGACGATGCGGCCGAGCCGCCAGAAGCCTTCCGCGAAGTAGTCGTAGTGCCAGTGCTGCAGGCCGTCGAGACAGAGCGCGACCGGATGATCGTCGTACACGAGCAGCTCGCCGTTCGGATGCAGCGCCTCGACGAGCCCGCGCGTCCATGCGTCGAGATCGGTCACGCGCGCGAGCACGCCCTCCGGCGAGTACACGAGGTCGAAGCGGCCGCGCCGCAGCTCGGCAGGCAGCGCCTGCGCCTCCGCCTGGATCCAGAGGATGCTCGGCCAGCGCTCGCGTCCCTCGTCGAGCAGCGCGTCGACGGGATCGACCGCGGTCACGACAGCTCCCTGCTCCGCGAGCTGCGCACTCGCCTCGCCGGTGCCGCTCTGCAGATGGAGCACGCGCTTGTCGGAGAGATCGCCGAGCGTCGCGGCGACGATCGCCGGTAAGCCGCCGCGTTGCGCGCGCCGGTCGCGGTGGATCTCGTCCCACGCCTTGCGGTTGATGTCGGTCGGCTCCAAGCCTACGGCTCCTGGTTACAGGCTAGGTGAGCGACCCTCGAGCTCATGCTGGCAGGGAGAACCCACCGTCGACGATGAGCGTGTGGCCGCACACCATCGCCGCGTCGTCGGAGCAGAGGAACGAGACCGCACCGGCGACGTCTCCGGTCTCGACGAGCCGCCCTGCCGGCGTGCGGTCGACGGTGGCCAGCATCTCGTCCTTGTTCGGGAAGAAGTCGAGCGCTTCGGTCTCGACGACGCCGGCCGACACCGCGTTCACCCGGATGCCGCGCGGTGCGAGCTCGACCGCGAGGTAGCGCATGACGGATTCAAGCGCGGCCTTCGACGTTCCGATGAGGACGTAGTTGTCGAGCACGCGCTGCGAGCCGAGGCTCGAGATCGCGACGATCGTTGATCCCGCCTCCATCGCGGGCGCGGTCGCGCGCGCGAGCGCGAGTAGCGAGCGTGCGTTCGCGTTCAGCGTCCAGTCCCAGTGCTTGTCCTCCGTCTCGAGCGCGGGGCGGATGACCCCGGTCGCCGCGTTGTGGACGACGACGCGGAACGGCCCCGCGGCCGCTAGCTCGTCGACCGTGTTCTGCGACGCGACGTTGCCGCGCACCAGCGTCACATCGACATCGAACTGCTTGGCCGCGGCCTCGGCAGCCTCGTCGTTCCGCAGATAACCGAGCACGATGCGCGAAGCGCCGTCGCGGACGAGCCGGTGCGCGATCGCGAGCCCGATCCCCCGCGTTCCCCCGGTCACGAGGACCGAGGATCCTTCGAGGCTCATCGCGCTATTTCGGCTTTAGTCGTCGCGTAGCCGAGCCGGTCGAGCAGGGCGGCCTGCTCCTCGGCGTAGCGCCGGACGGGGTGATCCTCGGGAAGGTCGCGCACGAGCTCGCGCACGCGCGCGCGCAGCTGGTACGCGAAGTGCGGCGTCGCCGGGCCGACGAGCGCGTCGATGTCGGCTCTCGTGGGCTCGGGCATCGAGCCAAAGTCTAGGCTCATCGGATGCGCCGCGCGTCGCCGGTCGATCTCATGCTGCTCGCGACGGTGCTCCTGTGGGCGCTGAACGTCACCATCACGCGCTACGTCCTTCTCCACGGCTGGAAGCCGCTCGCCTACGGGACGATCCGCTACTTCGCGGCGACCGCGCTCTTCTGGATCTTCACGTACCGGCGCGAGCGGTCGTTTTGGATCGCGCGCAACGACATCCCGCTTGTGCTCGTCGCTGCGCTTGCGCTCTTTCTCAACCAGCTCTGCTTCGTCTACGCGTTGAAGCTCTCGAAGGCGTCGACGGTTGCGCTGCTGCTCGGCGCGACGCCGATCTTCATCGGCGTGATCACGGTCGCGCTCCGGCTCGAAAAGTTGCAGCGCTCGTTCTGGGCGGGCGCGGGGCTCACCTTCGTCGGCGTCTCGCTCATCGCTCTCGGCACGCACGGCGGCCTCTCCGCCGGCCTCGGCGGCGACCTGCTCGCGATCGGCCTCTCGTTCACCTGGAGCTGTTACACGATTGCGATCGCGCCGCTCATGCAGCGGTACTCGCCGTTCCGGATCAGCGCGCTCGTGCTCGCAGCGGGATGGCTGCCGCTCGCGCTCGTCAGCATCCCGCAGGTCTCGGCGCAGCACTTCGCGTTCGGCTGGAAGGTCTGGCTCGGCTTCGCGTACGCGGTGATCGGCCCGCTTTTCCTCACGAACATCCTCTGGTTCACGGCGATCGACCGTGTCGGGCCGTCGCGCGCGTCGCTGTTCGGGAACCTCCAGCCGTTCTTCGCCGTCTTCTTCGCGATCGTCCTGCTGTCCGAGTCGCTCCATGCGCTCGAGATCGCCGGCGGCGTGCTCATCTTCGCCGGGATCGCCCTCGAACGGGTGCGACGGCGCGCCCCGGTCGCCATTCAGCGCGAATAGAATCCGGCCGTGGCCGAAGACTTCATGCCGCTCGACGGGTGGGATTACGTCGAGTTCTGGGTCGGGAACGCGAAACAAGCGGCGTATTTCTACGAGCACGCGATGGGCTTCACGCGCACCGCGTACGCGGGACCGGAGACGGGCGTGCGCGACCGCGCCTCGTATGTGCTCGAGCAGGGGAACGTTCGCTTCGTCGTCACGTCGGCGCTGCGCGAGGACCACGAGATCGCGAAGCACCACATCAAGCACGGCGACGGCGTGAAGGACATCGCGCTCACCGTGCCCGACGCGACCGAGGCGTACCGGCAGGCGGTGTCGCGCGGCGCGCGCGGCGTCACCGAGCCGCAGCGCGTCGAGGACGAGCACGGCTCGATCGAGACCGCCGCGATCGCGACGTACGGCGACACGATCCACACGTTCGTCGATCGCGGCGACTACGCAGGGCCGTTCAAGCCCGGCTTCCGTTCGGTGTCGTCGAACGGCGCGACGAAGGGCGTCGGCCTGCTGCACGTCGACCACATCGTCGGCAACGTCGAGCTCGGGCGCATGGACTTCTGGGTCGAGTTCTACGAGCGCGTGTTCGGGATGACGAACATCCTCCACTTCGGCGACGACCAGATTCAGACCGAGTACTCGGCGCTCATGTCGAAGGTCATGTCGAGCGGCAACGGCAAGATCAAGTTCCCGATCAACGAGCCGGCCGAGGGCAAGCGCAAGAGCCAGATCGAGGAGTACATCGAGTTCTACGGCGGCGCCGGCGCGCAGCACATCGCGCTCGCCTCGACGAACATCGTCGAGACCGTGAAGGCGCTACAGGAGCACGGGCTCATCTTCCTCGACACGCCCGACGCGTATTACGAGGAGATGCCCGACCGCGTCGGCGAGATCGACGAGGACCTGGACGCGCTGCAGCGGTACAAGATCCTCGCCGACCGCGACGACGACGGCTACCTGCTGCAGATCTTCACGAAGACGGCGCAGGACCGGCCGACGGTGTTCTTCGAAGTGATCGAGCGCCACGGCGCGACCGGTTTCGGCGAGGGGAACTTCAAGGCCCTCTTCGAGGCGATCGAGCGCGAGCAGGCGCTCCGCGGCAACCTCTGATCCAGCTGGCGCTGATCGTGGTGGTCGCCGCCGGCGTGAATCCGCCGGTCATCCACGAGTCGTTCACGCTGCTGCCGTGCCCGAGGCACCCAGTCTCGACGCTCGACCTCGAAGGCTGCGACGAGCACGCGATCGTGGAAACCGACGCTCAGATCAACGCGCGCGTGAAGGACATCTTCGGCTTGCTCCGGCTCTGCTCGGCGGGGACGTCGTTCGTCGCAGGCGAGCAGGCGTGGCTCCGCTACCGCAGTGCCTCGTGTCGCGCCGAGTCGTCCAAGTTCGCCGGCGGGACGCTCGAGTCCGTCCACTACGGCGGCTGCCTGGTGGGTCGCAACAAGTCGCACCTCGCGGAGTTGGCGGCGACCAAGCAGATTCTCAGTCGCCCCTAGCGGCCGCTGCCGGGCCGCATACTCTTCGCGCGATGAGCGCGCAGCGGCGTACCGCGCTGTTCTCCGTGCTTGCAGCGGCGGCTCTGATCGGGCTGAAGCTCGGCGTCGGCCTGGCGACGCACAGCCTCGGGCTTCTGTCGGAGGCCGTTCACTCGGGAACCGACCTCGTTGCCGCGCTTCTTACCTTCTTCGCCGTCGGCGTGGCCGTGCGGCCGGCGGACGTCGGGCATCAGTACGGGCACGGCAAGGCGGAGCATCTCGCCGCGCTCGGCGAAGCCGCGATCCTCGTAGGTGCCAGCCTTCTCATCGCCTGGCGCGCGGTTGTGCGCCTGACCGAGAGCGGGCACACGCACGTGCACGCGGCATGGTACGCGCTCGTCGTCGTCGGGGTCGTCATCGTCATCGACGTCGCGCGTACAACCGCATCCGCGCGCGCTGCGCGCCGGTACACGAGCGCCGCGCTCGCGTCGAACGCACTCCACTTCGCAAGCGATCTCGCCGGCTCAATCGCCGTGCTCATCGGCCTCCTGCTCGTGCGCAGCGGTCACCAGCACGCGGACTCGATCGCCGCGCTGTTCGTCGCGGTGCTTGTGCTCCTCGCGGCCGCGCGTCTCATGCGGCGCAACGTCGATGTCCTCATGGACCGCGCGCCGGTGGACGCTGAGGACGCGGCGCGCCGCGCGATCTTCGGCGTTCGGCCGCCCGTGCAGCTTCGACGCCTGCGCATGCGCCAGGCCGCGGGGCGTTACTTCGCGGACGTCGTCATCGGCGTTTCGTTCGACGCGCCGGTCGGCCAGGGACACGCCGCCGCCGACGCGGTCGAGCGCGCGGTGCAGGCAGCTGTGCCGGGGGCGGACGTCGTCGTGCACGTCGAGCCCCTGCGCGACCACGCCGACGTGCGCGAGCGCGCGCACGAAGCGGCGCTCGCCGTTCCACGCGTGCGCGAGGTGCATAACGTCAGCGTGCTCTCGGTCGACGACGGCACCGAGTTGTCGCTGCACATCAAGTTGCCCGGCGACCTCTCGCTCGAGGAGGCGCACGCGATCGCCGAGCAGGTCGAGCGCGCGATCAAGGAGGCCGCGCCCGAGGTCACATCTGTGCAGACGCACCTCGAGCCACTCGGTGAGGAAGCGGTTGGAACCGCGGTGACCGGAGAGGAGGAGACCGTGAGGCGGCTCGTCCACGAGGAGCTCGGCGTCGATCCCGCCGAGCTGCGCTTCGTCGACACGGACGACGGAGTCGTCGCCTATCTGACCCTGCGGCTCGGCGCCGATACGCTGAGCGACGCGCACGCCGAGGCGAGCCGCATCGAAGAGCTCATCCGGCGCGAACGGCCCGAGATCGCCGAGGTCGTCGTGCACACGGAGCCGCAATGAAGCTCTGCATGTTCAGCCCGCGCGACCTGGAGCTCGAGCGCGGGTGGCCCGGCCGGATCGACGGCGACCGTGTCATCCAGCTCGCGGCGCAGACGCTGCAGTCGTTCTTCACCGGCGGCGGCAACGCGCGCGAGCATGCGGAATACCCACTCGAGGACGTGCAGCTGCGCGCGCCGGTGCTGCATCCGCCTTCGGTGCGCGTGTTCGGCGGCGACGGCGACTTCGCGTTCGCGAATCCAGCGACGATCTTCGGTCCCGATGAGGAGATTGCGCTGCCCCCCGGCGCCGGTTACATCGAGTCCGACCTACGCATTGCCGCGGTGATCGGCGCCGACGGCGCGGTGGGCGGGTACACGCTCGTGAACGACTGGATCGCGCCGGAGCTGACGGGCGCGAAGGCGCGCGACTTCGCGACGTCGCTCGGGCCGGTCGTCATCACGCTGGACGAGTTTCCGTCCGGCGGCGACTGGACGCCGCTCGTCGAGCACGCCGGACGCGGCACCCGCCTCTATCCCGGCGACATCATCGCCGCCGGAACGATGCGCGACGGCCCGTACGTGCCCGGCGACGTCGTCGAGCTCGAGTTCGCTGGGATCGGCGTCCTGCGCAACCGCGTCGTGCGTCCATGACGCGCGTCGCCGTCGTCGGTGCAGGCGTGATGGGCTGTGCCGCGGCGTGGGCGCTGGACGAGCGCGGCGCGGACGTGACCGTGCACGAGCAGTTCGACCTCGAGCACACGCACGGGTCGAGCCACGGCCGCACGCGCATCGTGCGCGTCGCGTATCCCGAGGTCGAGTGGGTGCGGTTCGCGCAGGACGCGATGAGGGGCTGGCGTGACCTCGATCCAGAGCTGTTGGGCATATATGGGCTCGTCGAGCTGGTCGCCGATGCCGAGCTCACCTCGGCGCGTGCACTAGACCAGTGCGGCGTTCCCTACCGCTTGCTCGATCGCAAGGAGGTGCGCGCGCTCGGCGCGAATCTTCCCGACGGCTGGACCGCGCTCCATGTGGCAGAGGCCGGCGTCGTCTTCGCCGACCGTGCTCGGCATGCGTTCCTCGAGGGCATCGATGTGCAAACGAACAGCCGCGTCGAATTGCTCCACGAGCTCGACGCGGACGTCGTCGTCGTCACCGCCGGCCCGTGGGTGCGGACGCTCGTGCCCGACGTGCCGGTGAAGGTGACGCGCGAGACGGTCGCGTACTTCCGCCGCGACGGCGCGCCGCCGCCGTCGATCGTCGACCTGAACGCAGAGACAGGCGGGCACGGTATGTATTCGCTGCACGATCCCGTGCACGGTCTGAAGGCGGGCGCGCATCACGCCGGCGCCGAAACTGATCCCGACCAGGACATCGGGCCTGATCCCGCGATCGTCGAGCGCATCTCTGCTTGGGTGCGCGAGCGCTTCCCCGACGTCGACCCGGAACCGGTTGCCTCGGACTCGTGCATCTACACGTCGACAGCCGACGAGTCGTTCGTCCTCGAACGCCGCGGACGAATCGTCGTCGGCTCGGCCTGCTCGGGCCACGGCTTTAAGTTCGCTCCCGCGGTGGGGCGGCGGCTCGCAGCTTTGGCGCTGGACTAAGCTTTCTCCGTGCCGTTCTACCAGCGCCTCGGCGACGTTCCGCGCAAGCGCCACGTGCAGTTCCGCGAGAACGGGACGCTCCTCACCGAAGAGGTGATGGGCCTCGAGGGGTTCACCGGCAACGAGTCGATCATCTACCACCTTTACTCGCCGTGCCGCGTGATGAAGCTCGACGGCTTCGAGGAGATCCAACGCAAGGAGTGGGTGCCCGACCAGCACGCGCACCGGCACTTCAAGACGATCGACATGAAGCCCGGCGGCGACGAGATCAGCGGCCGGCGCCTGCTCATGTGGAACAACGACGTCGAGATCTCGCTCTGCCGCCCGAGCGGAACGATGGACTACTTCTTCCGCAACGGCGAGGGCGACGAGGTCGTGTTCGTGCATGAAGGCTCGGGCACGCTCGAGACGACGTTCGGCGACGTGCCGTACAAAGAAGGCGACTACATCGTCATCCCGCGCGGGACGACGTACCGCTTCATGCCGGAAGGCGACCAGCGCTATCTCGTCTTCGAGACGCCCGGTCTCATCGAGATCCCGCGCCGCTATCGCAACGAGTACGGGATGCTGAAGGAAGGCGCGCCGTACTACCACCGCGACATCCATCCGCCGATGGAGCTGCGCACGGTGCGCGAGAAGGGTGAGTTCGAGGTGAAGGTGCGCGTGCGCGGCGGCTACCAGACGTACGTCGTCGACTACCACCCGTTCGACGTCGTCGGCTGGGACGGCTACCTCTATCCGTGGACCTTCTCGATCCACGACTTCGAGCCGATCACCGGCCGCATCCACCAGCCGCCGCCGTCACATCAGACATTCCAGGGGCAGAACTTCGTCATCTGCTCGTTCTGTCCGCGCAAGCTCGACTTCGACCCGCTTGCTGTGCCGATCCCCTACCACCATTCGAACCTGCAGTCGGAGGAGATGATCTATTACGTCTCCGGCAACTTCGGCTCGCGCAAGGGCGTCGAAGTCGGGTCGATCACGCTCCATCCGTCCGGGCTTCCGCACGGCCCGCAGCCGGGACTCGCCGAGAAGGCGATCGGCATGCACGAGACGCACGAGCTCGCCGTCATGTGCGACACGTTCCATCCGTTGAGGCTCACTCAGTTCGCGAAGGAGCTCGACGACGGGAAGTACTGGCACTCGTGGTACGAGAACGCGCAGAGCGACGCCGAGGACGCTTCCGGCGCCGGGCTCACCTCGCACTTCTGAGCTTTACCGACGGCTTACCTCCGCCAGCGATGCGTCTTACGCACGCGGCGGATGGTGGGCGCTATGAAAACCCTCCTCGCAGTCACAGTCGCCGCGCTCGCGATCTCGGTCCCGGTCGCGCTCGGCGACACCCCTCCTCCCCCGTCGATCCAGACGAACCCGTCCGGCCAGACACAGGATCAGGGGCAGAACCAGAACCAGGGCCAGAATCAGGGCCAGGGTGGCGCGGCCGACCGCATCCAACGGATCGGTGAGCGTCTCACGCTGATCGAAAAGCGCTTCGACAAGCGTTGCGGGACCGATAGCAGCAAGGCGTCGCAGCAGTGCACCGACTTCGCGAAGAAGGCGGAGGACCGGCTCGGCACGATCGACACCAAGCTGCAGGCGCTCATCACGAAGCGGCAGCAGGCCGGCAAGGACGTCGGCCCGCTGACGACGCTCGACACGGCAGTGCAGGCGCTCGCCCAGAAGTTGCACGCCTGGTTGGGGTCATAGCCGTGTGACTACGGTCCGGGCATGGCGTTCCTCGCCGTGCCCGGGCCGTTCGATTTTGCGCTGACGACCGAGCGCTTTCGAGCGTTCGGCGTCGACCGCGCGAATCTCTGGCACGAAGGCGGGCTCCATCGCGTCGTCGCAGGACGCGAGGTGCGCATCGAGGCGGCGGAGGGCGGCGTCGACGTCGAGCCGCTCGATGCGGATACGGAGCCGGTCGTGCGCATGGTGCTCGGGCTTGCCTTCGAGCTCGAGCCGTTCTACGCGTGGGCGGCCGACGACGCCATCCTTGCGAGGATCGTTCCCGGGCTCGCCGGCTTTCGGCCGTCGCTCACGCCCGATCCGTTCGAGATGCTCGTCGGCGCGATCGTCGCGCAGCAGGTGTCGCTCTTCTCCGCGTTCGCGATCCGCAACCGGCTGATCGAGCTCTTCGGGGCGCAGGTCGGGAACGCCTGGTCGTTCCCGACGCGCGACGCGGTTGCAAACGCGCACGAGGAGGAGCTGCTCGCGCTCGGCTTCTCGCGGCGCAAGGCGGAGTACGTCGTCGGCCTCGCGCAGGCCGATATCGATCTCGATGCGCTCGCGCTGCTACCGGACAACGAAGTGAAGGCGCGCCTCACGGCGCTGCGCGGGATCGGCGAATGGACGGCGGAGTGGTTCCTCGCGCGCCATCTCGCGCGTCCGCACGCATCGCCCGCAGGCGACCTGGGGCTGCGAAAGGCGGTCGCCCCTCTGGACGTCGACGCGGCGCGCATACGCTTTCATCCGTTCGAGAACTTGTCTGCGCACTACCTGCTGCTCTCACAACGCGTCCCATGATCCGAGCCGCCACAGCCGACGATCTCCCGCTCGTTCGCGAGCTCTGGCGCGCGTTCTCCGAGGAGGTCCCGGATCCGCCGTGGTACGACGACGAGCTCGAGCAGGACATCGAATGGCTCGCCGAGGCCGTCGCGAAGGAAACGGTGCTCCTCGCAGACGATGTCGGCCTTGCGGTTGCCTTGATGAAGGGCAAGCGGCACGGCTTCCTCGACCTGCTGTACGTGCGTCCGTCCGCGCGCGGTACCGGCGTGTCGCGCGATCTGACGCGCGAAGTTGCGGCGCGTCTGCGCGAGCGTGGAGCAGAAGTGCTCGAGCTCGAAGTGCTCGCGTCGAACTCGCCTGCGCGCGCGATCTACGACCGCTGGGGCTTCCAGGCATCCGAGCTGACGCTCGCGATGCCGATCGAGGCGCTCGAGCAGCGCCTCGCGGAGCGGCCGAGCGGGCCAACGCTCGGAGCTGTCCACGCACAGACGGACGACGTGGACAGCGTCCACCGCTACGCCGCGAAGTTCTTGCGCATCGAGCCAGAGGTGGAGCGACTCGGTGACTGGGTGCGCGTTCGCTCGGAGCAGACAGATGCCGATCCGGCGCGACTCAAGGCGCTTGCGAAGGAGCTTTCCTACGCCTTGGCCTCGGTCGTGCTCGCGCTCGGAATAGAAGAGGGGGCGGTTGTTCGTTACAACCTCTATGACCGCGGCGCCGACGTCGACGAGTACCTTTCCGTCCCCGAGTACTACGGCGAACTGCCGCCGGGCGACGTGATTGCTCTCGGCGCGAATCCGACGGTCGCTGCGCGCTTGACGGGCGCGGATCCACGGCGCGTGCGTGAAGTCGCGCGCACGGCAAAAACGGTTGCGGATCTTCCCGCTGCGCAAGACCTGTACGAGCAGATCGCCGACACGATGGGGGTTACCGTCTGATGCTGACCGTCTACGACGCTGCACGTTGCCCGTACTTCGCGCGCGTGCGCATCACGCTCACGGAGAAAGACGTCGAGTACGAGGCGATCGAGATCAATCTCGAAGATCGTCCCGCGTGGATCTACGAGAAGAACGTCACCGGCCGCGTGCCCGTGATCGAGGAGGACGGGTGGATCCTTCCCGAGTCGGCCGTGATCATGGAGTACCTCGAGGAGCGCTACCCGGAGCCGGCGCTGCTCGCGGCCGATCCTGAAGATCGCGCGCTCGCGCGGCTGTGGATGTTCCGGCACGGCGATCTGACGACGCCGTACTACGCACTGCGCCGTGGCAAAGAGGCGCGCGAGCAGCTCGACGTGCAGCTCGGGCGGCTTGACGCGGCGCTCGAGCTGCGGCCGTGGCTCGGCGGCGCCGAGTTCGGGCTCGCCGACATCGCGTACATCCCGTGGATCCTGCGCATGCAACAGATGCTCGGCATCCAGTTCGACGCGCAGCCTGCGCTCGCCGACTGGCTCGACCGCATGGTGGAACGTCCCGCCGTCGCGGCCGAGGCAGGTATCGTCGCCGCGCTGTGAGACGCGTCGTCGACGCCGCCTGGCTCGCGGACCATCTGAACGACGACGACCTCGTCGTCGGCGACGTGCGCGGACCGAACGCGCATATTCGCGGCCACATCCCCGGCTCGCGGCCGCTCGTGCTCGGCTCGCCGCCGCCCGGCGCGGACGACGCGATGGTGCAGGAGCTCGCGAAGGAGGTCGAGTTGCGTCTGCGCCGCCATGGGATCACCGGCGACGAGCAGCTCGTGCTCGTCGACCGCGGCGACGGGATGGGCGCCATGCCGGCCGCACAGCTCGCAGAGCTTGCAGGGCACACGCGCGTCGCGATCCTGCTCGGCGGCATGGCGGGGTGGGAGGGTGAGCTCGCCGAAGGGCCCGTCGTGCTCGAGCCCGTGCGTTCGTCGTCGCTCCAGCCGGCGCCGCGCGCGTTCCCGACGCGGCAGGAGATCGCGTCGCGCCTCGACGACTCTGCGCTCACCGTGCTCGACGTGCGCCGTGAAGAGGAGTACACGGGCAAGCACGGGAGCCCGTGCGATCCGCGCCAGGGGCACATCCCCGGTGCGAAGCGCGTACAGGTGGACGAGCTCTTCGTCGGCCCCGGGCAGCCCGAGTCTGCGGAGCGGATCCGCGAGCTCGTCGGCGCGCCGGAGGGCGCAGAGGTCATCGCGTACTGCCACTCCGGCTCGCGCTCCGCGCTCGCGACGCTCGCGCTGCGCAGCGCCGGCTACGACGCCCGCAACTACGCGGGCTCGTGGCACGAGTGGTCGCGCTACCCCGAGCTACCGCTCGAGCGCTAGCGTCGCCGACGCCGCCACGAGGAACGCCTCGCAAAGCGTGCGACCGAGCGCTTGCCACGCGCCGATGCGTTCCGGCGTCTCGCGGCGCAGGCCGTCCGGGTCCGGCGGCGGGTCCTCGAAGTCCGCAATCCAACCCTCGAGCTGCGGCGCGGTCACTTCCGGATGGAACTGCACGCCCCAGCACGCGTCGCCGAGCCGGAACGCTTGCGTCGTGCGCGCGGTGAGCGCGAGCTCGACCGCGTCGGCGGGAACGTCGTACGTGTACTGGTGCCACACGAGCGCCGGGAAGCGCGCGGGCAGCGAGCCGAGCACGGGATCGGCGACGCCCGCGTCCGAGAGCTCGACGTTGATCCAGCCGATCTCCGCTTCATCGAGGCGACGCACACGTGCACCCGCGGCGCGCGCGAGGAGCTGAACGCCGAGACACACGCCGAGCACGGGCCGCCGCTCCACCAGGAGCGACTCGATCCAGCGCGTCTCCTCGGGAATCCACTCGTGCAACGCGTCCTGATCGGGATGCATGGCGCCGCCGAAGATGAAGTACGCGTCGTACGAGTCGAGCGGCTGCGGCGGCGGCGTTCCCCACGAGAAGCTCCACTCGTCGAGCGCGTGCCCTGCGCCCTCGATGACCGGCGCGAACGTCTCCGCGCGCGCCTCCGGCCCGTGGACGACGGACAGGATCTTCATGCGAGCAGACTACGCAGTTGGTAGGCGTTCGTGGCGGCCTGCGAGACGCGCCCGAGCGGATTGTCCGGATCGTGCGCGGTCGCGTTGTTGTTGAAGAACGCGAACGCCTGCTTCGCCTGGCCGGCGAGCTCGCGCAGCGTCGGCACCCACTCGGCGAGCTCCTCCTCGCTGTACAGATAGTCGAAGCGCTCGGCCGCCGAGCTGCCGCGCTTGTTCCATGTCGCGAGGTTGCGGCCGTGGAAGCGCACGTACGCCGTCGCCGACGTCACGGCCGCAACAGTCGGGATGAGGTTCTTTGCCGTGTCCGACCTCGGTGCGTCTACGGTGACGTACGTCGCGCCGATCCGCTCGAGGAACGCGAGCGTCTCCGCGCGGTTCTCCTCGTCGAGCCACGAGCGGTGGCGGAACTCGACGAGCATCTCGTCGCCTCCGAGCTGCTCGCGCGCCCACTCGAGATAGGCGAGCGAGCGGTCCTTGAACACGACGTACGAAGGAAACTGGAAGAGGATGCCGCCGAGCTTGCCTTCGCGCCGCAGCGGCTCGAGCGCCTCGAGGAACAGGCGGAACACCTCGCCGCGCAACTCCCGCGACGGCCGGTCGACGCGGCCGCGCTTGTCGAGCGGCATCTCTGCGCGTAGGTCGTCCGGAATCGTCTCCGCCTTCACCGGGTGGCGCGTCATTAGTCCGAACGCCTTCACGTGCATCGTGAACCCGGGCGGCGTGCGCTCCGCCCAGCCCTCCACCATCGACTCCGCCGGCAGGCGGTAGTACGTCGAGTCGACCTCGACGGTGTCGAACGACTGCGCGTACCACGCGAGCCGCTCCTTCGCCGGCAGCTTCGGCGGATAGAAGTACTTCGAGAGGGCCTCGTCCGCCCACGAGCACGTGCCGACGCGGACGTCGGTCACGGGTGCGAGACGGCGCGCGTCAGCACCGAGAGCGCAAGCGTCTCGCGACCGAGCGTGAGCGACGCGCCCTTCGCGACGCCGACGGAGTAGCTGTCGCTCGTCGAGGCGAGCGTGACGGTCACCTTCTTGCCGGCGGGAATGACGACGGCCTCGTTCATGAGCGGGATTGTCGCGACGCCGCTCGAGCCGGTGATCTTCACGCCTCCTTCTGTGACGGGGCTGGACTGGCCCACGACGCTGACGACGGCGACAAGCCGGTCCCAGTTCTTCGCGTTCGAGTAGCGAACGGTGACGGTGCCGTCGCCGAACGTCTCGTGTGCGCCGCCGGTGAGCCGCGCGCCGCGCGTGACGCTCGCAATTCCTTTCAGCGTCGTCGTCCCCGGCAGCGCGACGGAGATCTTCTTCGTCGGCGGCAGGCCGGTGTACGTCGTCGTCGCCCCATCCCACGGATCGTGCGCGAGCGTGACCGCCGCTCCCGTCGTGCCGCTGCCCTTGAGGTAGCGGTCGAACCACGCGAGCGCGAGCACGGAGATCGTCTGCAGCTCCGCAGGCGGATTGAGCGCCGGCAGATGGCCGAGGTCGCCGATGTACAGCTCCTTCGGCCCTGCGAGCGCGTTGTACGCCGCCTCCGCCTGATCGATGTCGAAGAGGAAGTCGTGCCGGCCCTGGATCAGCAGCGTCGGCGTCGTGATCGACGGCAGCTCCGTGTAGGTCGAGCGGAGGAAGGCGAGCTCCTTGAACGCGAGCAGGTTGCTCTGCAGGAGCGACGGCTCGACGGCGAGCAGGTCGGGATCCCAGCGGCCGGTTGGGATTTCGAGCGAGAGCAGCTGCACGAGCCCCGACTTCGTCAGGTCATTCGGCGCGAGCGCCGTCACGAGATTCGTCCAGGTGATGACGGGGACGATCGCCTTGAATGGAACGCCGGCGAGGGTCGAGTTCCACACGTCGCCCCCGCCGAGCGAGACGCCGTATGCGCCGATCGCGGTGTCGGAGATCTCCGGACGCGCGGCGAGCCACTTGAAGAGATCGCGCGTGTCCTGCACCTCGCGCGGGCCGTCGAGCCCGAAGTTCCCGCCCGCCGCGCCCTGTCCGCGCGCATCGCACATGAGCGACGCGTAACCCGCGGGCGCAAGGGCCTGCGTCGCGAACGCCTCCTCGTCCGTGTGCGACTGCCCGAGGCCGTGGAAGAGCATGACTGCGGGCCAGCCGCCTGCAGGCGGACTGCCGTCGGGCTCGACGAGCGCGCACGGGAAATTCACCCCGTCGGATGCGGTCAGCGTCATCTCCTGCGGCGTCGCGAAGGCGAAGGCGGCGGCAAGGAGAAGGGCGAGCACCCCCTAAGCCTAAGATCCGGAGCCATGGATATGCGGCCTGTCGGCGTATTCGATTCCGGTGTCGGCGGGCTGACCGTCCTCCACGAGTGCCTCGTGACCTCGCCGGCCGAGGACTACGTCTACCTCGGCGACCATGCGCGGCTTCCGTACGGGCCGCGGCCGCTCGCTGAGGTGCGCACGTTCGCGCACGAGATCGGCGCCTTTCTCGAAACGCAGGACGTCAAGCTCATCGTCGTCGCGTGCAACACGGCGACATCGGCCGCGCTGCCGCAGCTGCAGTCCGTCCTCACCGTTCCCGTGCTCGGCGTGCTGACGCCGGAAGCGCACGCTGCGGTCCAGGCGACGCGCAACCGGCGCATCGGACTCCTTGCGACCGAAGGCACGGTCGCGTCCGGCCGCTACGGCGAGCTCGTGCACACGCTCGACGCCGGCGTCGCGTTCCATCCTGTCGCATGCCCGCGGCTCGTGCCGCTCATCGAGAGCGACGACCCGTACGGCGAGGAGACCGAGCAGGCGGTGCGCGAGTACGCGGCGCCGCTGCAGGAGGCCGGCGTCGACACGGTGATCCTCGGCTGCACGCACTACCCGCTCATCCGCCCGGTATTCCAGCGCGTGTTCGGACGCGACGTCACGCTCGTGTTCTCCGCCGAGGAGACCGCACGCGAAGTCGCGGCGACGCTCGAGCGCAAGGGCGTCGAGAACGATCCGTTGCGTCCAGGCGCGTGCCGTTTCCTCACGACCGGCGATCCTGAATCGTTCCGCGAGATGGGCCGCCGCTTTCTCCAGTTCCCGATCGGCGACGTCGAGCACGTCGCGGTCGCGCGCCTTGCGGAGGCGGCAGCGTGAGTCGCGCCGACGGCCGCAAGCCAAGCGAACTGCGCGCGATCACGATCGAGCCCGACTGGCTCGAGCAGGCGCACGGCTCGGCGCTCATCACACAGGGCAAGACGCGGGTGCTCTGCACCGCGATGGTGCAGGAGGAGGTTCCGCGTTGGCTGCGCAACCAGGGTCGCGGCTGGATCACCGCCGAGTACTCGCTGCTGCCGGCCTCGACCGGCGAGCGCGTCGAGCGGGAGGCGTCGCGCGGCAAGCAGCAGGGCCGCACCGTCGAGATCCAGCGGCTCATCGGCCGCGCCGTCCGCGCCGTCGCCGACTTCCGCGCGCTCGGCGAGCGCACGCTGTGGCTCGACTGCGACGTGCTGCAGGCGGACGGCGGCACTCGTTGCGCTGCGATCTGCGGCGCATATGTCGCCGCCCGTCGCGCCCTCGATCGCTTCGGCCTCTCGAAAACGTTCACCGATTCCGTCGCCGCGATCTCCGTCGGCGTCGTCGACGGCGTGCCGCTGCTCGACCTCGACTACTCGGAGGACTCGAACGCCGACACGGACATGAACGTCGTCATGACCGGCGACGGCCGGCTCATCGAAGTGCAGGCGACGGCGGAACGCGATCCGTTCACACGCGAGGTGCTCGACGAATTGCTCGAGCTCGCAGCGTCGGGCATAGCCGACCTCGGGCAGTTCCAGCAAGAGGCAGTCGCGCTTGAGCTCCCGTAGGGCGACGCTCTGTTCGCGGAACGCGCACAAGGCGAAGGAGCTCGAGCAGCTGCTCCCCGGGTGGACGATCCAGACGCTCGACGTCGACGCATGGCCGCCTGAGGTGGGCGAGACGTATTACGAGAACGCACGTGCGAAGGCCGAGTTCGGCCGGCGCGTCGGCGACGTCGAGCAGTGGATGCTCGGCGAGGACTCGGGGCTCGAAGTCGCCGCGCTCGACGGGCGTCCCGGCCTCCAGTCGGCGCGCTACGCACCGGAAGGCGCCCCCGCGATCGCGAAGCTCCTCGCCGAGCTCGACGGCGTGACCGAGCGCCGCGCGCGCTACGTGTCCGAGCTCGTCGCGCTGTCGCCCGACGGCGAGGAGGCGCATGGAAGCGGCGAGGTCGCCGGCCGCATCGGCGACGAGCCGCGCGGCGACGGCGGGTTCGGCTTCGACCCCGTGTTCCTCCCCGACGGTGAAGAGCGCACGGTCGCCGAGCTCGGCGACGATTGGAAGTCGCGTCACTCGCATCGCGCGCGCGCCGCGCAGGCACTGCTCGTCGCGCTCGGCATCGGTCTGCTCGCGGGCTGCGGCGCCGACAAGGACACGATGGGCGAGGTGCTCGACAGCTTTTACGCGAAGACGCCGCGCGCGCACACGTTCGCCGCGCACTTTCCGCACAAGCCGGGCAGCCTTCCGTGCACGCTCGCCTCGAAGGACGGACCGCTGCGCGCGACGTGCGCGGCCGACGTCTCGCTCGTGAAGCACGATCGCGCAGTGATCACGCTGACCGAGGCGTGGAACCACGGTGCTCTAGCTCACACGTGGTTTTTCTTCGTGCACCGCGACGGGCGGATTGACTCGGTCGTCGAGGAGGGAGCCCCCGCGCCGCATCGCTAGCCACCAGTTCAGTTCTGCGCAGAACACGATGACATTTGCCATCACGTAGAGCCAGAGCAAGAGGATCACCGGTCCGCCGAGCACGCGCAGCGTCACGTTCACGTCTGCGAACCGCACGAACACGGGCAGCACCTGGAACGACGCCTCCAGGATGATCGACGCGACGATCGCACCCGGCAGCACGTCGCGCGTCGTCACCGCGAGGTTCGGCAGCACGCGATACACGGCGAAGAGGAAGAGGAACACACCGAGCAGCGAGACGGCGACGGAGAGCACATATCGCACCACGCCGTTCGAGGTGAAGCCGGGCGCGTACTGCTTCAGGACGTCGACGCCGAAGCCGCCGATCACGAGGCTGACGAACAGGGTGACGATCGATCCGACCATGAGGAACACCGCGAGCTTCTTGCCGGAGAGGAATGGGCGGTTCGGCCGGCCGTACACGATGTTGAACGCGGACTCGAGCGAGCTGAACAGCGAGAGCGAGGACCAGAGGAGCGTGGCGCCGCCGATGATTCCGAGTGCTGCCGCGTTGTCCTGCACGCGGTGGACGAGCGTGAGGATGCTCTCGATCGAGCTGCCGGGAAATGCGTCGCTCAGCTCCCTCACGAAGAAGTCGGAGGTGTCGGCGCGATGCGCAAGGCCGAGCAGCGCGAGTGCAAGGAACACGAGCGGCACGAACGAGAGCAGCGCGAAGTACGCGACCATCGCGGCGAGATGGGTCCCGCGGTCGGCGAAGAACTTCGCGACGATCGCCCGTTTGCGCAGCTTCATCGGAGGCAGTTTCGCACCGTGTTAGCCTCAGACGGCAATGGACGCCGCTCAAGCGCTCGCCGACCTGACCGAGATCTCCTCGCAGATCGAGGCCGCAGTCTTCTTCGACGAGAGCGGGGCGGTCGAGGCCTCGACGCTTGCCGACGGGGCGCCCTTGGCCGCTGCCGCGGCGCGGCTGCTGGAGCAGGCCGCGGCGCACGGCGAGGTGACCCAGCTCGAGGCGACGGTGCAGGAGGGGAGCGTGTTCGTCGTCCGCGACGGCGCGCGCCTCATTGCCGCCGTCACCGGGCCGGCGCCGACCGTCGGGCTCGTCTTCTACGACCTGAAGGGCTGCCTACGCGGCGCCGCGGACGAGCCGCCGAAGCGGAAGCGCGCGACGAGGAAGAAGGCCGACGATGCGTCGTAAGGTCCTCGGACTCCTCGGCTTCGGCACCGGCGTCTTCGCGGGCAGCGTGCTCTACCGGCGCTCGTTCGGCCGGCGGCGCGAAGGCGTGGACGTGTACTTCAGCGACGGCTCGATGATCTCGTTCGCCGACGGATCGCCCGAGGCGGCCGCGCTCCTGCCGATTGCGCGCGACGCCGTCGCTGCGGCCCGGCGTTGAACGACGACGAGCTGCGCGCCGCGCTCGTCGAGGCGGCGTACCTCGAGGGCGACTTTCTCCTCCGGTCCGGCAAGCGGTCGCGCTACTACCTCGACAAATACCGCTTCGAGACGCGCCCCGATCTTCTGCGCGCGCTGGGCGTGCGCATTGCCGCGGCGGCGCGCGAGCATGCGCCCGCAGCTACGCGGCTCGCCGGCCCCGAGCTCGGCGCGGTCGCACTCGCGGCGGCGGCGTCGCTCGAGTCGGGCCTGCCTTTCGTCATCGTGCGCAAGGAGGCGAAGGAGTACGGCACCGGCAACCGGCTCGAGGTGCCGTACGAAGAGGGCGAGACGGTGTGCCTCGTCGAGGACGTCGTCACCTCCGGCGGCGCGCTGCTCGAGTCGGTCGTTGCGCTGCGCGAAGCAGGACTCACCGTCGACACCGCAATCTGCGTCGTCGACCGCGAAGAAGGCGGAATGGACGCGCTCGCCCGCGAATCCGTGCGGCTTTTCCCCATTTTCCGGGCTGAAGCCCTTCTGGCGGGGGTCAAAAGTCCAGCAAAACCGCATGGTTGAGCGGGTCCCGGTGCCCTGGTAGGGTCAATTCGGCTCGTGCAAGCGACAAACGACAGGAGGAGAGGCACGTGACCAAGCAGGAATTCGTGGCGGAGGTGGCACGTCGGAGCCAGCTCACTGCCCGTGATGCAGGCAAGGCGGTCGACGCGTTTCTCGAGGCCATCACCGACACGCTGAAGAGCGGCGGGGAAGTCGCATTTACGGGCTTCGGCAAGTTCACGTCGCAACAGCGCGCGGCCCGGATGGGCGTGAATCCGCGCAACCCGAGCGAGAAGGTGCACATCCCGGCAGCGCGCGTGCCGAAGTTCTCGGCCGGCAGCGCCCTCAAGCAGGCCGTCAAGGGCGGCTAGCCAGCAGCGCGGGAAGTCTCCTCCGAGGAAGGGGTCAGACCCCGCCTGGCGGGGTCTGACCCCGCCTTTCCAGTGAGGCACTTCGCCGACAGGGTCGCCGAGGCGGTCGAGCGCAAGCAGAGCCAGCTCGTCGTCGGGCTCGACCCGTTTCCTGACCGCGTCTCCGATCCGCTCGCGTTCTGCCGCGGGATCGTCGACGAAGTCGCCGACTACGCGGTCGCGGTGAAGCCGCAGTCCGCGTTCTTCGAGGTGCACGGCGCCGACGGCGTGCGTGCATTCGAGGAAACGTGCGCGTACGCACGCGAAGCGGGACTGCTCGTGATCGGCGACGTGAAGCGCGGTGACATCGCCACGACGGCTGAGGCGTACGCACGCGCGTTCATTCCGCTTGCGGACGCGATCACGGTCAATCCGTACATGGGCGGCGACTCGGTCGCGCCGTTCGTCGAGGCGTGCAGGCGCGACGGCGCCGGGATCTTCTGTCTCGTGAAGACGTCGAATGCGGGGAGCGGAGACGTGCAGGACCTCGAGCTCGCCGACGGGCGGCCGTTGTGGCAGCGCGTGTCCGAGCTCGTCGACGAGTGGGGCCGCGACGTCGTCGGCGAGCGCGGCCTCTCGGCGGTCGGCGCCGTCGTCGGCGCCACGCATCCCAAGGAGCTCGTCGCGATCCGCGGCCTGCTGCCGCGCTCGATCCTGCTGTTGCTCGGCATCGGCGTGCAGGGCGCGCAGCCGGCCGATGCGGCCCCGGCATTCTCCACCGGCCGCGCGAGCGCGCTCGTCTCGACGTCGCGGGCGGTGATCTTCGCCGACTCGCCCGCCGCGGAGGCCAGGCGCCTCGCGGCCGAGATCTGGGCTTTGTCCGGCTAGGGTTCCGGCCGATGCGTCGGCTGTTGCTTGTTGTAGCCGTCGCGCTGGCCTTCGCAGGAGCGGCCCGCGGCGCTGTTCCGAACCCGGACGCACGTGCGTTCACCGTCGTGAACGCGTCGACCGGCGAGGTGCTCGCGTCGCGGAACGCCGACGCGCGCTTGCCGGTGGCGAGCATTACGAAGCTCATGACGGTGCTCGTCGCGCTGCAGCACGTGAAACCCGACGACGTCGTGCGCGTCTCGGCAACCGCTGCGCACGTCGGCGAGGAGCGGATCCCGCTGCGCGCCGGACAGCAGATCTCGGTGCGCGACCTGCTGAAGGGGGCGCTTATCCAGAGCGCGAACGACGCGGCAGACGCACTCGCGGAAGCAGCGGCGGGCGGCGACATCTCGCGCTTCGTCGGGTGGATGAACGAGCGTGCGCGTGAGCTGGGGCTGAAGGACACGCATTTCACGCGTGCCGACGGGCTCGATGCTCCCGGTCATGTCTCGAGCGCGCGCGACGTCGCCGTGCTCGCGCAACTCGCGATGCAGGTGCCGATCGTGCGGGACATCGTCGCCGAGCGCACCGACACGATCGAGAACGGCGCAGTGCGGCTGCACACGTGGAACGACTTGCTCGGCGTCTTCCCCGGAACGATTGGCGTGAAGACGGGGCACACGAACGACGCAGGCTGGTGCGAGGTCGCCGCGGTGCGTGCGTCGGGGTACACGGTGTACGCGGTCGTCCTCGGCAGCCCGACGCGCTCTCAGCGCAACGCCGATCTCGAGCGCCTGCTCGGCTGGGGCATCTCGCAGTACCGCACGGCCACACTCGTGTCGCGCGCGGTCTATGCGAAGGCCGCGCTCGGCTACGGACTGCCGGCGGTGCCGCTCGTCGCGACGTCTCCGCTTCGGCGTGTCATCCATATCGGCCGGCCGCTCGTCGCGCGCGTCATCGCCCCGACCGCGCTCTCGCTGCCGGTCCGCCGCGGGGAACGGCTGGGGCGGGTCGAGATCTGGGCCGGAACGACGATGATCGGCTCTCGCCTGCTGATCGCTGCCCGTTCGGCCGCGCGGCCCGGCGTCGGGGGCCGGATCCGCTGGTATGCGACCCGGACCATGCATGATCTGGTGGGTCTCTTTTCGTGATCGTCACCGTCACCCTCAACGCTGCGGTCGACCGCACGCTCACCGTGCCGAACTACCAGCTCGGGCATCGCCATCGCGCGAGCTCGAGCGTCACCTCGGCGGGCGGCAAGGGCATCAACGTCGCGCGCGCGTTGAAGCGTCTCGAGGCGCCGGTGATCGCGACCGGTCTCGCGGGCGGACGCGCCGGCGACCGCATCATCGAAGAGCTCGCGGCCGAGGCGATCCTCAACGACTTCGTACGCATCGCCGATGAGTCGCGCACGTCGACCGCGGTGCTCGATCCGACCGCGGGCACGCTGACAGAGACGTACGAGTGGGGGCCGGCGATTCATCCGGAGGAGCTCGACACGCTGCTCGACAAGCTCCACTACCTCTCGGGCGTCGCGACGTACGTCGTTTTTTCCGGATCGCTGCCGCGCGACGTCGAGGACGACTTCTACGCGGAAGCGATTCGCGACCTCACGAGGCGCGGCGTGCAGTGCGTGCTCGACTGCGAGGGCGAGCCGCTCCGCATCGGGATCGATGCGGAGCCGTTCCTCGTCTCGCCGAATCAATCCGAGGCCGAAGGGCTTGTCGGCCAGGAGTTCTCCGAGGACGAGGACTTCCTCGTCGCGCTCGACACGATCGCCGACCTCGGTGCGCGCAACGTTCTCATCACGCAGGAGACGTCGTGCTTCGCGCTCTTCCGCGAGGAGCGCCACGTACGCCGCTTCCGCGCGTCGGTCGGCCGGATCGAGCCGGTCGCGTCCGTCGGCGCGGGCGACGTTCTGCTCGCCGGCTTCCTCGCTGCGCGTCTGAGCGGAAGCCCGCTCGACGATGCGCTGCGCAAAGGCGTGGGCTGCGGCGCCGCCTCGGTCCTCGAGGTCGGTGCCGGCCGCTTCGATCCGCGCGAGGCGAGCCGCATTGCGGGCATGGTCGACCTCGAAGAGCTCGCGCCGGCTTCGGTCTAGGGCAGGTCGAGGGCGCGGATGCGCCCGTGGCCGCCGACGTTCTCGGCCCAGGCGATCCGAGTGCCCTCGATCGAGAGCCCGATCGGCGGCGTCGTCGCGTGCGCGATCGTCTGCGCCTTGTGTGCGCGGATGTAGAGGACACGGACCGAGCGCCCGGAGTGGAAGACGATTGCGCGCCTGCTCGCCGACAGCTCGGCACTCGTGTTGGCCGGAACTGGAATCGATCCCAGCGGTTTACCTGTCGTCGCGTCGTACCAGGCGAGCACGAGACCTTTCGACCTGCGCTCGAGCGTGGCCAGGACGGTCGCTGAGAGCGCGAGCGCTGTCGGCGTTCCCTGCGGGCTGACCTCCGCAACGCGCGTCCCGTCGTTCACGTTGCGGATGTCGATCTGCGCACTCGAGAGCGGCGCGCCGTTTGCCGCGACCGTTGTCGCACGGATGTAGGCGACGCGTCCCGGCGCGAGCGCGAGCTGCATGCCTCCTGCCTCGGTCCCGCGGATGAGCTCCGTCGAGCGTCCGACGACGCGGTACACGCCGCCGTCGTTGCCGACCCGCAGCGCGCACGCCTGCGGCTTCTTCGGATTCGAGAGGCAGCTGACCTCGTCGACGAAGTCGACCGACGTGACCGAGTACACGAGCTCGCCGTGGTCCCCTGCGATGCCTCCGAGCCAGAGACCGGCACCACGGGACGCATGCGCGATCTCCTGGAAGCGACGCTCGAGCCGATCGTTGGAGCTTGCGCCGATGAGGTAGTCGAACCGAAGGGGCGCGAGCTCGCGGAGCGTCCACAGCGCTCGTACAGGGTTCGAGGCGTCGACCGCGAGCCGGACCGGAGGAACGACGTCCCAGTCGCAGGTGACGTTTACCGTGCTCGGCGTCTGCTCCGGCAGCTTTATCTGTGCGCTCGTCGAGACGTCGAGCACCCAGACGCTGTTGCAGCCCTTCGTTCCGCGCGCGAACCACGCGAGCACGGAGCCATCCTGCGCGAACGCCTCGATCTTCCCGCTCGGGCTGGTGTACAGCGTCTCCGGCCGCGGCGCGGCCGACGCCGCCTGAGCCACGATTGCCGCGAGAGCCAACGCGGCGAACAGCATGCGCATCGCCCGGCACGGTAGCCACTCGGTGTTAGGGGAATGTGTCCTGGGAGGCTGGTACCATCGGTCAACTTGAACGTCCTCGCGCAGAGCCGCTGTTGAGCGTCGAGTTCCGGCCTGAGGAGCTCCAAAGGCTCGTCGAGCTGGACCGCAAGTTCGCGCAGGAAGGACTCACATTCGACGACGTTCTGCTCGTGCCGGCTGAGTCGCACGTGTTGCCCAATGACGTGTCGACGCGCACGCGTCTGACGCGCTCGATCGAGCTCAGCATCCCCATCGTCTCGGCGGCGATGGACACGGTGACAGAGGCGGGCCTCGCGATCGCGCTCGCGCGCGAGGGCGGCATCGGGATCGTGCACCGCAACCTCTCGATCGAAGAGCAGGTCGCGGAGGTCGACAAGGTGAAGCGCTCGGAGTCGGGGATGATCGTCGAGCCGGTCACGCTCCCGCCGGACGCGCTCGTGCGCGAGGCGCTCGAGCTGATGGCGCGCTACAAGGTCTCGGGCGTGCCGATCACGGATGAGGGCGGGGTCCTCGTCGGCATCCTCACGAATCGCGACCTGCGATTCGAGACCGACGTGCAGCAGCCGGTCTCCGCACTCATGACCGCGCGCAATCTCGTCACCGCGCCGGTCGGCACGACGCTCGCGGAGGCGGAGGACATCCTGCATCGCAACAAGATCGAGAAGCTCCCGGTCGTGGACGCGGACGGGAAGCTCCGCGGTCTCATCACGGTGAAGGACATCCAGAAGAAGATCGAGTACCCGCAGGCGACGAAGGACGATCGCGGCCGGTTGCGCGCCGGCGCCGCCGTCGGCGTCGGGCCCGATGCAGTCGAACGCGCCCAGGCGCTTGTCGCCGCCGGTGTCGACGTGCTCGTTGTCGACACCGCGCACGGGCACTCGCAGGGCGTGCTCGAGATGGTGCGCAAGATCAAGTCGATCGTTCCGGTCGAGGTCATCGCCGGCAACGTCGCGACCGGTGAGGGCGCGGAGGCGCTCGTCGACGCGGGTGCAGACGCCGTGAAGCTCGGGGTCGGGCCTGGATCGATCTGTACGACGCGCGTCGTCGCCGGCGTCGGTGTGCCACAGGTAACGGCGATCTACGAAGCGGCGCAGGCCGTGGACGTCCCCGTCATCGGCGACGGCGGTATCACGTCGTCGGGCGACATCGCTAAGGCGCTCGCCGCCGGCGCGGACACGGTGATGCTGGGCTCGATGCTCGCCGGAACGGATGAGGCGCCGGGCGAGGTCATCGTCCATCAGGGCGAGCGCTTCAAGGAGTACCGCGGCATGGGCTCGCTCGGCGCAATGCGCGCGCGCGGCTACTCAAAGGACCGCTATTTCCAGAACGACGTCGAGGACGTCGACAAGCTCGTTCCGGAGGGGATCGAGGGGCGCGTCCCGTACAAAGGGCCGCTCGCACCCATCGTGCACCAGCTCGTCGGCGGCGTCCGCCAGTCGATGGGTTACTGCGGCGCGGCGACGATCGACGAGATGAAGGGCGCGCGTTTCGTGCGCATCACGGGCGCGGGGCTGCGCGAGTCGCATCCGCACGACGTGACGATCACGAAAGAGGCGCCGAACTATCGCCGCTGAGCCCGGGAAAGTCATTCCCTTTCCCGGTCCGGAAGACCGGCCGGTGCTGGTGCTCGATCTCGGTGGTCAGTATTCGCAGCTGATCGCGCGCCGCGTGCGCGAATGCCGAGTGTACTCCGAACTCGTCGCGCACACGATCTCGCCGGAGGCGGTGCGCGCGCGCAATCCTTATGCGCTCATCCTCAGCGGCGGTCCTGCATCGGTGTACTCCGAGGACGCGCCGCGCGTCGATCCGCGCATCTTCGAGCTCGGCATTCCGACGCTCGGCATCTGTTACGGCATGCAGCTCATGGCGCTCGATCTCGGGGGTCGCGTCGACCGCACCGGCGTCTCCGAGTTCGGCAAGACCGAGCTGCACGTCGACGAGTCGGTGCTCATGCACGACACGCCGAGCGAGCAGACGGTGTGGATGTCGCATCGCGACTCGGTCGTCGCGCCGCCGGAGGGAGCCCGTGTCGTCGCGGGCTCGCCGTCGACGCCGATCGGCGTGTTCGAGGCGCCCGACCGCGCGCTGTACGGCGTGCAGTTCCATCCCGAGGTCGTGCACACCCCGCATGGGATGACCGTGCTGAAGAACTTCCTCTACGAGGTCGCGGGCGCGCCGCCTGCGTGGACGCCGGCTGCAGTCATCGAGGAGCAGGTGGAGCGGATCCGCGCGCAGGTCGGATCGGAGCGCGTGCTGTGCGCGCTCTCCGGAGGAGTCGACTCCGCGGTTGCGGCGCTGCTCGTGCACAAGGCCGTGGGCGACCTGCTCACGTGCGTGTTCGTCGACCACGGCTTGCTGCGCAAGGACGAAGCCGCGCAGGTGGTCGAGACGTTCGGCGAGCATTTCCACGTGCCGCTCGTGCACGTGCAGGCGCAGGATCGCTTCCTCGAGCTGCTCGCGGGTGTCGAGGAGCCAGAGCTGAAGCGCAAGATCATCGGCCGCGAGTTCATTCGCGTGTTCGAGGAGGAGGCGCGCAAGCTCGGGAACGTGAAGTGGCTCGTGCAGGGGACGCTGTACAGCGACGTCATCGAGTCGGGCGGAACCGAAGGCGTCGCCGCGACGATCAAGTCGCATCACAACGTCGGCGGGCTGCCCGACGACATGCAGATGAAGCTCGTCGAGCCGCTTCGGCTCCTGTTCAAGGACGAGGTGCGCCGTGTCGGCGAGGAGCTCGGCATGGCGGAGCGGATGGTGTGGCGCCAGCCTTTCCCGGGTCCCGGCCTCGCGATCCGCGTCATCGGGGCGGTCACGGCGGAGCGCCTGGAGATCCTGCGCGACGCGGACGCGATCCTGCAGGACGAGGTGCGACGCGCCGGTCTCTACCGTGAGTTGTGGCAGTCGTTCGTCGTGCTCCCGGCGATCCGCTCTGTCGGCGTGCAGGGCGACGAGCGCACGTACGGCTACCCGGCAGTGATCCGCGCCGTGACGAGCGACGACGCGATGACCGCCGACTGGGCGCGCCTTCCATACGACCTGATCGAGACGATCTCCTCGCGCATCGTCAACGAGATCCCCGGCGTGAACCGCGTCGTGCTCGACGTCACCTCGAAGCCACCGGCCACGATCGAATGGGAGTAGCCGCGCTCGACCACCTGGTGATCGCGGTCACCGACTACGAGCGCTCGACCGCGTTCTACCGTGACGTTCTCGGCGCCGAGGTGATCGATCTCACGTACGGGCGCATCGGCTACCGGCTGCCCGGCGGCGCGCAGCTCAACGTGCACGGACCCGGCAACACCGCGAGCCCGCGCGCAGACGATCCTGTGCGGCCCGGGAACAGCGACCTCTGCCTGCGCTGGGAGGGCGCCATCGAGGACGCGATCGCACACCTCGAGTCGCACGGCGTCGAGGTGATCGAGGGCCCGACCGAGCGCATCGGCGCCGGAGGGGTCGGCACTTCGGTGTACTTCAGGGATCCCGATGGGAGCCTCCTGGAGTTCATCGTTTACGGCTGAGCTCGCAGCCGCGCAGATCGGTGCGACGTACAACCAGTACGCCGACTCGGAGCTGCGCTGCGAGCGTCTGCGCGCGCATCTCGATCGGAACGCGTCGACCATCCTCGTGGGTGAAGCGGCCGGCTATCGCGGCGCACGCGTGAGCGGCATCGCGTTCACGTCGGAGCAACAGTTGAGCGGCACCGGGCCGAGCGAGGCGTCGGCGACGATCGTGCACCGCGTGTTGCGCGAGCTCGGGATTGAGGACGAGGTGCTGCTCTGGAATGTCGTTCCGACACATCCCGGCACGGAGAGCTCCAATCGCCGGCCGACGCGCGCCGAGGTGGAGGCGTCGCGCTCGTTTCTCGCCGCGCTGACGCCTTGCCGCCGGGTCGTTGCTGTCGGCCGTCTCGCGGCGGAGGTGCTCGACGCGCCGTACATTCGCCATCCCGCGCACGGCGGCGCACGGGAATTCGCCACTGGGCTCGCACGTAGATTGACGGCATGAGGCCGGAGGTCAAGCGCAACGCGTTCCTGCTCGCGGCCTCGCTCATCTGCAACTCGGGGATGTTCCAGCTCGCGGCCGCACTCAGCTCGCTCACGCTCGTCGCCGTCACCGGGATCAAAGGCGTGCTCGGGCTCGGGCCGGCGATCTTCCTCACCGCGGGCGGTCTGAGCGTGGCGCCGGCGGGCCGTTTGATGGACCGCGTCGGACGCATGCCGGTGATCCGCGGCGCCTTTGTCATCGGTGCGACCGGCTGCGGCGTCATCGCGGGCGGCTGCGCGCTCACGTCCGCGACGATCGTGTCGCTCGGCCTCGCGCTCGTCGGATCGGCCGGATCGATCGTGCTGCTCTCGCGCGCGGCCGCGGCGGAGATGTTCCCGCCCGAACGGCGTGCACGCGGCGTCTCGCTCGTGCTCTTCGGCGCCGTCTCGGGCGCGATCTGGGGTCCGGTGCTGTTCGGCCCGCTCTTCGCGCATCGCACGCCGACAGCGCACGGGCTCGTCGCACCGTGGCTGCTCGGCATTCCTTTCATGGTCGCGGGCTACGTCATCGCGTCGCGCGTGCGCCCCGATCCGAAGGAGATCTCGACGTGGTATCCGGCCGAGCGCGACGACACCGGTCCTGCGGTTCCGCTGAGCGAGATCCTGCGCAGGCCGGGCGTCGTTGCAGCGATGGTCGCAGCGGTCGCGAGCTTCGCCGTCATGGCGGGCGTCATGAACCTCGCCGGCTACGTCGCAATCGGGCGCGGTCACCACGAGGGCGACGTGTTCACGATGATCAGCATCCACATCGTCGGCATGTACGGGCTCGTGCTCGTCGTCGGCGACCTCATCGACCGCGTCGGCCGCCGGCGCTCGCTCGTCGGCGGGCTCGCGCTCATGACGCTCTCGAACGCGGCGCTCGTGTGGTTCGGCGGCGTGGGCGGGATGAGCCTCGCGCTGCTCGGGCTCGGCCTCGGCTGGAGCTTCTCGTACGTCGCGGCGACGACCGAGCTCGTGTCGCTCACTGCGCCGTCGGAGCGTGGCCGGCTCGTCGGCTTCACCGATCTCTGTGCGAGCATCACCGCGGCCGCCCTCGCCCTGCTCGGCGGGCTCGTCTACAGCGGGTATGGGGTCGTCGCGCTCGCCCTCTCCGCGGCCGCTCTCGCCGCCCTTCCGGCGCTCTGGCTCATGTCGCGCCCAGCACTCCGGCCCGCCACAGTTTCTTAGCTACAATCCTGCCCCGGCGCGGCTCGTCCCGCGCCGTCCTTATGACCACCTACAACGCCAAGCCGGGAGAAGTCGCGCGCGACTGGTACGTCGTGGACGCCGAGGGGAAGACCCTGGGCCGTCTCGCCACCCAGATCGCCGACACGCTTCGTGGCAAGCGCAAGCCGCAGTTCACGCCGCACGTCGACACGGGCGACTTCGTCATCGTCGTCAACGCGGAGAAGATCGCGGTGACAGGGAACAAGCTCGACCAGAAGCGCTACTACCGCCACTCGGGATATCCCGGTGGGCTAAGGAGCCGCACGCTGCGCGAGCAACTCGAGCGGCGCCCGACCGAAGTCCTCCGCACAGCCGTGCGCGGAATGCTTCCGAAGAACCGGCTCGCGCGGAAGCAGCTGACGAAGCTCAAGGTGTATGCCGGCCCCGAGCATCCGCACGGCCCGCAGAACCCGAAGCCCCTCGAGGTCGAGCAGTGAGCCAGCAGGCGCAGTACCGCGGCACCGGCAAGCGCAAGACGTCGGTCGCACGCGTGATCCTGCGGCCCGGCACCGGCGCGACCTGGGTGAACGGCCGCACGATCGAGGAGTACTTCCCGCGCACCGTCTGGCAGACGATCGCGACGTCGCCGCTGAAGACGGCGGGCGTCGAAGGCCAGTACGACCTGCGCGTACGCGTGCAGGGCGGCGGGCTCACCGGCCAGGCCGGAGCGGTGCGGCACGGCGTCGCCCGCGCGCTCGTCGAGGCGAACCCGGAGTTGCGCGTCCCGCTCAAGCGCGAGGGCTACCTCACGCGCGACGCGCGCCAGGTGGAGCGCAAGAAGGCCGGCCTGCACAAGGCCCGCAAGGCTCCGCAGTTCTCGAAGCGCTAGCCTCCCGCGCCGTGGCGCGGACTTTTTTCGGCACCGACGGTGTCCGCGGAATCGTGGGCGAGTTCGTGACGCCGGAGCTCGTCGAGCAGCTCGGAAAGGCGTCCGCGCTGTGGGCCGGCGGCGGCCGCGTCTTCATCGGCCGTGACACGCGTCGGTCGGGCGAGGAGCTGGAAGAGGCGTTCGCCCGCGGCGTCGCGTCGGCCGGCGGCACAGCCGTGGTCGCAGGCGTCGTGCCGACGCCTGCGGTCGCGTTGCTGCGTCTCGACCTCGGCGTCGTCATCTCGGCCTCGCACAATCCGCCCGAGTACAACGGCGTCAAGTTTTTCGACCGGGCCGGGCGGAAGCTCACCGACGCAGCCGAGGAAGAGATCGAAGCGCTGCTCGACGCGCCCGCGCCTGGCGGGGGAGACATCGCGCGCGTCGACATCGCGGCAGAGAGCTATCTCGAGCACGTGCTCGACCGCTTCTCGACGGATCTCACGGGGATGCGCATCGCCGTCGACTGTGCAAACGGCGCATATGCGGGGATCGCACCGGATGCGTTCAAGCAGCTCGGGGCGTATGTCGAGACGATCGGTAACGAGCCCGACGGCACGAACATCAACGTCGGCTGCGGCGCGACGGATCTTGCTGCCCTGCAGCGCCTCGTCACGAGCGGCCGCTTCGACCTCGGCGTCGCGTTCGACGGCGACGGCGATCGCATGCTCGCCGTCGATGCCGAGGGAAACGCGCTCGACGGTGACCAGATCGTCGCGATCCTTGCGCTCGATCTACAGGTCGACATGGTCGCGGTGACGACGATGACGAATCTCGGTTTCCACAAGCTCATGGAGGAGCGCAACGTTCGTGTCGTCACGACCGATGTCGGCGACCGTTACGTGCTCGAGGCGCTCTATCGTGAAGATGGCGTGCTCGGCGGCGAGCAGTCCGGGCACATCATCTACCTGCGCGATCACGTGACCGGCGACGGGCTCGCCGCCGCGCTGTTGCTCTGTGGCGCGATGCAAGGAAGGACGCTCTCCGAGGCCGCGGCGGCGATGGAGCGCTTCCCCCAGGTCATGCTCAACGTGCCGCGCGCAGGTCGCGGACCGCTGCCCGCGGCGCTCGTCGAGCGAGTCGATGGGGTCAACCGCGAGCTCAACGGCGCCGCGCGTGTTCTCGTGCGTCCATCAGGCACGGAGCCGGTTGTGCGGATCCTCGCCGAGGCGGCGACGGAGGAGGAGTCGGAAGCCCTCTGTGGTAAAATCGCCAAGCTCGTCAACGAAGAGCTCGGCTGACCGCCCCGCGACGCCGCGGATCGGTCTCGTAGCCGGGCTCATTCTATTTTCGGGACTTCTATGTGCGGAATCATCGGATACGTCGGCACGAGAGAGGCGAAGCCGCTGCTGCTCGAAGGGCTGCGCCGTCTCGAATACCGCGGCTATGACTCCGCGGGCATCGCGCTGCGCGAGCCGAAGGGGCTCGAGTACGTGCGCGCGGTCGGCAATCTCGAGAACCTCACGCAGGCGGCGGGCTCAAACGGCTCAACCTCGCACCACGGCCTCGGCCACACGCGCTGGGCGACGCACGGCGCCGTCACCGAGCGCAACGCGCATCCGCTGACGGGCTGCGACGGCTCGAAGCTCGCGATCGTGCTGAACGGAATCGTCGAGAACTACCGCGAGCTGAAGGAGCAGCTGATCGCCGAGGGGCACACGTTCCGGTCGGAGACCGATGCCGAAGTCGTCGTGCACATGCTCGAGCGCGAGTACGACGGCGACCTCGCCTCGGCGCTCGTGCGCGTTTATCCGCAGCTCGAGGGCCATTTCTCGATCGTCGCGATCCACCACGACCATCCCGATCTGCTCGTTGGCGTGCGGTGCGAGACACCGCTCGTCGTCGGCGTCGGTCAGGGCGAAGCTTTCATCGCCTCATCCGTCGCGGCATTCCTCGCCGAGACGAAGGTCGCGCACTTCCCGGCCGACGGCGAGGTCATCGAGATCACACCCGCCGGCGCGCGCTTCTTCGTCGACGGCGACGAGGTCATGCGCGACGCTGAAGAGATTCCGTGGGACCAGGAAGTCGCCGAGAAGGGCGGGTTCGAGACGTTCATGCTCAAGGAGATCTATGAGCAGCCCGAGGCGGTGCGCGAGACGATCGGCGACCGCGTGCGCGGCCACGATCTCGTGCTCGAGGCGCTCGGGATGACCGAGGTCGAGATCCAGAACCTCCGCCGCATCGTGATCGTCGCTTGCGGAACGGCGTATCACGCCGCCGTCGCCGGCCGCTATGTCATCGAGGAATGGGCGCGTATTCCGGTCGAGCCCGACATCGCGAGCGAGTGGATCTACCGCAATCCGGTCCTGTCGAAGGACACGCTCGTAATCGGCATCTCGCAATCGGGCGAGACGCGCGACACGGTGAACGCCGTGAAACTCGCGCGCGAGCGCGGCGCGCGCACGCTCGCGCTGACGAACCAGATGGGCACGCAGATCACGCGCGAGGCTGAGTCGTCGATCTACACGCGCTGCGGGCTCGAGGTCGGCGTCGCAGCGTCGAAGACGTTCACCGCGCAGATCTCGCTGCTCTACCTCATCGCGCTCAAGCTCGCTCAGATCCGGAACTCGCTGCCGGCGGACGAGATCGACTTCATCCTCGACCAGGTGCACGAGCTGCCGCACAAGATGCAGTCATTCTTGGACGCCGACCATCCGATCGACTCGATCGCGCAGCGCTTCTACGACAGGCAGTTCTTCCTCTACCTCGGCCGTCACATCGGATTGCCCGTCGCGCTCGAAGGCGCGCTGAAGCTGAAGGAGATCTCCTACATCCCGACGGACGCCTACTCCGCAGGCGAGATGAAGCACGGGCCGATCGCGCTGCTCGACGAAGGGACGCCGGTCGTCGTGGTCGCGACGAACATCCACGTCTACGACAAGATCGTCTCCAACATTCAGGAGACGCGAGCGCGCGGTGCGCACGTGATCGCGATCGCTACCGACGGGAACGAGGACATCCAGCACCACGCGGACGACGTCATCTACGTGCCGCGCACGCCTGCGTTCCTGCAGGCTGCGCTCGCAGTCGTTCCGCTGCAGCTGCTCGCCTACAAGATCGCGCGCCTGCGCGGCCTGAACGTCGACCAACCTAGGAACTTGGCGAAGACGGTTACGGTCGAATGAGTTCTCTTCCCGCCGAACGTCCGACGCGTAAGCGCAGCGGACTTTCGGCGGCAGAGCCGCGCAATCTGGCGAAGACCGTCACTGTGGAGTAGGTGGCCGCCGGAGGCGCTTCGTCTCCGCGCGCCGCTTCTTCTCGTCGAGCCTTCGCTGTCGTGCCGCCGCCGACGGCCTCGTCGGCTTGCGGCGCCGCGGCACGCGCAGCGCTTCGCGCAGCGCGTCGATGAGCCGTTCGAGCGCGAGCTCCTTGTTGCGCGCTTGGCTGCGCTTGTCCTGCGCGATCGCGCGCAGCACCGGTCCCGCCTTTGCGACGACGCGCTGCTTCTGCCGGTCCGAGAGCGCGGCCGACGCCTCGACGTCGAAGACCGCCTCGACGCGAGTCTCAGACTTCTGCGCGTGCTGGCCGCCGGGTCCGCTCGATCGCGAGGTGCGCAGCTCGATCTCCGCGAGCGGCACGGTCACCGTGCGGGTGACGCGAATAGACTCGGAGCCGTTCATGGCAGCGATTCTCCTCGATGTCGACGGCGTGCTGCACGTCTCCGGCGAGCCGATTCCCGGCGCCGCCGAGGCCGTGGCCCAGCTGCGCGCGGACGGCCATCGGCTGCGCTTCGTCACAAACGCGACGACGCGGTCGAAGGCGCAGCTGGCCGAGGATCTGCGCAGCCTCGGGATCGAGCTCGACGACGAGGAGGTGCAGACCACCGCTGACGCCGCCGTGCGCATGCTGAAGGGAAAGCGCGTGCTTGCGCTGACGATGCATGCGCTCGTCGGCGACCTCGAAGGCATCGAGCTCGTCGGTGAGGGAGCCGACGCGGTGCTGATCGGCGGCGCCGACGAGACCCCCGAGACGAACCTCGTGTTCTCGTACATGAATCTCGCGCGCGCGTTCTCCGAGATCGAGCTCGGCGCCGACCTCTATTGCCTGCACCGCAACCGCTGGTGGCAGACGAAGCGCGGCCCGATGCTCGACGCCGGCGCGTTCGTCGCCGGGCTCGAGTACGCAGCGGATACGGAGGCTGTCGTCCTCGGCAAGCCAAGTGCGTCGTACTTCGAGGCGGCGTGCGAGGCGCTCGACGCCGACCCCGGCATGACGTGGATGATCGGTGACGACCTCGAGAGCGACGTCGTCGGTGCGCGCGGCATCGGCATGAAGACGGTGCTCGTGCGCACAGGGAAGTTTCGCCCCGACGAGGTAGAGCGCTCGCGCGTGCAGCCGGACGGGATCGTCTCGTCGCTCGCGCAGCTCCCCGTCTGGCTCGAGGAGCACCTGTGATCCACGTCGGCACCGACCTCATCGAGATCGCGCGCGTGCGCCGTTCGCTCGAGCGCTACGTGCAGTTCCGCGACCGCTGCTTCACGCCGGCCGAGCAGGCGTACTGCGAGTCGCGTCCGAATCCGGCGCAGAGCTACGCGGGCCGCTTCGCCGGCAAGGAGGCGGTGGGCAAGGCGCTGGGCTTCGGCGTCGCGCGCGCGTTCGCGTGGAAGGACATCGAGATCGTCGGGCGGCCGAAGCCGTCGGTGCGACTCTCAGGCCGCGTCGCCGCGTGGGCGGCGAGCCGTGGCGCCGGCGAGATCGACCTCTCGATGACGCACTCGCGTGAGCTCGCACAAGCGGTTGCAATCGTCGCGGATGTCTAGTTTCGAGCCGCTGTACACGGCGGAGGAGATGCGCGCCGCCGAGGCGCGCTATCCCGGCTCGATGGAAGAGCTCATGGAGCGCGCGGGCTCGCAGGCGGCGCTCGTCGCGCTCAACAGCTTCCCGCAGGCGGCGAGCTGGACGATCGTCGCGGGCGGCGGATCGAACGGTGGCGACGGCCGCGTCGTCGCGCGTCGGCTCGAGGAGGCCGGCAAGGCGGTGCGCATCGTCGACGCGAAGGCGGGGGAGAGCGATCTCGGCCAACCGGACGCGATCGTCGACGCACTGTTCGGCACGGGCTTCAGCGGCGAGCCGCGGCCGGACGCGGCCGCACTCATCGAGCGGATCAACAATGCGGGCGTTCCGGTGCTTGCCATCGACCTTCCCTCCGGCGTCGACGCATCGACGGGCGAGATCGCAGGCGCGGCGGTCCGCGCGACGTCGAGCGTCACGTTCCACGGCCGCAAGGTCGGTCTCGTCGTCGCGCCGGGCCGCTTTCACGCGGGCGAAGTGCACGTCGCCGACATCGGGCTGGAGCGCGGTGAGACGCGCGACCGGCTCGCGACGACCGAGCTCCTGCGCACGGTGCCGCGCCGCGACGCCGAGGACAACAAGTACACGGCCGGCCACGTGCTCGTCGTCGGCGGCTCGCGCGGACTCACCGGCGCGCCTTCGCTTACGGCGATGGCGGCGCTGCGCGCGGACGCGGGCTACGTCACGCTCGCGGTGCCGGAGTCGACGCTCCCCGTCTTCGAGCGCCGCATTCTCGAAGCGGTGAAGCGTCCGCTGCCGGAGAAGGACGGGCTCGTTACGGCCGAGGCGGCGGACACGGTGCTCGAGCTCGCGAAGAAGGCGAACGCAGTCGCGCTCGGCCCAGGGCTCGGCCGCGGGCCGGGGCCGCAAGCGCTCGTGCGCAGGCTCCTGGCAGAGCTCGAGCTTCCGGTCGTCGTGGACGCAGACGCGTTGTTCGAGCTCGAACCCGGCGACTGGCCGGCGCCGCGCGTGCTGACGCCGCACGAGGGCGAGCTCGGCCGGCTGCTCGGGCGGCCGTCGAAGGAGATCGCCGCGCATCGCCTCGCGTCGGTGCGCGAGGCGGCGGAGCGCTTCGGTTGCGTGGTGCTGCTGAAGGGCGCGGACTCGCTCGTTGCAGCACCGGGCGCAGGCGTGCTCGTGTCCGCGCTCGGGCTTCCGTCGCTCGCGACCGCAGGCACGGGCGACGTGCTCACCGGCATCGTCGGCGCGTTCCTCGCGAAGGGAATGGAGCCGCAGCTCGCAACTTCCGCTGCCTCCGCGGCCGAGCAGCGCGCGTCGGTCGAGGCGCCGCAGCGTGCCGGCCTCGTCGCGAGCGACCTTCTCGATGCGCTCCCGCGCGCACTCGGATGAGATCGGAGCTGCGGATCGACCTCGGCGCGCTGAAGCGCAACGTCCGGGCGCTGCGTCGCGTCGCCGGAAGCGCGGAGCTCTGGGCGGTCGTGAAGGCGAACGCCTACGGCCACGGCGCGGTCGACGTCGCCGGGGCCGCACTCGAAGCGGGCGCGACGGCGCTGTGCGTGGCGACCGTGCCGGAGGCGCTCGAGCTGCGCCCGCAGTTCGCCGGCGTGCGCATCCTCGTCTTCGGCCCTGCAGGCAATCGCGAGACGGCACTCGCGCGCGACGCGGATCTCGAGCTCACGCTCTCGACGCCTGAGATCCCCGCGGGTGTTCGCGTGCACCTTAAGCTCGACACCGGCATGGGGCGGTGGGGCCTCTCGGAGCTCGTCACGCCGGGCGACGGCGTCGTCGGGCTCATGAGCCACCTCGCGACCGCCGACACCGATTCCGCGTTCACGGAGACGCAGATCGAGCGTTTCCGTGCCGCGACCGAGCCGTATGCGCACCTGACGCGGCATCTCGCGAACAGCGCCGGCACCCTGCGCTTCCTCAGCTCACACTTCGATGCCGTGCGCTGTGGCATCGCGATCTACGGCCTCTCGCCGTTCGGCACCGATCCGGCGGACGACGGGCTCGAGCCCGTGCTGTCGTGGACGAGCGAGCTCGCGTTCGTACGCAAGCTGCGCGAGGGCGAGAGCACGGGGTACGGCCGCCGCTTCGTCGCCGAGCGCGGCACGTGGATCGGCATCGTCCCCGTCGGCTACGCGGACGGCTTTCGCCGCGATCTGACCGACGCGGAGGTGCGCGTCGCCGGCGAGCCGCGGCGCGTCGTAGGCACCGTCTCGATGGACGCGTTCGCGGTCGAGCTCGACCGCGAGCTGCCCGTCGGCGCGCCGGTCGTGCTCGTCGGACACGGTGTACTCGCCGAGGCGCACGCGCGCGTCGCCGGGACGATCCCGCACGACTTCATCTCCGGCATCCGAAGCGATCCCACCCGGACACGGCGTGTCGTCGCCGACTCCTGACCGCTTCGCGCGCACGGCGGGGCAGATGGCCGCGCGCCAGGACGAGCGTGCCGCTGCGTTCGCCGAACGCGTGCGGGCGTTCGTGCAGCCGCAGGGGAACGAGCGCGCGCTCGACGTCGGCACAGGCGCCGGCGCGCTCGCACTTGCGCTCGCCCCGCTCGTGCGTGAGGTCGTCGGTGTCGATCGCGTGCCGGAGCTGCTCGCGCTCGCGCGCGAACGGGCACCTGCGAACGCCAAGTTCGGCGAGGCCGATGCGACAAAGCTCCCGTTCGATGACAGCTCCTTCGATCTCACCGGCACCGTGCGAACACTGCACCACGTTCCGCGGCCGGAGCTCGTCGTTGCCGAGCTCGCGCGCGTGACGCGTCGGGGCGGGCGCGTGCTCGTCGTCGACCAGCTTGCACCGGTCGATCCGCTCGAAGCGCTCGAGCTCGACCGCTTCGAACGGGCGCGTGATCCGTCGCACACGCGCCTGCTGCCGGAAATCGACTTGCGTCACCTATTCGAGGCGAACGCGCTGACGCTCGTGCGGGCGGAGCGGGACGTCGAGCAGCGTGAGCTCGCCTCGTACCTCGATCGCGCCGGCTGCGAGGGCGAGGCGCGCGAGCGGGCGCTCGCGTTGGCGCCGCAGCCCTACGTCACCGAGCTCGGGTGGTATCTGCTCGAGCGCCGCTAGCCCAGGTGCGCGAGGATCGCGTCGCGCAGCTGTTCCCGCTCGGTTGCGAGATGCGTGAACGACTGCCGCAGGCGGCGTTCCCCTTCAGCGGTCAGGCGCAGATGGGCGACGCGTGCATCCACCGGCGAGGGCTCGCGCTCGACGAGGCCGATCTCCTCCGCACGCATGACGAGCTCCGTCACCGTGCTCTGCGCGAGCTGCAGACGCTCCGCGAGCTCGGTGACGGTTGAGCTTTCTGAACGGTCGGGCGCGCCCTTGATCATCAGCAACAGGAGATAGCGCTGCGGCGTCAGTCCGTACGAGCGCGAGACCTTCTCGCTCTGACGGAGGAAGCGGCGCAGCGCAGCGCGGAACTCCGCCACCTCGGCGACGGCATTGACGTCATAGTTCGCGTCGCTCACGCGGCGATTCTACGGCCTGCGTCGTCCGCTGAGCACGCGCGCGAGCATGTTCGGCATGAGCGCCTGCAGCCACCCGGCCACGCCGTAGTACGCAGGCACGCTCGTCTCACCGTGCCCGTGCTCGACGGAGTCGACGATGTGCTCGGCGATCCGCTCCGGTCCGACGACGAGCCGGTGCATCGGCCGGGGCAGCCAAGCCTGCGGAAAGCCCTCCGTCTCGACGAAGCCGGGCTTCACCGTGTGAACGCGGATGCGGCGGCGGGCGAGCTGCGCCGCGGTCGCACGCGAGAACGCGAGCTGCGCGTGCTTCGAGGCGGAGTACGGGCCGGAGGGCGGAAACGCGACCGCGCCCGCGACCGAGACGACGTTGACGACGTCTGACGGCGCGGCCGCCTCGAGGCCGGGGAGAAACGCGCGCAGGCACCAGATGCCGCCGAAATAATTCGTGCGCATGACGTTGTCGAGCACGTCGGGATCGCCGTCGAGGAAATTCGTGCGCGCGCCGACGCCGGCGTTGTTGACGAGCAGGTTGATCTGCGGATGGCGCTCGAGGATGCGCGCTGCCACCGCCTCGACGGCGGTGCGATCGGCGACGTCACAGAGCTCGTACTCGCCGCCGATCTCCTCCGCGAGCGGCCGCAGCCGCTCTTCGCGGCGCGCGAGGAGGATGCAGTGCCAGCCCTTTGCGGAGAGCGCGCGTGCGAGCTCGGCGCCGATGCCCGACGACGCGCCGGTGACGACTGTTACGGGTCGCATGTCCGGACCTTACGCACCTCGGAGACGCGCTTGCCGTTCGCGCCGAGAGCAACTGCGGTCAAGGTGTGCAGCCCGCGCGCGAGCTTCGGAGCCGCAGGGGTCGTGGTGAAGATGCCGAAGGTGTTCTTCTTCACGACGGCGACCGTCTTGCCGTCGAGCTCGAAACGCACCTCCCGCGTGCTGCTTGCCGCGACCTGGAGCCGCTGGCTCTTTGCGAGGCATGCCTGCGCCTCCGGCGTGAGCCAGTCGACGGCGGGACCACTGACGATGTGAAGCTGCACGGAGATCGCCCGCGTGTTCGGCAGGATCGACGTGCCGATCGTGTCGACGTTCTTCGCCTCCTGGAAGTCGGCGGACGACAGGCGGATCGACTTCATGCCCGGCGTGAGCGCGGTGACGCTGTCCGGCAGCGGAAGGACGGCGATGCCGGTTGCCTCGTCGTACGCGGTCGCGCCGACGAGCACGCCCTTGTAGCCGACCGTCACCGACATCGGGTCGACGCCGGACTGGGTGTCGCGGGTCCGCACGACGATCGTCGGATGCCCCGCCGAGACCGTCGTCGTCAGGAGCTTCACCGTCGGCGGGGTGACGTCGTTCACCCACGAGCGGAGCACGTACGCGCCGGCGAGGCTCTTGTTCGTGAACTTGTCGCGGCCGGAGTCGACGACGACGTAGAACCGCTGCTGCCGCGGGAACGACGATCCGGCGGCGCCGACGGGGACGAGGTAGTCGCTCGTCAGCGCGTTGACATCGACGGGCGTTCCCGCGAAGCCCTGCACCGTGTTCTCGTCGAGCCCGGAGAGGTAGAACGGGTCGACCCGCGCACCCGGCGTCTGCGAGACGATGGAGACGCCGGCGTTTGCCGCGGGCACGTTGATCGACGTGACGTAGACCTTCTCGTTTCCGTCCTCGACCATCGGCGGCGTATCCGGTGCGTTGCCGAAGGGCGCGACCGGATAGCGGTACGCCTCGACGAGATCCGTGCCGGTTCGCGTGTCGCCGGACTGCGTGCGCGCGAGCGGCAACACCGTTGCCGCCCCGAGCGCGGGCTTGTCGACGAGGAAGAAGTACGGGACGCGCCGCGTCACCGTTCCCTTCGTGAGGACGACGAACCCATAGTCCTCGCCCTGCGACGCACCGGCGGCCGCGCGCGCAACGACCGGGAGCTCCGCCTCCCCGCCCGGCGGCACGGTCACGAGCCCCGTGACGTCGACCGATGCACCCGCCGTCGCCGACTGCGGCTGCAGCGTTACCTGCCACGTGCCGGCGCCGTCGCCCGCGTCGGTGAGTCGGACGAGTAGACCGCGCGCCGCTGCGCCGTGCGTGATGACGAGATCCTCGAACGAGAGCGACGCAGGATCGGTGAAGAGCTGCGGGTCGTCGGCGTTCGGGAGCGAGACGAGGCCGCCGCCTTCGAGCGTCACCGGCGCTTCCTGCGTGCGCGCGGTGTCGGCCCATGTACGCGCGGCGGTCGAGATGAGGGCCGACTTGATCTCCGCCGGCGTCCACGACGGGTGCAGCTGCAGCAGGAGCGCGGCCGAGCCGGCGACGTGCGGCGTCGCCATGGACGTCCCGTCGAACGGGGCGAAGCGCGAGTCGTCCGTGTTCGGCAGCGTCGCCGAGAGGATCTGCCCACCCGGCGCGGAGACGTCGGGCTTCAGGTCGTGGCCGAACGCCGTCGGGCCGGCGGACGAGAAGCTCGTGATCACACCGCTCCGTCCCGTCTCGAGCTCGAGCGGGAGCTGGCCGATGGTGAACGTCGTGCGGCCCCCGGTCGCCGCCATGTATGCGCGCAAGTGGTCGCCGTCCAGGTTCGCGATCATGCCGCCGGGAACGGCGAGCTGCACGGGCACGCTGTTCGCCTCGCCCTGGCGGTTGTCGGAGATGAGGACGCCGATCGCCCCGGCGGCCTTCGCCTGCTGCGCCTTCTCGACGAACGGGCAGATCCCACGCACGACGAGTGCGACGTCGCCCGCGAGCGATCCCGGCGGCAGCGTTCCCTCGGGCTTGCCGAGGTCGCCCGCCGGGCCACAGAGGTGGCGCTCGACCGGCTTGCCGTCGGTGCCGACGATCGAGCCGACGTCGACGAGCATCTGGTTCTGCGTCGCCCAGCCGTCCGGAGGATTCGAGCCGGACGCGGCGCGGAACGGGATGCCCTTCAGCGTGCCGGGCGCATCGGCTGCGGTTACGTCCAGCGACGGCGCGAATACGTGCGTGTTCGACACCGCGGCGACGGAGATCGCGTCGGGTGCGGTCCCCGGCGATCCAGCGGAGCCGTTGCCGAAGTCGTCGCGGTCGTTTCCTGCTGCGATCACAGGTACGACGCCTGCGGCGGCGACATTGTGGATCGCCTCGATGAGCGCGTCGTTCGCGGGATCGATCTGCGGACCGCCTCCGGAGAAGTTGATGACGTTCATCCCGTCCTTCACCGCCGCCTCGAAGGCGGCGACGATCTCCGGCGTGTTCGCGACATGGCCGATCGGCGTCGGCACCGTGAACACGCGGTAGTTGCCGAGCCACGCGCGCGGCGCGACGCCGCTGAGGCCGGTTACCTGCGGATGGCTCCCACCGGCCGGCGCCGTCGTGCCGGAGTCACCCGCCGCGATGCCTGCGACGTGCGTGCCGTGGAACGACGACTTCGGGTCGAGCGGAAGGCTGCCCGGCTTGCCCGCGTTCGGCCCAGGGAAGACCTCGGCGGCAATCACCTTTGCGGTCGTGTAGCTCTGGTTGCCCTTCGGGAAGCCGGGCGGATACGCGAAGCCCGACGGATTGAAGAACGTGTTCGCCTGGTCGATGCCGTCGTCGACGACGGCGATCTTGATTCCGGTGCCGTCGGCTCCGCGCATCGCGTGCAGCACGTCCGCGCCGATGATCGACGGCGAGCGGTCGAGCGCTTCCGTGTAGGCGACCGACGGATACACGTGCGTCACTGACGGCGCGCGGACGAGCGCAGGGAGCTTCGACGCCGGGAGCGACACAGTGAGCGCATCGAGGATCACCTGGAAGCGGCGGCCGATCTGCGCCTGCGGGATGAGACGGCGCAGATCCGCCGCGACGCGCGTCTGCTGCTCGTCGATGCGCTGGAGGTACGCGCGCGACGCGGCTGAGCTCATGTTCAGCGTCCGCTTGGCGCCCGCGGCGTACAGACCGCGGCCGTACTGGGCGGCGAGCGGCGGCAACGGGAGATCGACAATGACTCGCACCTGGCCCGATGGTCCGCTCGTCAGTGGAATGACGCCGGCACGGACGCGCGGCACGGTGCGGTCGCCGAAGGTGCGCTGCACGGGGACGAGCTGCGCGGCCGCGGGCAATGCGCCGATGAGCGCTGCGCAGCAGGCGAGAAGCGGGATTGCGCGGCGCAAGAGCTTCGAGCCTACCGTAGGATCGCTCGACATGGCCGGAGCTTTCGCAGGCAAGCGCGCGCTCGTTCTCGGCGTCGCGAACAAGCGCTCGATCGCGTGGGCGATCGCGCAGGTTCTCGCCGAGGGCGGCGCGCAGCTCGCGTTCACGTACCAGGGCGAGCGCATCGAGAAAAGCGTGCGCGACCTCGCCGCGACGGTCGACACGAAGCTCGTCACCGAGTGTGACGTGCGCTCGGACGATGACATCGCCCGCGTGTTCTCGGAGGTGAGCGGCGTATTCGAGGGCGGTCTCGACATCCTCGTGCACTCGGTCGCCTTCGCAGCCGCGGAGGATCTCGAAGGCCGCTTCACCGACACGCCGCGCGACCGTTTCTGGATGGCTATCGACATCAGCGCGTACTCGCTCGTCTCCTGTGCACGCGCGGCCGAGCCGCTCATGGAGAAGGCAGGCGGCTCGATCGTGACCATGACGTATCTCGGCGGCGAGCGCGCAGTGCCGCACTACAACGTCATGGGCGTTGCGAAAGCGACGCTCGACTCGTGCGTGAAGTACCTCGCGTGGGATCTCGGCGGGAAGAACATTCGCGTCAACGCGGTCTCCGCCGGGCCCGTGCGCACACTCGCCGCGCGGTCGATCGCCGGCTTCCCGACGATGGAGGCGATCGTCGAGGAGCGCGCGCCGCTGCACCGTCACGTCGACGCGACCGACGTCGGCGCTGCTGCCGGCTACCTCTTGTCGGATGCAGCGAAGAACGTCACGGGTACGACGCTGTACGTCGACAGCGGGTACCACGCGATGGGAATGTGATCACCCGCCGCTGATCGCGGCGATCACGTCGACGCGCGAGCGTTCGTCGAGCTTCGTGTCGAGCCCCGAGCGCTCCTTGTCGACGTACACGTGAATGTGGCTGCGCAGCGCCGGGCCTTCCGCGACGAGCCGGTCGCGGATGCCCGGCCACTGCGCTTCGAGCTTGTCGAGTGCTTCGGCGACCGTCCCGGCCTCGATGTCGAGACGGCGCGACAGCCCGGGGAAGAGCGGCGTCAGCGTCGTCGGAAGATGGACGTCCGCCATTCCGCTACGCGATCGTCGCCACCTCGACCGACGAGATCGACGGCAGGAAGTCCGCGACGAGGTTCCACGAGTCGCCTGCGTCGTTGCTCGCGAACACCTGGCCCGTGCTCGTGCCGACATACAGGCCGGGCGAGTCGTACGCGTCGATCGCCATTCCCTGACGCAGTACGCCGAGATGCGCGTCCTCCTGCGGCAGACCCTTGCGCAGCGGCTTCCAGCTCGAGCCGGCGTCCTGCGTGCGCCAGACGGTCGCCTTCCCATCGGGCATGACGCGGCCGTGGCCGGGGTCGAGCGGGATGACGTAGAATGTGTCGCGGTCGTGCGGATGCACGGCGGCGGCGAAGCCGAACTCGCTCGGCAAGCCCTCGGTGATTTCAGTCCACGAATGGCCGGCGTCGTCGGAACGATGCATGCCGACGTGGTTCTGCTGGTACATCCGCTGCGGGTCGGACGGCGAGCGCACGAGCTTGTGCACGCAGAAGCCGACCTCTTCCCAGTCGGCGGGCCAGTCGCGGCGGAGACCCTTGTTGCGCGGCGTCCACGTCGAGCCGCCGTCATGCGTCTCGTACGCGCCGATCCCCTGCACGACGGCCCAAAAGTGCGCCGGGTCGCTGCGGTCGGGAACGAGGTTGGAGATGCCGAGATGCCCGGGCGGCTGGCTCTCCGGCTTGTCCCAGACCTCGCTTCCAGGCTGGCCCTCGAGCGTTGTCAGCAACGACCATGTCTCGCCGCCGTCGCCGCTCTCGAAGATCCCCGGTGCCTCGACGCCGACGAGAAGCTTGTCGCCTGCCGACATGAGCGTCGACACCTTCGACACCTTGCGCCCGTCCTCGTCGCCGTACGTGATGCCCTCGCTCGAGTGCTCCCACGTCTCGCCGAGGTCGCGGCTCCGCCAGACCGCCGAGCCGTGCCACTCGCTCGCCGCTGCGGCATAGATCGACCCCGACTCCGCGTCGTAGATCGCGTGGTACACGGGCCAGCCTTCGCAGAACGGCCCGCGGAGCTTCCAGTCCTTGCGGTCGGCGTCGCTCTCGAGGATGAACGCGCCCTTGCGGGTCCCGACGAGCAGCAGCGTGCGTGACATGAATCCTCCCTAACGGTCGGCGATGGCACCGGTCATACCATCAGACCGGTGCCGGCCGCCGAAATCATCGGTGGGGCTAGCTGAAAGGCTTAGTGACCATGTCGGCGACGACGAGCAGGAGGACGGCCATGTCGACGCGGACGACGAGCAGGATGCGCCGGATCGCCGCGATCGTCTCCGGACTGGGCGGTCCGCTCTCGGCCGCCAACAGCGCGTCGATCTTCTTCGCCTGCGGCGAGAGCACGGCCACGCCGGTGGTGAAGGTGAGCGCGTAGCCGACGAGGCCGGCGACGATCCAGAACTTTCCCCAGCCCCAGTTCGTGTTGATCATCATCGCGATCCCCATCAGGAAGACGATGAGGCCCGCCGGGGCGAACATCCGCTCGCCGAGGAAGGCCGCCCAGCGGACGAGCGTCACGAGTTCGTTCGGATCGTGCGAGGCCTCCGCCTTCAGCCCAAGGATCGTGAGCATGAGGCCGCCGCCGACCCAGAAGACCGCGACGGCGACGTGTGTGACCCGGAACAGCGCGTACCAGTGCCCATACCACGCGTAAAAACGACCGGCCGGACTTTCGGATTGTTCGCACCGGCGCCTATATGACGAGCGACGTCTGGACCTGGAGCACGCATTGGATCGACGTCTCGATCGCTGGCTCGTGATCGTTGCGCTACAAGGTCCGCTCGTCGCCGGCATCCGCGCACATGGTCAAGCAGGCGTTGATGGCGAACGGCCCCGGCCCGCTCGGCGAGCAGGCGAAGAAGCTGACATGCGATCGGGCGCTGTGGGTCGCCTCGATGGCGAACATCGGCATCGTCCTCGGCGTCGTGTGGAACATGACCGAGAAACCCGGCACCTGGGGCTCGATCGCCGCGACCGCCGGCAGCTACCTCGTCGGCGCGACGCTCGCGTTGCGGTCCGGACGACGCCCAGCGGTGGAAGCGGTCCCAGTCAGCGAGCCTGCATAGCCCGCACGGCCGCCAGGAGCTCGTCGAGGTCCGGAAGCTCGGCGGGCTCGTAGCCCCAGGCGCCGCGGATAACTCCTTCGCGGTCGATCAGGAACGCCGAGCGTGCGGACACGTCGCGTAGCCCGCGGAGCTCGAACGCGACGTCGAAGCCGTGCGTCGCGTCGCCGTTCCAGTCCGAGAGGAGCGGGAAGTCGAGTTCGAGCGCCTGCATCCACGCGACGTGCGTGTACGGCGAGTCGCGCGAGATCGCGTACGGCGTGACGCCCGCCTCTCTGAACTCGTTGCCCCTGTCACGCAGGAGCTCCATCTCGTTCGTTCAGGTCGAGGACCAGTCGAAGAGATAGAAGATGAGGAGGATCGGACCGTCGGCGACGAGTTGGGCGATGGTCGCGTTCTCGCGCGGAGTGGTCCACACGCGCGCTTCTGGGATCTTGTCGCCGACTGCAAGCATCAGGCCGGCACTGCCGCTATCTCGGTCGCTTCCGCAATCTGCCGCACGACTTCGACGATATCGCGGTTGGCGTTGAAGACGCGGAGCTGCCGGTCGGCGCCGTTGCCGCGGCGGATGATTTCTTCGATGCCTGCGAGCTCCTGCTCCGAGCCGAGCTCGCGTGCGTGCGGCTCGATCAGCTTGAGCGTGCGCCGGATCGACTGCGTCACCGGCGCACGGTTGCGCTTGCCGGTGACGAGATCCATCACGGGCGCTTCGAGGCCGTACCGCGCGGCGAGCCATTTGTTCTCCGTCGTGAGGATGCGGTGGAACGACGGGATCTCCTCGCCGCCGTCGAACTGCTCGCTGTAGTGCTTTACAAGCGCCTGGCAGTACGCGGCGATCGCGACGACGTCCTCGAGGCGCGTGACGGCGTCGCAGATGCGGATCTCGATCGTGCCGAGGCGCGGGTGCAGTCGGATGTCCCACCAGATGTGCGTGTAGTCGGCGAAGCGCGGGGGCGGGCCTGAGCGCGGGAACGCTGCGAACACCATGTGCCGCGACGACCGCAGGCCCGTCGGCTCGCCGCGCCAGAACGGCGAGCTCGCGGAGACCGCGACGAGCTCCGCGAGGTGTCCTAGCAGCCCGTTGACGATCTGGATCGCCTTCTCGGCGTCGTCGACCGCGACGTGGACGTGTAGTCCGAAGATGAGCTCGCGGCGGGCGATGTACTGCATCTGGTCGACGAGCGCGTGGTAGCGGTCCTTCGCCGTGATCCGCTGACGCTCGAAGAGTGAGAACGGATGCGTGCCGGCCGAGCCGACGCGCAATGACTGTTCGCGCGCAACCTCGCAGACATACGCGCGCAGCTTCCGCAGCTGTGCGTCGACGTCGGCGGCGGTGTGACAGACCGGCGTTGCGACCTCCAGCACGGATTGCATCAGCTCGGCGTTGATACGAGGCTCGAGCTCGTGGCCGCTCACCGCAGCCAGCACGGTGTCGATGTGCTGCACGAGGTCGAATGTCTCGGGGTCGAGGAGCATGTACTCCTCCTCGACGCCGAGCGTGTACGCGTCGCTCTTGCCGAACGCATGGTCGAGCACGCTGCCGCCCTTCGCAAAGCGGCTGCCCTTGCCGCTGATCGACGGCGGAACGACTTGGCTCATGGGCGGACGATAGTCCTCCGAGCGAGGAGAACAAGCGGAATCCCGATGAGCACGGAGGACGCGAGCTTCCCGACGAGCTGCCCCTCGAAGAAGTGCAAGGAGCCGAAGGCGATGCCGAGGAAGACGACGCTGTCGAGCGGTGCGCTCGCTGCGCTCGAGACGACGACGCGCACCGCGTCGGGCACGCGGCCGCGGAGCGGAGCGCCGACGAGATTGTCGACCGTCTCCGAGACGATGAATGCGGCGAGGCTCGCGCCGACGATCCGCCACGTCGAGCCGACCGCCTTGTCGAACGCCTGCCCGGGAAACGCCGGATGGGAGTGGACGACGATCGCGATGTAGCCGGCGAAGAGCGCCGAGCCGACGAAGCCCGCGGCGATCATCATCTGCGCATTGAGCGCCCCTTGGCGTCGCGTCGCCCCGGTGTGGTGCGCGACCTGCACGAGCGCGAGTGCAACGCCGATCGAGTACACGCCGCCCGGCGCATTTAGGTGCACGATGGGCAGGCGGATGATCTTGTTCGCGCCGATCTGTGCCGACAGGACGACCGCGACGTACAGCCGGTGAGGACTCCGAGCCTCACTCAGGAACGACGGCGTCCGCCTCGATCTCGACGCGCCATGCTGGATCGAGCAAACCGGCGATCACGAGCATCGCTGACGCTGGGAGCACGTCGCCGAACATCTCACCGTGCGCGCGCCCGACTGCGTCCCAGTCGGCCGGGTCGACGAGGTAGACGCGCGTGCGCACGACGTCCTTCGGCTGCCCGCCTACTTCCGCGAGCGCGTTGGCGATGATCTCGAGACAGCGCTTCGCCTGCTCGTACGGATCGGCCGAGTCGCAGCCGATCGCCGCCGTTCCGCCGACGTAGACATGGCGTCCTTCGCGCACCGCGCGTGAATAGCCGACCAGCGCGGCGTAGGGCGACACGGCGTGGACGATGCGGCGCTTCATGTTCCTAGTATCACCCTCGTGGACGCGCTGAGCGCCATCGACGGCTGGGGCGCGCGCACCGCCGTCGCGGGCGTCACGCGTGCAGACACTGAGGTCGATGTGCACGGACCGCGCGATACCGAGCTGCGCTGGGCGTCCGTGACGAAGCTCGTCACCGGCCTCGCGATCCTCGTCGCGCTCGAGGAAGGGACCGCCGACCTCGACGAGCCTGCGGGGCCGGAGGGATCGACGCTGCGGCATCTGCTCGCGCACGCGTCGGGGCTCCCGCCGGAAGCCGGCCCGCCGCTTGCGCCCCCCGGCCGGCGGCGCATCTACTCGAACATCGGCATCGAGCTCGCTGCCGACCTCGTCGCAGGCAATGCGGGAATGCCGTTCGCCGACTACCTGCAGCACGCAGTCGCCGAGCCGCTCGGACTCGCCGGCGCGCTCCACGGTTCGCCGGCGTGGGGCTTTCGCGGGCCGATCGGCGACCTGCTCGCGCTCGGTCGCGAGCTTTTGTCTCCCACGCTAGTGGCGCGTGAGACGCTCGCGGAGGCGACGACGGTGCAGTTCCCCGGCCTCGTCGGCGTGCTGCCGAGCTGGGGGCGGATGGATCCGAACGACTGGGGGCTCACGTTCGAGCTGCGCGACGCGAAGTCGCCGCACTGGACGGGCGCGCGGAACTCGCCGCGCACATTCGGCCATTTCGGTGCCGCGGGAACGTTTCTCTGGGTCGATCCCGACTCGGGGCTCGCGTGCGGCGTGCTCACCGACCGCGAGTTCGGCGACTGGGCAAAGGCGGCATGGCCCGCGTTCAACGATTCAGTCCTCAGCGAAGAGTCCGCGTAGGTACTGGTCGAACGTCGCGCGGTCGCAGCACGCGACGACGGCGGGCGTGATCGCCGTGACGGTCGCCGTGCGCGGGACGTTCATCGCAAGCGCGACCTCGCCGAAGTAGTCGCCCGGACGCAGCACGCCCTGGTTGCCGCGGTCGCGCTGGCTCACCGAGAGCATTCCGGCGAAGACGACGAAGAACTCCTCGCCCGGCTCGCCCTCGCGGACGAGCACCGTTCCCGGAGCAACCTCGCGCCGCTCCATCAGCTTGCCGAGGTCGGCGAGCGTCTGGCCCGGAAGGCCGGCGAGCAGCTCGATGCGTGCGAGCTCGTGGGAAGTGGCTGAGGAACGCGGCATCCGTTCCTATAGTGGCCGAATGGGAGCACTGGCCGGTTGGACGGTCTGTCCCCGCTGCGGGTCCGCGCTGCGGAACGCGGACTCGCATGCGTCGTGCGCCAGCTGTGGATTAGTCGCCTACGCGAACTCCGCGCCGGCGGTGCAGGCGCTCGTCGTCCGCGACGGGCGCGTACTTCTCGCGCGGCGGGACCGCGAGCCTGGCGTGGGAAAGTGGGATCTGCCGGGAGGATTCCTCGAAGAGGGCGAGGAGCCGCTCAGCGGCTTGCGGCGCGAGCTGCTCGAGGAGACCGGACTCGAGGTCGAGCCCGTCGTCTTTCTCGGCGCCTTCGTCGAGCCGTATCTCGACCGCTTTGTCCTCGGGTTGACGTGGCGGGCTGTTGCGACGGGCAACGCTGTGGCGGCCGACGACGTCGCCGAGGTGCGGTGGTTCGCGGCCGACGAGCTTCCCGCGGCGAGTGCGTTCGCATTCCCGCACCATCCCGTGCTTCTGGCCGCCTGGCGTGACGAAGGTGGGTCCGCCCGACCCCGAAGTTGAGCCGATCGGCCCATTTCCATTCGTGCGAACCGCGTCGATCATCCGGGCAGTGAGCGAACGCGGGCTCCATCGCATCGAGGACGACCTGGCCGAGACGTGGCTGGAGGACTGGGCGGGCGCGGGTGTCGCCGAGATCGAGGACTTCCTCGAGAAGCACGCAGCGTTTCTGAGCTTCCTCGAAGCAGAGGACGGGTAGGTTCGAGGGCAGGGCAGAGGCCGGCGGGGGCCGGCCTCTCCCACATCCCTAGGCGGCTTCGAGGCCGAGCTGCTCTGAGGCATCGCTCGCGATGCCGACTAAAAGGCCGTGCCGGCTTTGCCGGCACGGCCGATTTGTCGAAACCTCACGCAGCAGATTCGAGGCCGAGCTGCTTTTCCAGCATCCCCTTCGGCATGGCGCCGATGGCGGACGCCTTCGGCTGCCCGTTCTCGAAGAGGAGCATGTTCGGGATCGACTGGATCCCGTACTTGAGGGCGAGGTCCTGGTTCTCGTCGATGTTCACCTTGACGAGCTTGAGCTCCCGCTCCTCTGCGATGCGCTCGAGCACGGGAGAGACGGCGTGGCACGGGCCACACCACTCGGCCCAGAAGTCGACGAGCACAAGCCCGTCGCTCTGCAGCACCTCGCTCTCGAACGTTGCATCGGTCACGTTGGTTGCCATTGACTTCCTTTCATTTCCGGTGTTCCTAAGGCTAGAACGTCGCTCCGTACACTTCGCTTCCCGATGAGCGAGCAAGTCTTCCAGACCCTTCCGACGGTACCCGACCACCCCGGCCTCGAAGCCGAGATCCTCGCGTGGTGGGACGAGCAGGGAACCTTCGAACTCCTGCGGGAGCAGAACCGGGGCGGCCCGCGGTTCTCGTTCGTCGACGGCCCCGTCACCGCGAACCGGTTCTCCCTCGGCGTCCACACGGCGTGGGGGCGGACCCTGAAGGACGTGTTCCAGCGCTACAAGGCGCTGCGCGGCTTCGACCAGCGCTATCAGAACGGCTTCGACTGCCAGGGGCTGTGGATCGAGGTCGGGGTCGAGCGTTCGCTCGGCCTCAACTCGAAGCGCGAGATCGAGGAGTACGGCCTGGAGGAATTCGCGCGTCGCTGCCGCGAGGTCGTCGTTCAATCGTCCGAGGCGCTGACCCGAGGCTCGATCCGTCTCGGTCAGTGGATGGACTGGGGGCGCGACTACTTCACGTTCAGCGACACGAACATCGAATACATCTGGAAGTTCCTCAAGATCCTGCACGGCCGCGGGTGGCTGTACATGGGGCATCGGTCGACGGAGTGGTGCCCCCGCTGCGGCACGTCGCTGTCGCAGCACGAGCTGACCCAGGCGGGCGTCTACCAGGACAAGCTCGATCCGTCGCTCTTCGTTCGCTTCCCGCTGCTCGACCGCAAGGGCGAGTCGCTCGTCATCTGGACGACGACGCCGTGGACGCTGCCTGCCAACGTCGCCGCCGCGGTGAAGCCCGATGCGGAGTACGGGCGGCAGGCGAACGGGGAGTGGGTCGCCGTCGTGCGCTATCCGGACGAGACGTTCGAGGAGCGGCTATCGGGCGAGCAGCTCGTCGGCTGGCGGTACGAGGGACCGTTCGACACGCTCGCGCCCGGCGCGGCGGTCGAGCATCGCGTCGTCGCCTGGGAGGAGGTCTCGCTCGAGGAAGGCACCGGCATCGTGCACATCGCGACGGGCGCCGGCACCGAGGACTTCGAGCTCGGCAAGCGTGAGGGGCTACCCGTGCTGACGCCGGTCGACGAGGCGGGACGCTTCTACGACGACTACGGGTGGCTGCACGGAATGTCGACCGTCGAGGCCGCGGACCAGATCGTCGGCAACCTCGGCGAGCGTGGGCTGCTCGTCGCGGCCGAGACTTACGAACATCGCTATCCGCACTGCTGGCGCTGCGACACGCCGCTCATCTTCCGCATCTCCGACGACTGGTTCATCGCGGTCGACGAGGTTCGTCCAACGCTGCTCGACGAGAACGCGAAGGTCGAGTGGACGCCCGAGTACATGGGCAAGCGCATGGACGACTGGTTGCGCAATATGGGCGACTGGAACATCTCGCGCCGCCGCTACTACGGTCTGCCGCTGCCCTTCTATCCGTGTAAGTGCGGTCACCTGAACGTCATCGGGTCGCGCACAGAGCTCGAGGAGCGTGCTCTCGGCGGGCTCGGGCAGCTCGAGGAGCTGCGCCGTCCCTGGATCGACAACGTCCCGATCCGTTGCGAGTCGTGCGGGGAATCGGTCGAGCGGATCAAGGAGGTCGGCGACGTCTGGCTCGACGCGGGCATCGTCCCGTTCGCGACGCTCGGCTGGGAGAACCCGGAGTGGGTGGAGGAGGGGTACGGGACCGGCGCTGCCCGCGGCTTGACGAAGGCGGACCTCCCCGACCACGCGTACTGGGAGCAGTGGTTCCCGGCCGACTGGGTCTCCGAAATGCGCGAGCAGATCCGGCTGTGGTTCTACTCGCAGTTCTTCATGTCGGTCGCGCTCGTCGGCCGCTCGCCGTACAAGTGCGTTCTCGGCTACGAGAAGATGCTCGACGAGCACGGCCGCGAGATGCACGCATCGTGGGGCAACACGATCCCGGCCGAGGATGCCTTCGCGCAAATGGGCGCCGACGTCATGCGCTGGCAGTACTGCGCGCAGCCGCCCGAGCGCAACCTCCTCTTCGGGTTCGGGCCGGCGGAGGCGATCAAGCGCGAGCTTCTGACCTTCTGGAACTCGGTCAAGTTCTTCCTCGACTACGCGAACATCGAGGAGTTCCGGCCGTCGTGGTCGGCGCTCAACCTCGAGGGCGAGCTCGAACCGCTCGACCGCTGGCTCGTCGAGCGCACCCACGCATTCATTCGCGATGCGGAGGCTGCGTATGAGTCATACCTCACGGTCGACGTCATGCGCGCCTACCAGTCGTTCGTCGACGATCTCTCGAACTGGTACATCCGCAGGTCTCGGCGCCGCTTCTACGACCAGAACTTCGACTCATTCCAGGCGCTCTGGTACGCGATCGTGCAGTCGCTGCGCGTGATGGCGCCGATCATGCCGTTCATCACCGACCATCTCTGGCGCACGCTCGTGCTCGACGGGCCCGCGTCCGTGCACCTCGCCGGGTGGCCGGACGTCCCAGATCCCGACCGGGCGCTTCTCGGCGAGATCGAGGACGTGCGCAGCGTCGTCACGCTCGCGCACCAGGCGAGGAACGCCGCCGGGCACAAGCTGAGGCAGCCGCTACGGAAGCTCGTCGTCGAGGGGGCGCCGGGCGCAGCGCGTCACGCCGACGAGATCGCGGACGAGGTCAATGTCAAGGACGTCGAGTTCGGCTCCGTCGAGGCCGAGCTGCGCGTGAAGCCGAACCTGCCAACGCTCGGCCCACGACTCGGCAAGGAGCTGCGCACCGTCCAGCAGGCGCTGCAGGCGGGAGAGTTCGACGAGTTACCGGGCGGTCGCTTCCGCGCGGCGGGGCACGAGCTCGAGCCGGACGACGTTCTCGTCGAGCGACTCGGGCGCGAGGGATCCGCGGTTGCATCGGCCGACGGCGTGACGGTTGCGCTCGACACGGAGCTCGACGACGAGCTCGTGCTCGAAGGCCGCGTGCGCGACCTCATCCGCCAGGTGAACTCGATGCGTAAAGAGCAGGGTCTCACGCTCACCGACCGGATCGTGCTCACGCTCCCCGCCGAGCTCGAGCCGTTGCTGCGCTTCGAGGGGCACATCAAGGACGAGGTGCTCGCCGTCGAGATTCGCGTCGACGGCGATCTAGCGGTCGAACGCGTTTCTTAGGCGCGCGAGCCCGAGGTCGAGCTTGTCGTCGGCGGTCGCGAGCGAGAGCCGCGCCCAGCCGCGGCCGCGCTCGCCGAATCCCTCGCCCGGCGCGACCGCGACGCGCGCCTCGGTCAGCAGCCGCTCTGGCGTGATGTCGCCAGGCAGTTCGAACCAGACGAAGAACGTCCCCTCCGATCGCGCGTTCGGAATCGCCGCGAAGACGCGGTCCCGACGCGCCTCGTACATCGCTCGCCGCTCCTCGACCGATTCCTGCGGACCGGTGAGCGCCGCGATGCCGGCTTCCTGCATCGGCATGAAGATCCCGGCGAACTGGTGGTTCTGCAGGTTCTCGATTCGGGCGACGATCTCCGCGTTCCCGAGCGCGAAGCCGAGCCGCCAGCCCGCCATCCCGTAGGTCTTCGACATCGAGAAGAGCTCGATGCCGACGTCGCGCGCGCCGTCCTGGGCGAGGAAGCTCGCCGGCCTGCGGTCGTCGAACACGAGGTCGCCGTACGCGAAATCGTGCATGACCCACGCACCGGACCGCTCGGAGTATGCGATCGCCTCCGCGAAGACGCCGTCGGGCGCGCACGCGGCAACGGGGTTCGACGGGTAGTTGAGATAGAGCGCGCTCGCGGTGCGCGGAGCGGCATCCCAGTCGGGCCGGCCGTCGGGTGCGATCGGCAGCGTGCCGAGCTGCGCGCCGGCCATCGCGACGCCCGATCGGTAGTCGGGGTAACCCGGGTCGGGAAGGACGATCGTGCCGCCGCGCTCCGTCGTCACCTGCGCGAACTCGACGAGACACGTCTTCGAGCCGGGGAGGACCGCCACCTCGCGCGCGGGGTCGAGCTCGACGCCGTACACGTCGCGATAGCGGGCGACGATCGCCTCCTTCAGCTTGGGCAGTCCGGCGAACGGTGCATACCCGTGCACGTCCGGCCGGGTGGCGGCGCGCGCGAGCGCTTCGGCCACGTGCGACGGTGGCCCGACATCGGGGTTGCCCCGGCCGAGATCGACGAGGGGCTCCCCGTCGAGCGCGGCCGCCTCGGCGACGCGCGCGAGCAAGCGCGTGAAGTACTGCTCGGGTAGTCGCGCTATTCGCTCAGGCGGCGGGGCGTTCGGTGCGCCGGAGCTCGACCGGGAGCCGGAAGACGACGTCTTCATAGACCGATCGATACTCGCTGATGTCGCGCACTCCGCGCTCGCTGAACCACGCGCAGACGCGGCGCACGAGCGATTCGGGCGCCGACGCGCCCGAGGTGATGCCCGCGACACGAGCATCGTCGAGCCAGCGCTCGTCGATCTCCGACTCGTCGTCGATGAGATGCGCGGGCACGCCGGCCGCGCGCGCGACCTCGACCAGGCGCTGCGAGTTGGACGAGTTGCGAGAGCCGATGACGAGCAGCACGTCGACCTCGCCGAGCAATTCCTTCACCGCCCACTGACGGTTGGAGGTCGCGTAGCAGATGTCTTCCGTCGCCGGACCTTCGATCGACGGGAAGCGGCGGCGGAGGACCGCAATGATCTCGCGCGTCTCGTCCACCGACAGCGTCGTCTGCGTGACGTACGCGAGCGGTGCATTCGCAGGGAGGACGATCGCCTCGGCGTCGGCGATCGACTCGACGAGCACGATTGCGTCGGGCGCTTCGCCTCGCGTTCCCTCGACCTCCTCGTGTCCGTCGTGGCCGACGAGCACGATCGTGTAGCCGCGATCGGCGAAGCGGCGCGCCTGCGTGTGCACCTTCGTAACGAGCGGGCAGGTTGCGTCGAGCGTCGTCAGCCCGCGCGCGTCGGCTGCGTCGCGCACCGCCGGACTGACGCCGTGGGCGGAGAAGACGAGCGTCGCGCCTTCGGGAACGTCCGCGACGGAATCGACGAACACCGCCCCGCGCTCTTCGAGCTCGCGCACGACGTGCGCGTTGTGGACGATCTGCTTGCGCACGTACACCGGTGCTCCGTACAGCTCGAGCGTCCGTTCGACGGTCTCGACGGCCCGCTCGACACCGGCGCAATACCCCCGTGGAGAGGCCAAGAGAACGCGGGAAACCAAACCGCAAGCCACGATAGCCCCGGCGTCGTGAGCCTCGGGTTAAGAACACCCATGAGGCCGGAACGAGAAGAAGCCCGCCGCTCGGGGGGGTCGGTGCGGCGGGCTCCCTCAAGTTGCTTGCCGCGGGGCTGCAAAGCCAAGTACGCGCGCCGCGGTTCGCATCGCCCAGTGAGTAAACGCTAGACCCGCCATTTGGAGCCGACAATGGGCCGGACGGCCCATCTTTGCAACGGGCAGGACTCACGGCCGAAAACATGGCCGCAAGCGGGATCTCTCCGTATCATCAGCGGCGCCCAGTATGTCCACAATCGAGTCGGCCTCCCTCGGGCTCACCGGTCTGACGACCGTATGGGAGAGCGTCGCTGCGGTACTCGGCGCCCTGCTAATCGGCCTGCTGATCGGAACAGCCCTGCGTCTTCGTCCTCGCCGGCACGACGAGGGCGCGGATGCGAGCGCGCGCGAGCTGCACAGCCTGCGCCGCATCGCGTCGGAGCTCGCGCGCGCGCAGGACGTCGAAGGTGTCGCGCGCACGCTCCTCGACGAGATCATTTCGCTGTTCGACCTCGATTTTGCGACCCTCACCTTCATCTCCGACGACGCCCGCGAAGCATCGGGCTTCCTCGCGCGCGCAGGAGGTCAAGACGTCGACTGGTGGCGCGACGTGCGCGTCGATCTCGCGCACGAGCCGTCCGGCATTGCGAGCGCCGTCTACGAGGGAACGGGCTTCGCCGTCTTCGACGCCGAGACGTCGACCGCCATCAGCGCACGTCTGACGAAGGCCGTCGGGGCGAAGAGTGCCGCGTTCGTCCCGCTCATCAGCGGCGAGCGGGTCATTGCGGTGATCTCGGTCGCGACGACGACGCGCCATCGCGCGTTCACGGCGGAGGAGCTCGCGACGATGCAAGCGATCGCGTCGGAAGCGACGATCGCGCTCGAGCGCACGCGAGCATCGATTGCACTCGCGGATGCGCTCGCACGTGAGCGGCTGCTTGCGGCGATCGGGCGGCGCCTGCGGAGCGAGCTCGACCTGCAGGGAGCGGTCGATGCAACGGTTGAGGACACGGCGCGCGCGCTCGGCGCAGTGCGGTGCTTCATCCGTCTCGGCGATCTCGAAGGCGAGCTGCCGATCGTCGCGCAGTGGACCGCCCCCGGCGTCGAGCGAGTCCCGCAGGAGCCGGACGCGCTGGCCGCGTCGAACCTTGCGGCGCACGAGCGCCGCACGGTGGTGATTGCGAACATCGAGGAGGCGGCGGAGCTCGACGACGTCGCGCGGCTGCGCGAGCTCGGCGCATACGCCATCGTCTCGACGCCTGTCGTCGTGCAGGGGCGCGCGGTGGGCGTGCTCAGCGCGCACCGCGACCGGGCTTTGCAGTGGAGCCAGAACGACGTGCTGCTGCTCGAAGCCGTCGCCGCCGAGGCGGGGCTCGCCATTCGCCTTGGACGCCTGCTGAGCGAGAACCGCGAGCAGCTCGACCAGCAAGTGGCGCTGTTGCGCGCGGCGCAGGTGCTGAGCGGCGCGCTCGAGCTCGACACCGTGCTGCAGCGGCTCGCCGACGAGGTCGCGCACCTTCTGCACGCGGACGCCGCCGACTGCTATCTCTACGACCGCGAGCGGGATGCGCTGCGCTGCGTCGCTGTGAACGGCCTCGATGCGTCGCTCGTCGGCTTCGAGTTCCCCGTCGGCCACGGTCTCACGGGCCTCGCCTTGCGCGAGGGGCGGCCGCTCGTCGCCGCGGACTACGGCGAGCTTCCGAACCCGGTGCCGCATCCGGCGTACGAGGGATTCACCGATGTGGTCGTCGCGCCGATGCGGTGGAGCGACGAGGTGCAGGGCGTGCTCGGCGTCGGCCGGCGTGGATCGCGGCCGTTCGGGTCGCGCGACGCGGACGTGCTCGAAGCGTTCGCGGGGCTTGCGTCGCTCGCCCTACGCAACGCGGAGACGTTCACGCAGAGCTCGCGGCAGGCGCGCGTGCAGCGCGGCTTCTACCGGATCGCCGCCGTGCTCGGGCAGTCGCTCTCGCGGACCGCGACGCTCGCGGCGGTCGCGCAGGCGGCGGCCGAAGCGTTCGAAGGAGCAGCGGCGGCAGTGCTGATGCCGCGCGGCGACCGGCTCGAGCTCGCCGGAGCGCACGGCATCGAGGAGACCCTCGTCGCCCAGCTGATGGACGGAATCGCGGACGGCGCGACCATCACGCGCGCAGCGTCGCAGTCGCGGACGCTCGCAGCGCCCTCGCTCGCAGACGACGAGCGGCTACCCGAAGCGTGGCGGACCGCAGCCGCCGAAGAGGGTTATCGCTCGGCGCTCTTCGTGCCGGTGGACGGAGGCGGCCTCGTCGCAGTGCTTTTCTCGCAGGAGCACGCGTTCACAGACGACGACCTCGAGCTCGCGCGCCATCTCGCCGATGCGACCCGCGCCGCGCTCGAGCGCAGCGAGCTGTTCGAAGGCGAGCAGAGCGCACGCGCGCTCGCGCAGCAGCTGACCCGTACCGGCCGACTGCTCACATCCGAGCTCGACCCGGCCGCGGTCCTCGACGAGGTCGTGCAGCAGGCGCCGGAGCTCGTCAATGCCGAAGCGTGCGCGATTCGCGTCCTCGAGGGGAACGAGCTCGTCGTCGCTGCGGCCGACGGTGTCGGTGCCTACGACGCAGTCGGCACGCGCAGTCCGGCGGGCACGTGGCTTTCCGGCGACGTCCTCCAGGCTCGCGTCCCGCTCGCGCTCGAGAACGCGGCCGCCGATCCCCGTCTGCGCGCGCTCGATCCTTTGCTTGCCGGAGGCAACGCCGCGTTCCTCGGCGTTCCGCTCGCGGGACCTGAAGGCGCGCCGCTCGGCGTGCTCGCCGTGTACGCGCGTGAACCGCGCGCGTGGCGCGAGGAGGAAGTGGAAGCGCTGCAAGCGCTCGCCGCGAGCACGTCGGCCGCGCTCGCCAGCGCGGAGCTCTACCAGCGCGTCGCGATCGAGAAGGAGCGGAGCGTCGCGATTCTCGCGAACATCGCCGACGGCATCGTCGCCGTCGATCGCGACGGCATGGTCGTGCTCTGGAACGCGGCGGCGGAGAAGATCACCGGCGTCGGAGCCGACGACGCGCTCGGCCTCCCCCCGGAAGAGGTGCTGCAGCGGACGCTCGAATCCGGGCAGGACGTGCCGACGGGCGATCGCTTCCTCTCGATCAAGCGCGGCCGCGAAGAAGTGTGGCTTTCGGTCACCGAGGCGGTGATGCGCGACCCGACCGGCGCGGTGGCCGGACGGATCTTCGCGTTCCGCGACATCTCCGCCGACCGGCTCGTCGAGCAGATGAAGTCGGACTTCGTCTCGACGGTGTCCCATGAGCTGCGCACGCCGCTCACGTCGATCTACGGTTTCGCGGAGACGCTCCTGCGCCGCGACGTCACGTTCGGCGAAGAAGAGCGCCGCACCTTCCTCGGCTACATCGCTTCCGAGTCGCAGCGGCTGACGACGATCGTCGACGCGCTGCTGAACGTCGCGCGCCTCGAGACGGGCGACCTGCATCTCATGCTGACGCCGACCGACGTGCGCGACGTCGTCGGCGAGGTCGTCGAGAGCGTCCGCGACAACGGCCACGAGTTCGTGGTGCAACTGCCGGAGGAACCGCTCGCCGCGAAGGCCGATCCTGAGAAGCTGCGGCAGGTGTTCTCGATCCTGCTCGACAACGCGCTGAAGTACTCGCCAGCGGGCGCGAAGGTGACCGTCGGCGCGGAGCGCAAGCACGAAACGGTGGAGGTGAGCGTCGCCGACGAAGGGATCGGGATCCCGCAGGCCGACCAGGAGCAGATCTTCCGAAAGTTCTACCGCGGCACCGATGCGGAGGCGCGCGCCGGAGCCGGGGGGACAGGCCTCGGGCTCTTCATCGCGCGCGGGCTCGTCGCCGCGATGGGCGGCCGCATCTGGGTGCGCTCGAGCGAAGGCGAAGGCTCGACGTTCGCGTTCGAGCTGCCGCTTGCGGGGACGAGGAGCGAATGACGCGCGTGCTCGTCATCGACGACGAAGCGCCGATCCGGCTGCTCTGCCGCGTCAACCTCGAAGCCGAGGGGATGGACGTGCTCGAGGCCTCCGACGGGCCGAGCGGGCTGGAGATGGCGCGTGATCTGGCGCCCGACGTCGTCCTCCTCGACGTGATGATGCCCGGGCTCGACGGTTGGCATGTTGCGGAGCATCTGCTCGAGGACGAGCGCACGACCGACATCCCGATCATCTTCCTCACCGCGCGGGCCGAGTTCCGCGACCGTGCGCGCGGTCTTGACATCGGCGGCATCGACTACGTCACGAAGCCGTTCAATCCGCTCGAGCTCGCGCCGCTCGTGCTCGAGCTCCTCGCACGGATCGAACGTGGCGAGCGCGACGAGCTGCGAGGCGAGAAGCTCTCGGAACTTCGGACTCTGATCGAGGGCTAGCGCCCGGCGAAGTCGGCTGTGAAGACCGTCGCACCGCCGTGGCCGAGGAAGCCGCCGGTCAGTGCGCCGATGCCGATGCGCGTCCAGCCCGGGCGCAAGAGGTTGCGGCGATGCTCAGGGCTTTGCAGCCACTCGCGGATCACGACCGCGGGCGACGCGTAGGTCCCCGCGCCCCACGCGAGGTTCTCGCCGACCATCGGGCCGTGCGCGTTGAACGAGAGCATGCGGCTGACGAAGTCTCCGTGCGCGAAGTAGTCGTGCCGGAGCATGTCCAGCGAGTGCGAGCGCGCGGCGCGGACGAGCGTGGGGTCAATGCTCAGCGGATGGAGGCCGTTGGCAGCGCGCACCTGATTGACGCTCGCGAGCAGCCCGGCTTCGACGGGGTTGAGCGAGGCGGGGGAGGCGAAGGCCGCTGGCGCGCTCAGGAGGAGGCAGAAAGCGGCAAGGAAACCTCTAAGAATGTGCTTTTCCCGCAGCACGGCCACCACTTTGGCGGCGTAATCGGACGGCGTCATTCCCCCGTTTGGGGGAGTTGCGTGGCGGGCTTCGCCGTCTGAGCTAGGAGGATCGCGCTCAGGACGACCGCTGCGCCGGCGAGCTGGACTGCGCTGAGCGACTCACGCAGCCAGACCCAGGCGACGATCGTCGCCACGACCGGCTCGAGCATGGCCGTGATCCCGACTCGAGTGGCGCTGAGGTGGCGGAGCGCGCCGACGATGAGCGCGAACGGGACGATCGAGCCGAGGACGATCACCCACGCGACGAGCGCCCAGACGGGCAAGTGCCACGACGACAGGTGGCCCTGGAGCGAAACCGTTCTGCCGACCGCGTGTCCAGGAAAGCTCCACCAGGGCTGGACGATGGTCCAGAAGAGCGTCGCGAACAGGAAGCCCCAGGCCATCAGCGGCACGGCCTCGCGCTTACCGACTTCGTGTTCGGCGAGCAGGAGGTACAGGGCGAAGACGAGCGCGGAGATCAGCGCGAACACGACACCGAGCCCGTCGAGCGCGACGCCCTTCCACAGCTCGACCATGAGCGCAAGGCCAGTGAGCGACAGCGCCAGCGCGATCCAGATGCGCCGGCGCACGTCCTCGTGGCCGAACGTGCGCGCGTAGATCGCAACGAGTACCGGCGCGATGTACTGGATGAGCAGCGAGATGCCGATTGCGAGGCGGTGGATCGAGAGGAAGTAGAAGAGCTGCACGAAGGCGACGCCAGCGATGCCGAAGAGCGCAAGTCGTGGGAGCTCGCGGCGCGTTACCCGTAGCGATGCCGGCGAGTAGATCAGCGCGATGACCGTCAGCCCGATGAACGCGCCAGCAGAGCGCGCCTCAGTGAGCCGGAGTGACGACAACCCCGAGCTAAGCGCCACCTTCGCGACGGAGCCGTTGACGCCGAAGAGCGTCGCCGCGACGAGCACCATCGCGTAGCCGAGCAGCGGACGGCGCTCGTGCGTCACCCGGGCGACGCTATCCGACGCGTCGGCGCGCTAGCGTGTGCACATCGGGGCGTAGCTCAGCCTGGTAGAGCGCTGCGTTTGGGACGCAGAAGTCGGCCGTTCGAGTCGGCCCGCCCCGACTAAACACTCGCAGCAACCGCCTTGGCAACGTTGCGTGCGGCGATGCTGCCTTCGCGCAACTGCCCGCCGAGCGTGGGGCGGAAGCCGACGAACCACAGTCCCGGCAGCGCAGGCTCTCCGTCGGTCTTCAGCGGCAGACCGCTCGGCGCGAGCACGTCGAGGTCGCCGACGAGGTCGTCGAGCCCCGCGCGAAATCCCGTTGCCGCAATCACGGCATCGGCTGCGTAATGCGATCCGTCGGCGAGCAGCACGTCCGCGCCGTCAAAGCCTTCGACCGCGGCGACGACTTCGACGCGTCCTCTGCGCACCGCGTCGACGATGCCGACGTCGAGCACGGGTGTCGTCCCCGTCGTGATGAACGACGTGCGCACGCCGTGAAGGGGACGCGGCAGACCTTGCGCCGCGAGGTCGGGGATCGAGAGCTTGCGCTGCGTCATCGAGATCGGGTCGACCCACTCCGGCGGCAGGTGCCTGATCGCGATCCCGATCAGCTGCGCTGGGATGCCCGCCGTCGCGCGACGCAGGATCTGGGGCGGCGTGCGCACTGAGATGCGCGAACGCGATGCACCACCGTCGGCGACGTCGGTCGCGATCTCGGCGCCGGAGTTCCCGACGCCGACCGTGAGCACGTCCCGGTCGCGATACGGAATCGGATTCGCGTACTGCGAAGAGTGGATGAGCTCGCCGGTGAAGCCTTCGCGTCCCGGCCAGTCGGGGATGAACGGCCGGCCGTTGTAGCCCGTGGCGACGATGACGGTCTTCGCATTGATGTCGCCGTTCGCCGTCGCGAGCCGCCAGCCGTCGCGGTCCGGCTCGATGCGCTCGACGCGGGCATTGGTGCGCACGTCGAGGCCGTGCTCGTCGACGTACGCGTGGAAGTACTCGAGCAGGCCGTCGCGGGTGACCCAGCGGCCGTACCGGCGTGGGATGCGCAGCCCAGGAAGGCCGGACAGAAGCCGAGGCGTGTGCAGTCGCAGCCGGTCGTAGCGCGTGCGCCACGCCGCGCCCGGCTCCGGCCCCGCTTCGAGCAGCACGGAGTCGATCCCGTCCTTGCGCAGCAGCGCGGCGGTCGCGAGACCGGCCGAGCCTGCTCCGACAATGACGAGGTTTAGCCGTTCCATGAGCGGGTCCTACCATCCAATGGTGTCCAAGGGCACATTCATCCGCGCCGCGAAGCGCTTCCGCACCGACAACGGGCCGATGCTCGCGTCGGCGCTCGCGTACTCCGCCTTCTTCGCGATTCCCTCCGTGCTCCTCGTCGTCGTCGGGCTCTTCACGCTCATCGCGACGCCGGACACGATCACAACGCTCATGCAGCACTTCAAGCAGGTCATTCCGGCTCAGGCGACGGAGCTGCTCGGCAGCAGCCTGAAGCGGCTCGACGCGCATCCCACCACCGGCGTGCTGGTGACGATCGCCGGCTTCGTGCTCGCGCTGTGGTCGACGACCGGCGCGATGGGCACGTACATGACGGCCATCAACCTCGCGTACGAGCGGAAGGACAGTCGCAGCTTCATTCGCAAGCGCGTCGTCGCGCTGAAACTCGTTGCGATTCTCTGCGTTGCGTTCCTTCTCGTCGCCGTGCTTCTGATGTTCGGCCCGCAGGTCGAGAAGCTCATCGCGTCGCACTCGGGCGGCGCGCGCGGCGTCGTCAACTGGCTGTGGTGGATCGCGCAGTGGCCGATTCTGGTCGGCGGCTTGTTCGCCGCCTTTGCCGGGCTTCTCTACCTCGGGCCTGACATCGAGCGGGAATGGAGATGGGTCACACCCGGCGCAGTCGTCACTACCGTGCTGTGGCTTGCCATGTCGGGCTTGTTCGCCGTCTACACGGCGATGTTCGGCTCGTACAACAAGACATGGGGCGCGCTCTCCGCCGTGATCGTGATGCTCACGTGGCTCTGGCTCGCCGGCGTCGCGCTGTTATTCGGTGCGGAGATCGACGCCGAGGTGGAGCGCCGTGCGCTTCAGTCGAGCCACTCGGGGCGCTCGAACCCGCCGTACTCCTGAATTGATCCGTAGATCGTCTGCACGATCTGTGTGCTGTTGACGCAAAGCGCACAGGTACCGAACGGGAGCCTTCCAATCCGCTTCTTCTCGCTGTACTTGGAGTAGACGTTGACCATCGACTTGCGGAGGCAATCTGGCGGCAAGTCCAGTCGGGCGAGCCAGTAGTCCTCGATTTCGCGCTGGCGTTCGAGGTGATCTGCAAAGAGGTTGCAGTAGACACTCATCCGGTGGTCTGCCACGTCGAATTGCTCGCGGAGAAACCGGACGAAGTACACAAGCACTTCCGGATCTGAGTTTGTGATCTTGACGGTGTTGCGCGCCTTCGCCCCTTCGGCCCAATAGAGCATGCAGCCCGCCGCGTAGGCACCGTCTCGTTCGCGCGCAAGGCGGCGTCCCTCACTTTGATAACCACGCCGCATATCGCGCGCAGCCTCCGCCTTTCGCAGGCGTGCGGCCGCTCGACCGCGCTCGCCTCGCTCGTCGAGGACACGCCGTTGTTCGGACGTCAGCCGAACATCCCGGACCCAGAGGCTGATGGAGCTCTGAGGGATGTGAAGGATCTCGGCGATCTCCCGAACCGAGCGTCCGTCGCAGCGCAATTCGCGCGCCCTACTGCGTTCGACTGTTTTCACTACAGACAACGTAGCGACGCAATCGGATGGAGTGTGAAGCGGGCGGCGGGAATCGGACCCGCGTACCCAGGGTGGAAACCTGGTGCTCTACCATTGAGCTACGCCCGCAACGGACATCTAGCGTAGCGGTGTGTATTTCTCGGCGGAGGCCGTCGTCCTTGTTCCGCTACTCGCCGTCGCGCTTCTCTCGACACGCCCGCTCGGCGCGCGTCTCGCCGCGCTGATCGCCGGCCTCGCGCTCATCTTCGCCGCGTTCGCGACGCGGTTGCAGCCGCTCGCAGTGCACACGTTCCTCTGGGCGCACCTGCTGCAGAACGTCGTGCTCGCGGAGTGGGCGCCGGCGTTGCTCGTGGTTACGATTCCGCCCGCCGCGGCTGCGCGCGCACGCGACTTCCCGCTTTTCCGTCCGCTCGTCGCACTGCCCCTCTGGATCGCCACGTACTTCCTCTGGCACCTGCCATGGGCGTACGACACCGCGCTGCACCATCCGCACTCGCTGTTGCACGTCGAGCACGTCAGCTACCTGCTCGACGGCATGTGTGTCTGGTGGCCGGTGATCCACGGCCGCTACTCGGCAGGCGCCAAGGCTGCGTACCTCTTCGCGGCGTTCGTACTCGCTTCGCCGCTCGGTCTCGTGCTCGCGCTCGTCCCGCGCCCCGTCTACTCCGTGTACGCGCACGCGCCGCGCACGTGGGGGCCGTCCGCGCGCGGCGACCAGCAGCTCGCCGGCGTGACGATGGCGGTCGAGCAGGCGATCGTCTTCTTCACCGTCTTCGTCGTCTACCTCCGCCGCTTTCTGCAGGAGGATCAGCTCGAAGGCGCGTTCGACGAGCTCAGTCGGACGTGACTAGAGAACTCGATTCAGGATGAACGCGATGTCGCCGGAACGCGCTCGGCGGCGCGCTGCTGCGTCCTCGGTCGCGCCGATAGTGATGACTATCGGCGCTCCCTGCGTCCTTGCATCGCATCCGCCGAATCGCGCCCCGTCGACGGGCGTCATCCCGAACCGAGTTCTAAAGAAGAGGCGAGCTTCTTCGGCGCCGCGAGGAGCCAGGAGTCGGTGAGGAACTCGCGCACGTCGTCGAGCGACGCCTCGGGCTTGACGAGCATGTAGCCCCAGCCGTGGTAGTGCGGCGTCTCGAAGAGGATGTCCGGCCGCGCCTCGAGCAGGAACGGCTTCTCCTCCAGATCGCAGCGCACGACGAGCGCATCCGGGTTCGTGCGCATCGCGGCGACGAACTTGCCGCGCACCTTGAGTGCCGGGCGGCCGTACGACGTCGTCTCCTCGATCTCGGGCAGCTCGCGCGCGATCTTGACCACGTCCTTCCACGTCATCCCGCTCAGGAGCCTACCCTTCCGCCATGGAGCCAGGCGAGAGCCCGAAGCAGCGACACGATCGCGAGCTGATCGAGCTGCTCAACGAGCTTCGGGTCGCGCTACCAGGCGTGCAGGTGCTGTTCGCGTTCCTGCTCGCCGTGCCGTTCAGCAGCGGTTACAAGAAGGTGACGCAGTTCGAGAAGGTCGCGTTCTTCGTCGCGCTCATCGCGACCTCGCTCTCCTCGGCGCTGCTCATCGCGACGCCGTCCTTCCACCGCCTGCGGTTCCGTGTCGAGGACAAGGGGCGCATCGTCGTCATCGGCAACAAGCTTGCTATCGCAGGCTTCTTCTTCCTCGCCGTGGCGATGGTCGCCGCTGTCCTCATGGTCACGACGTTCCTCTTCTCGAAGACGGCCGGGATCGCGACAGCGGCTTCGATCACGATCGTCATCGCGGCGCTTTGGTACGGGATCGCGTTCGGCGCGTGGCTGGTCGAGCGAAGGTCTAGCTGAGTTCGACGCTCTCGATGACGACGTCGGCGCTCGGGCGGTCGCGCGCGTCGGTGTCGAGTGCGGAGATTGCGTCGATGACGTCCATGCCGTCGGTTACGCGACCGAACACCGTGTGCTTGCCGTCGAGCCACGGGCACTCGTCAGCGGTGACGATGAAGAACTGGCTGCCGTTCGTGTTCGGGCCGGCATTCGCCATCGCGAGTGCGCCGCGCTCGACCTTGTGGTCGTTGAACTCGTCTTCGAACGTGTAGCCGGGGCCGCCCGAGCCGGTGCCGGTCGGGTCGCCGCCCTGGATCATGAAATCGGGGATGACACGGTGGAAGATGACTCCGTCGTAGAAGCCCTTGCGCGCGAGTTCGACGAAGTTCTCGACCGTCTTCGGCGCGTCGGTGTCGTGTAGCTCGAGCGCGATCGCGCCGTGATTGGTCTTCAGCGTGGCCGAGGACATCGCGGGCCACCCTAACCGGAGTAGGACCCTCCGACGCCGAAGATCCGCCGTTCGGCCCATGTGCCAGAGCCCACAAAGCCCGACGCTGTTCGTAGATGTTCAGGGGGGTTGCAGCCAGGCTCGCGGCGGGGTTCGCCTTGGCCTGCGTCGCCGCTGCACTCGCGACGAACGCGGTCGCCGCTCCCGGCCGCCCGGCTCTTGCCCTCAGCTCCCTCGAGCGAGGCGTGCTCGCGGACATCAACCAGTTTCGCGTCGCGCATCACCTCACCGCGCTCCGTCTCTCGCAGCCGCTGACTGCAGCCGCGATCGCGCACACGCAGGAGATGGCGACGGAGGGCTACTTCGCACACGAGTCGGCCGACGGCTCGCTGTTCTGGAAGCGCATCCGCACGTACTACCCGTCGACTCCCTGGACGTACTGGTCGGTCGGCGAGAACCTCCTCTGGTCGTCGCCGGACGTCGGCGCCTCGCAGGCGCTGCAGCTCTGGCTCGACAGTCCCGAGCATCGCGCGAACCTCATGAACCCGCGCTGGCGCGAGATCGGTGTCGCCGCGATGCACGCGACCGCCGCGCCCGGCGTGTTTCACGGCCTCGACGTCACGATCGTGACGACGGACTTCGGC
>DASSXM010000116.1:0-23024 GCA_035703805.1 Gaiellaceae bacterium | reverse complement strand
CGGCGCTTTTGCAGAGCCCTCTGACGGACTCGAACCGTCGACCTCCCCTCCCGGCCGCGGGATGCGTGGCGCGAGCAGGGTTGGGGATGTCGCGCGCGATCCGGCGCGCACGACGACCACTTCTCTGGGTAGCGAGCGATGGATTCGGGCGCGTCGCCGGATCACTACCAGCAGACGGCGGACACTCCGGCGTCGTCAAGCGACCGAGCCAAAGGAGTTTGCGATGAGCACCGAGGTTCATCGCTGGCGCGCTTTCGCAGTGCTGGCGGTTTCCTACTTCATGACGATCGTCGATCTCACGATCGTCAACGTTGCGCTTCCGACCATCGGGCGCAAGCTGCACTTTTCGGAGTCGAATCTGCAGTGGGTGGTGACCGCCTACGGGCTGACTTTCGGCGGCTTCCTGCTCCTGGGCGGCCGGGCCGCCGATCTGTTGGGCCGGCGCCGGATCATGATGGCCGGCCTTGGGCTCTTCACGGCGGCCTCGCTCGGAGCGGGGCTCGCGACCAGCTCCGGCTTCCTGATTGCGATGCGCGGGCTGCAGGGGCTCGGCGCAGCGGTCGTGCTGCCGGCGGCGCTCTCGATCGTGACGAACATGTTCACCGAGGGGGCCGATCGCAACAAAGCACTCGGCGCCTGGGGCGCCATCGGTGGCACCGCCGCTACGGTCGGGCTGATCGCGGGCGGGCTCGTCACCCACTACGTCGGCTGGCAGTACATCTTCTTTCTGAACGTGCCGGTCGGAGTGGCGGCGCTGGTGCTGGCGCCGCGGATCGTTCCTGAGAGCCGCCTCGTTGGACTCCGTCGTCGGTTTGACCCGCTCGGTGCGATCAGCGTAACCGGAGGGCTACTTGCGCTCGTGTACGCGATCTCGAACGCCCCGCAGGTCGGCTGGTCGTCGGCGCGGACGGTGGCGCTGCTGGCCACCTCGGCGGTCCTACTGGTTGGGTTCCTGGTGGTCGAGTCGCGGGTCGAGGCGCCGCTGATGCCGCTTCGCATCTTCCGAATGCGGACTGTGGCGGCGGCGAACGCGGCCGGGCTGCTGCTCGGCGGCAGCTTCTTCGGCTTCGTGTTCGTCGGCACGCTGTACATGCAGCAGGTGCTCGGCTACTCGGCACTGCAGACCGGCGTCGCCTGGCTGGCCACCTCGCTCACGTCGGTCGCGCTCGTTGGCATCTCGCAGAAGCTCGTCACCCGGGTCTCGCCCGGCCCGGTGATGGCCGTCGGGATGGCGCTGATCGGGGGCGGCGTTCTCTGGGCGGCGCAGGCTCCGGCCCAGGGACACTTCTGGGGCTCGCTGGCCGGCCCGTTCTTCGTAGCCGGAGCCGGTGGTGCGTTCAGCTTCGTCCCAATTTCGATCGGCGCGCTCACCGGTGTCGTCGAGCGGGAGGCCGGGCTCGCCTCCGGGCTGCTCAACACCTCGCAACAGCTTGGCGGTGCGATCGGAGTGGCGATCGCTTCCACCGTCGCCGCGACCCACCTGAAGACGCTGCTCGCCGACGGCGACGCGACCCGCAGTGCGCTCACGGGCGGTTTCCAGTGGGCCTTCTGGGTCTGCGGCGCGATCGCGCTGCTCGCGCCGTTCACCACTGCGGTGCTTCTGCGCCGCGGGCGGGCGAAGATGACGCAGGACGCCGTTCCGGTCCTCGACTGACGTGGACGGTGTGGTGCATCTCGAGCTGCACACGCGCGATCGGGCGGCAGCGAGCGCCTTCTACGAGACGCTGCTGCGGTGGCGGCCGGTGGTGATCGATGCGCGGTGCGGCTCCTATCTCGCGCTCGAGCTCGGCGGCGGCATCGGCGGCGGGATCGTCGAGTGCGGAACGAGACGGCCGCTCTGGATTCCCTACGTCGAGGTCGATCGAATCGACGAGCGAACCGAACGCGCGCGCCGGCTCGGCGCGCGCGTGCTTCTGGAGCCGCGCGAAGGGCCGGCCGGCTGGCGCAGCGTAGTCTCCACACCGCAGGCCGGAGAGATCGCTCTATGGCAGCCGAAGCGATGAGCGCCCACCCAGAACAAGAGCTGTTGAGGGCGGCGCGAGCCGGCGATCGCGACGCGTTCGGCCGGCTCGTCGATCCGTTCCGGCGGGAGCTTCAGGCCCACTGCTACCGGATGCTCGGCTCCTATGCGGACGCCGAGGACGCACTGCAAGAGGCGCTCCTCCGTGCCTGGCGCGCACTGGCACGTTTCGAGGAGCGGAGCTCGCTGCGTTCCTGGCTGTACCGGATCGTGACGAACGCTTGCCTGCGCGCGATCGAGCGGCGGCCAAAGCGAGTGCTGCCGATCGACTACGCGCCCGCATCAGACCCTCACGACCGCCCGGCCGAGCCGGTGAGCGAGCCCGTTTGGCTCGAGCCATACCCCGACGCCGAGCTCGGCCTCGAGTGGCTCGCTGGCCCGGACGCGCGGTATGAGCAGCGCGAAGGGGTGGAGCTCGCCTTCATCGCCGCGTTGCAGCACTTGCCCGCCCGGCAGCGAGCCGTGCTGATTCTCCGCGACGTCCTCGGTTTCTCGGCCCGGGAGACCGCGCACGTGCTCGATACGACCCCGGTCTCGGTCGACAGCGCGCTGCAACGGGCACATAAGACGGTCGACGAACGGCTCCCGAGCCACACCCAGCAACAGACGCTTCGCCTCATCGGCGACGACAAGCTGAGCCAACTGGTCGACCGCTTCGTCGCCGCGTGGGAGCGGAACGACATCGACGCGGTCGTCTCCATCCTGGCTGAGGACGCCAGGCTCGTGATGCCGCCACTGCCGACCTGGGTCGACGGCCGCGACCACGTCGCTGTGTTCCTGCGCGCGTACCCGTTCTCGGGGATCAGGCGGTGGCGGATGGTTCCGACGTCGGCAAACGGACAGCCCGCGCTCGCGACCTACGCGTGGGACGAGCAGACGGCGGCGTTCATGCCGCACAGCCTGAGCGTTCTCACACTTCGCGGCGACAAGATCGAAGAGATCGCCGCCTTTCTCACGCCGGACCTGTTTCCCCGCTTCGACATCCCCGCGTCGATCGCGCTCTAGCGATGGATTCCGACCCTGCGTCGGATCTGCCTTCGAAAGAGCTCGAGAAAGGGGAGTCGAGATGGCAAAGATCGTGGTCAGCGACAATGTCTCGCTCGACGGGGTCGTTCAGGACCCGGCCGGCGACGAGGGCTTCAGGCTCGGGGGCTGGGTCGGCGCGATCAAGGATCGCCCGGAGCTCGGCAAGCTCGCGCTCGACGATGCCGTGGGCGCGGAGGCCTTGCTGCTGGGCCGGCGGACGTACGAGTGGCTCGCCGCACGGTGGCCATCCCGTAGCGGCGAGCTCGCGGACAGGCTGAACAGCGTCCCGAAGTACGTCGTGTCCTCGACCCTGGAGCAACCCGACTGGAACAACTCGACGGTGCTGCAGGGCGACGTGCTCGAGCGGGTCTCGAAGCTGAAGCAAGAGCTCGACGGGGAGCTCGTCGTTCCGGGCAGCTTCCAGCTCGTGCGCCTGCTGATGGAGCACGACCTCGTCGACGAGCTGCGGCTGAAGGTCTTCCCGGTCGTGCTCGGGGAGGGCGAGCGCCTCTTCGGCGAGACGAGCGATAAGAAAGCGGTCCGGCTCCTCGACAACGTGACCACCGAGGGCGACGTCGTTGTCCTTACCTACGAGGTCGTCCGCGGGGGCTAGTCGCGGGATTCATCTCAGCGCCTGGCACGGAAGGGGTCGACCTGCGTGCACGTCACGTTGCGTCGGCCGGCTCGAGGCCGCGTGGGCGCGGAGAGAGGGAGACTCGTGCACGCCCGTCGTGAGTGCAGGCGAGTGGGTAGCAGGCAAGACCGATCGCGACGGCGGCAACGTGGCCGAAGTCGGTGAAGGTATGGAACAGCGCTGCTTTCGCGGCCAGGTAGCCGATGATGACAAAGAGGTACGGGAGCCGTAATCGCGGCGCGAGCAGGTAGGCGGCAAAGGCGGCGATCGCAAAGAACCCGTAACTGGCGCCTACGTCGCGCGCCAACGTGTCGGCCGGGTTCACTTCGCCGAGGCGGACTCCGCTCCAGATGCCGGCAGCGACGACGAGTGTCGCCCCGATGTGTCCGGCGGCGAAGGTGACCGTCGTAGGCCGCCAGCCGAGGCGATGCTCGACTGGAGCGACTATCACGGCGAAGAGCACTGTCCACCGAGCGAGGTCCCACCAACCGCCCGTCCAGAACGCGCTGGCGACCAGGACGCGGACGGGCACATGAGCAAGTTGGTGAATGTTGGTGCTGACTGCGAGCAGCAGATGGTTGTCCCTCTGCGCGCTCGAGCTAGTGAGCACAACAGTCGTCGCGACGAGAATCAGCAGGTAAGCAACGGTGGCCGGCGCCGAGATGCGCGTCTGCTTCATCGAGCGCACGGTCCGCTGCCTGTCGCTCACAGCGTCGGAGCGCCGGAGAGGGAATCAGCGGCATGCGCAAGCCATGCCGGCGCATGCGCCTGCCACAGCGCGGTCGTGTGCCCGCCGGCATAGAGCCGGAACAGGTGCTCGACGCCGGCATTCGTCAGTGCTCGCTCGAGCGCGGTGTTCGCCGGAACGAAGGTCGGATCGGAAGCGCCGACGTAAAACGCGAACGCGGTCGGATGGCGCGCGAACTGGGTCGCAAGGGCCGGGACGAGGTCCTCGACGCTTGCATCTTCGTTTTCCCGGGTGGAGCCGACGGAGAGTGGATGCCGTCCGCTCGGGTCTGTCGGCCGAAAGTAACCGCTCCACGATTGGACGACGGAGAACTGTTCGGGGTGGCGCAGACCGATGATCGCGGCCCCGTAGCCACCCGCCGAGTACCCGACGATCGCGCGGCCCCCGCGATCCGCACGCGTCCGATAATTGGCGTCCATCCAGACGGGGAGCTCCCGCGCGATTGCCGTCTCCCAGTTGTCACCTGGACCCCAGTCGTGGTACTCAGGGTCACCGTCGGCGACTCGTGTTCCTTGCGGTATGACGAGAAGACCCTCCCGACCCGTTCGGGCGAGCGCAGCTGAGACCCAGTCGAGGTGGAGGTAGGAAGACGGGCTTGCCGGCAGCCCGTGCAGGAAGTAGACGACCGGATAGCGCCCCGACCCGCTCGCGTAGCTGGCGGGTGCGTGGACGACGAAGTGCAAACGGCTGCGGAGCGCCTGCGACTGAAAGGACGCAGCGTTGGTGCTCGGAGCGCCGGCCGCGGCTCCCGACGCGCGCGCGCCGTCAGGCTCTGGGACGCCGAGCGCCTTGGGCCAACCGCTGGCCGCGGCAAACAGCGCGAGGCCACTCGACCCGGCGAGCCCGAGCGCTCGCCGCCGTGTCGTCGTTCCGCCGAACGAGCTCATGCCCGAAGGCTCGTCTGCGCACGTAAGTCCAGCCTCTGCTCGCGGAAAGAGTTATGTAAGGCGAACAGAAAATCGCTGTAAGGCGCGTGGCTGGTAGCGGCGCAGATCCCTGGTTCAAGTTCGCGGCGCTGATGTTCAGGCGGTTGTTCGGCGGGAACATGCTGTTATGTGGACATCGCAGCAGCGATCGTGGTGGCCATCTCCGTCGTCGTTACCGCCGCTCTTGTCTTCGGCTTGTTCATCTGGGCGGCGGTCAAGGATGGTCGCGAGGACAGGGCCGTCCAGGCGCGTCTCGGCATCCGCCGGCGGACGCGGCTCGGCCGCTAACTGCTTCCAGCGAGCGCCAGTCGCGAGTCATACGTCTCGCCCGCGCGCGTCTAACAAGAGACAAGAGACCGCGTAGGCGAGAACCGTTCCGATCAACAAAGCGGCGCTTCTTGCGCGCTCGCAGCAGCGCATGTCCGGTTAGCTGGTCCGTCGGAGCGGCCCTGCGAGCGCTGCAAAATGGTCGTGTACGGCCTGCCCGTAGGCGCCACGCGGCGTGCCTCCATAGTCGTCGATGAGCGAGCCGCAGGTTCCCCAAGTGTCCCACGTCCACGCTTCGTAGCCGACCTGATGGGCGTCGGCCCAGTTCATGAAGCTCGTGATGTTCGAGCTGCCGCAGTCGGAGTCGTCAAAGGACTCGCCGGTTTCGCCGAATACGAGGGGAACCTTGGCTGCTACCGGCGCGAGCGTCCGGTCGAAGCAGCTCGTATCCGAGCAGCTGTTCTTGCCGTAGATGTGCGCTTCGGCAACGAGCTGATGCAGCGGGTCTCGAGGTTCGTGCGAGAGCCATTGCGATAGGTCGTTTGCGTAGTCGATGCCGGGGATTGCGATCACGCCGCGATAACCCGCCGCCCGCATCACATTTACCGCTTGCTGCATTCCGGCGCTGCGATACGGCGTGTTGTGCGGACCGTAGGTCGCCTCGCAGATGCCACCGTGCAGGAAGCAGTTCCAGTTCACGATCGTCTCGCCCCACGGCGCGAGGATGACAGCGGGATCGTGGCGAAACGTCGTCGCAAGGCTCCGCCACATCGCTGGGGCATGGTCTTCGTCGGGGGCTCCGGGCTGATAGGTCGCCCTGAAGGTGCCCGGCGCCGCCCAGATCAACGAAAGTTCCGCGTAGAGGCCGGAGCGGTGTAGCAGTTGAACGTAGGCGACGATCGCCCGCCGGTACGCGGCGCCGCCGTACGCGGCCTTGACGCCGTTGATTCCGAGCCAGCAGTCCTCGTTCAGGGGCACACGGACGACGTTGGCTTTCCATCCGGCGATTGCCGCAACCGATGCGGCGTCGAAGGGGCCGTCGAAGATCCCCCGGCCCTGAATGCACGCGTACTCCGGGCCCGACCGGTTCACGCCGCGAAGGATGACCTGCTGGCCGTTCGCATCGACCAGACGGTTCCCTTGCACATGCAGCGCGAGTGCAGCATTCGCGCTCCCCGCCAAGGCGAGGGACGCGACGAGGACGGCGAGCGGCCGCACGACGAGTGGAAGTCTCGCAAACGGAAGTCGCTTGCTGACGAGTCGACAGCGGGTCTCGGTGGACGCCGAAGCCAGTTCTCGTCCTCTCTACCGACAACCAAGGGAACCGATCGGCGGCAAGACGACCGGCGGCGGGGACTCCTCGAGCGGCAGCGCGGGAAGCGGCAAAGCAGGCTCCAACCCCAAACTGACTCCGAAGGACAAACCGAAACATCACTGATGCGTCGCTAGCCTCGTCCCGCATAATCACGACGTGCTCACCGTGGAGGATGCGCCCGTCCGAGCTGGCGTCACGCGTGTGAAGAGCGCCGCCGTGTTGCTGCTGCTGCTCGCTGTCGTCGCTGGCTGTGGGGGCGCGCTTAAGGCGCACGAGTCGGTCGGCGTCTTCATGACGCGGATCTTGCGCGAGGAGATCAACGGCCAGTGGAGCAAGCAGTGGACTGAGCTGCATCCTGCTCATCAGAAACTGATCACGCAGATGCAGTACGTCGCGTGCTCGCGGCAGATGGGCACGAACATCGCCACGGGCAAGGAGACATTTCACGTGCTCGCCGTCCAGGACGAGGCGATTCACGTCGAGGGCATTCCACAGAAGACGGCGAAGCTCGTGACCATCAGCTTCACGTCGCCGGGAGCGACGACGCTTACGTACCGCTTGCACGCGGTCGACCTCTCCGGGCGCTGGGTTTGGATTCTCGGCGAACGGTTCCTTTCGGAAGTCGACAAGGGACGCTGCCTCGACGGCTCCCCGCTTCGGGGCTAGCTCGTTCGGCGGAGCGGTCCTCCGGAGCCGCTCGAGCTGTCGGCGTGAACCGCTAGGAGGGCAGACGTCAGGCCCGCGCGGGCGCGGATACTCGCGAAACGTGACTTGGCTGTTTCTAAGTAGTGAAACACGTGTTTCAAGCCTGGATCCCTCATTTGGGCGCGATTATTCGCTTGACAAAGATCAACCTACGGCGTAGCGTTGCGCCGTCGTTCCAGCTGCGGCGAAACTTGTTCCAAGCCAAGGGGGTTCGGAATGCGTTCGCTTCGCCCGCTGGTTTTCATCGCTCTCGCCGCCGCGCTCATTGGGCTCGGGTCGTCCGCCTCTCTCAGGCACCCGGCAGTTGCCCTGGGCTCGGGCTCGCCGGCGACGAAGGCGGATTTCACCGGCGACACGATCTACCAGATCATCACGGATCGGTTCTACGACGGGAACACCTCGAACAACAACCCGGCGTCGAGCCCCAATCTGTACAGCGCTGACAAGTCGAACTGGACGCTGTACTGGGGTGGTGACTGGGCCGGCATCACCCAGAAGATGTCGTACCTGCAAGGTCTCGGCGTCACGGCGATCTGGATCTCGCCCGCGGTCCAGAACGTCAACGTCCCCGTTCCCATCAATGGGGTCAACCAGGCCGGTTACCACGGCTACTGGGGGATGGACTTCTACGTCCCAGAGCCGCACTTCGGATCATGGACGGAGTTCGACAACATGGTTTCAACGGCCCACGCCGACGGGATCAAGGTGGTTCTCGACTGGGCGCCGAACCACTCGAACCCGGCCGATCCGAACAACTCGTCGTACGCGAAGAACGGGTCGATTTACAACAACGGCTCGTTCGTCGCGTCGTATTCGAACGACCCGAACGGGTGCTTCCACAAGAACGGAAGCATCAGCGACTACAGCGATCTCTACTCGGTCTGGTACAAGAGCATCGTCAACCTCGCCGACTTCGCAGGCGAGAATTCGTGTGCCAACTCGTACCTCCGGGGCGCAGTCGACACGTGGCTTTCGCACGGGGTGGACGGGATCCGTATGGATGCGGTCAAGCTGATGCCGACCGGTCAGGTCAAGGCGTACGACGACCACATCCTCAACAAGAAGAGCGTGTTCATCTTCGGCGAGTGGTTCGACAGCAACGGCGCGACGCTCTGGCCGGAAGAGATCAAGTTCGCGAACACAGCCGGCCAGTCGCTCCAGAACATCGACCTGAACACAGCGATTCGAGACGTGTTCATGAACAACGCGAACATGTCGGAGCTCGACACCACGGTCTCACGCGACGCGTCGGACTTCACGTACCAGAACCAGCTCGTCAACTCGGTCGACACGCAGGACATTCCACGGTTCCTGTCGGTCAACAACAACCAGACGCTGCTCAACGAGGCTTACGTCTTCGACCTGACGACTCGTGGAATCCCGTGCATCTACTACGGGGACGAGCAGTATCTGCACAACGACACGAACGGTGGAAGCGATCCCTACAACCGACCGATGATGTCGTCGTTCAGCACGACGACGACGCTGTATCAGATCATCCAGAAGCTGTCCGCGTTGCGACAGTCGAACCCGGCGATCCGCTACGGCTCGTCGACGCAGCGGTGGATCAACAACGACGTCTACATCTACGAGCGGCAGGTCAACGGTGACGAGGTGCTCGTCGCGCTCAACAAGAGCACGACGACGGGCTACAACATCACCGGGTTGAACACGGCGTTACCGGCTGGCACGTATAGCGACCAGCTCAACGGGCTGGCGGGCGGCGGCTCGATCACTGTCACGAACGGCACGTTCAACAACAACCCGGTGAACGCGTTCACGCTCGGCGCCGGACAGGCAGCCGTCTGGTCGTTCGTCGAGAGCGCTCCGTCGACGCCGCAGGTCGGAAACGTCGATCCTGTGATGGGTCGCAACGGCGATGTCGTCGCAGTGACCGGTCGCGGATTCGGCACCTCCACGGGCACCGTCACTGTCGGTGGAACATCGGCAACGGTGAACTACTGGTCCGACGGCGAGGTCGACTTCACGGTTCCGTCAGGGGCGCCGACCGGGACGCAGCAGGTGGTCGTGACGAAGTCGGGAGGCGGTGCAAGCAACGGCATCTCCTACAATGTCCTCAGCGGACCGCAGGTGCCGGTGACGTTCACCGTCAACAACGCCAACACGAGCTTCGGCGACAACGTGTACCTGACCGGCAACAACGCAGAGCTGTGTAACTGGTGTACGACGACGTCGGGAGCGGTCGGGCGATTCGTCGATCCGAACTACCCGACGTGGTTCGACGTCGCAAGTCTGCCGGCGAGTTCGACCGTGCAGTACAAGTACATCATCATCCATTCGGACGGCACCGTGACCTGGGACGGCGGCAACAACCACCAGATCTCGACTCCGGCCGACGGAAGTACCGGCTCGTTCACCGACAACTGGTAGCTGAGCCTGCGCTCGTCGCCTCCACGCCACGGTGCTAAAACCGTGGCGTGGAGGCGCTTCTGCATGACGACATCGTCATCCCCGGGCTCGCGGACGACGACGAGCGTGCCGCGTACGTTCGTAACCGCCGGCGCGGTGTCAGCCACGAGCGTGCCCTCTCTCCGCGCAACCCGCGCGAGGGCGACGAGGTCGTCGTCGAGCTGACTGTCGGCCCGGATGTCCCCTCGGGGGACGCCTGGGTCGAGGTCGACGGCCGACGCCGACCGCTCGAGTTCGCGGGGGCGGAGTGGGACACGGTCGCTTGGGACTACGTCCGGCGCTACCGAGGCGTCCTCCCGGGAAGGCCGGCCGGCGCGGTCGCCTATGCGCTCGGGGTGGGCGATGTCGACGCGGACGGCGGCGCGCGGCAGGCATACGTTGTCGGCGACGCCGGACCGCCCGCCTGGGCGGCGGAGGCGATCGTCTACCAAGTGTGGGTCGACCGCTTCTGGCCTGTGAGCGGCGACGGGCCGGCAGATCGCTACGGCGGCACGTTCCGCGGACTCGTCGAACGGCTCGACCATGTCGAAGCACTCGGCGCGAACACCGTGTGGCTGAACCCGATCCATCCGAGCTCCGCCTACCACGGCTACGAGGTGACGGATTACTTCGCCGTTGATCCCGCGCTCGGCACGCTCGCGGACTTCGACGACCTCGTCTCCGAGCTGCACCGTCGAGGCTTGCGTCTCATCCTCGACTTCGTGGCCAGCCACGTCTCGGACCGGCATGAGGCGTTCGCGGCCGCGCGCATAAGCCCAGCGAGCCCGTACGTGTCGTGGTTCCGGTTCGACCGTTGGCCGGACGACTACCGCACGTTCTTCGGTGTGCCGTCCATGCCGCAGCTAAATCACGATGAGCCGTCCGTCCGCGAGCACCTTATCGAGGCCGCGCGGTTCTGGCTCCGACGAGGGGTGGACGGGCTTCGGCTCGACTATGCGGGTGGCGCGTCGTTCGACCTGTGGGCGGAGCTCCGCGTAGCCGCGCGAGCCGAGCGTCCAGATTGTTGGCTCTTCGGCGAGGTGATCGACACGCCTGATGTTCAACGTCGATATGAGGGTCTGTTTGACGGCTGCCTCGATGTTCAGCTCGCTCTTGCCCTTCGGCGCGCGTTCGGCTACCGGACGCTCGACGCTCCCGGGCTCGACGTCTTTCTCACCGCTCACGAGGCTGCGTTCCCGCCTGCTTTCACGCGCCCATCGTTCCTCGACAACCACGATCTCGACCGCGTGCTCTGGATTGCAGGCGGCGACCAGTCGCGGTTGCGGGCGGCAGCGGTCTGCCAGTTCACGCTCGCGGGACCTCCGATCGTCTACTACGGCACCGAGGTCGGCCTCTCGCAGGAGCGGGGCATCAAGGGGGGAGGCGACCGTCACGCGCGTCTGCCGATGCTGTGGGGCGCGCAGCAGGATGAGCGGCTGCTCGCGTTCTATGGCGAGCTCGCGGCGCTGCGCCGCGCCTTGCCGGCCGGTCCGCGTGAGCGCGTCGCCGCGGAGGGAACGCGGCTTGTCTACCGGCGGGGCGCGGTCGAAGTCGAGCTCGACGTCACCGCTGGGACCGCCGTCGTTCGCGAGGGCGCAGAGGTTCTGTTCCGCGCGTGAGGCGGCGCGGTCGACGCGCGCACGCGAAGCACCGGTCGGAAGTACGAGCTGGGGAGCGCACGCTCCGGCTGGTCGATGAGCGTCTGAAGTGTCTGTACCGCTGTGTCGGCGATCTGTGCGATCGGCTGCTCCACCGTGGTCAGCTCGGGAACTGTCCAGTTCGTCGCGTCGATCCCGTCGAAGCCGATGATTGAGAGCTCGTCGGGGACGCGGATACCTCGGCGGTACGCCGCATGCAACGCGCCGATGGCCATCATGTCGCTCGAGCAGATAACTCCCGTCGGCGGCTCGGGCAGGTCGAGAAGCTTCTCGAGCGCGCTTCCGCCACCCTCCGTGCTGAAGTCGGCGTGTGCTGTGAGCCCGGCGGGGTCGATGCCTACAGCGCTGAGCGCCGATGCACGGCCGGCCGCCTTCAGCTGCGTCGGCAGGTAGTGCTCCAAGCCGGCGACGAATCCGATCCGCTCGTGACCGAGGTCGAGCAAGTGCTGCGTCGCGATCTCGCCGGCCGCCCGTTCGTCGACGCCGACCGAGGGGACGTCGATCGCGGGGATCGCGCCGTTGACGAACACGAGTTTTGCTCCTTCGTCTACGAGCTGGAGGTAATGGCCATGCGCTCCCCGAAGGTTCGTCATTTCGGAGGAGATGAAGATCATTCCCTCGACCCGTCGGTCGAGGAGCATGTGGACGTAGTCGACCTCCCGAAGGGCGGCCTCGCCGGTGTTGCAGAGGATCGAAGCGAGCCCGTCAGGCGCGGCCCGCGTCTCGATTGCTTGCGCGAGCGCAGGGAAGATCGGGTTCGCCAGCTCAGGCACGAGGATCCCGATCAGGCCCGTCTCTGAGCGATGCCCCGCAGGGACGTAGAGCAGCTCTCGCATCGCACGCTCGACCCGGTCCCGCGTTGCCGGGGCGACGGCGAAGCTGCCATTCGCGACGCGGGAGGCCGTGGCGACGCTCACCCCGGCTTGCCGGGCTACCTCACGAAGGTTCGCCATGTTCACTTCGTATGTAACACGTTACTTCGAGCCGCGCAAGACAATCTGCGGCAGAGACCCCTTGACTTTCCCGAAGGACGGGCATAGCGTGCGGCGCTGTTACATGCCTGTTTGCATGCGTTACAACCAGGAGGGTCAAGCATGAGCTCGAGAAAGCGCATCGGCGCGCTTCTCCTTGTCGCGATCGCCGCCTTTCTCGCGGCGCTCGCCGGCAGCATCCATTCCGCTCGCGCGGCCGGTCCCACGCTGACGATCTGGGTCGATCAGAACCGCAAAGACGCGGTCACCCAGCTCGCCAATCAGTGGATCGCGAAGAACCCAGGCGTCACAGTCAACGTCGTCGTCACTGACTTCGGTGGCATCCGCGACAAGCTCGGCACCGTCGATCCTTCGACGGCGCCCGACATCATCCTCGCGGCGCACGACTGGACCGGCCAGCTTGCCGCGAACGGCCTGGTCGAGCCGATTTACCTCAGCGCGGCGATCAAGAAGGAGTTCCCCGCGTACACGCTCAATGCGTTCTCCTACGGCATCGCCGTGAAGAAGCTCTACGGCGTCCCAACGCAGATCGAGAACATCGGTCTGGTCGTGAACACGAGTCTGGTGAAGGTCCCGACGACCTTCGCGCAGCTCGAGCAGGAGGCGCTTGCGTACAAGAAGAAGGTGCATACGTCGTTTGGGATCGCTGTTCAGCAGGGAGCGAACGGTGACGCGTACCACATGTATCCGTTCTTCTCCGGGCTCGGCGGCTACATCTTCGGCACGAACACCGCCGGCAACCTCGACCCGTCGAACATCGGCGTCGCGAACAAGACGTTCCTCGCGAATGCCAAGGCGATCGACAAGTGGAACAAGGAGGGGCTGATCAACGCAGCTCTGACGTATGACACGGCGCAGAACGCGTTCCTGAAGAAGCAGGCGGCGTTCTACATGACAGGCCCGTGGGCATCGCAGGTCCTCGAGCAGAGCGGCATCAAGTTCAAGATCATCCAGGTGCCGGCGATCGTGAAGGCCGCCGTGCCGTTCCTCGGGGTGCAGGGCATGATGGTCACGAAGTTCGCGTCCGTTCATGGCGTGGACGCTCTCGCGCAGGACTTCGTGTCCAACTACATCCCGACTCCGGCAGCGCAGCTCTCGCTCGCGATCGCGAACGGCCGCTTCCCGGCCAACATCATCGCGGGCAAGCAAGTCCATGATCCCGTGCTCGCCGAATTCGGCAAGGCGGGTGTGGGCGGTGTGCCAATGCCGAACATCCCGCAGATGAACAGCGTCTGGGCGGATCTCGGTGCGGCGTGGGTGAAGGCGACCCAGGGAGCAGGTGCGACGCCGGCGACCACCGCCTTCAAGGCCGCGGCACGCTCGATCGCGGACAAGATCGGCTAGCGCAGGCAGGTCGTAGCGACTGGGCGCCCGTACCTTCGCCGGGCGCCCAGGCCTTCTCAGACCGAGTCAGATGAGCAGCACCGCGCATCCAAACGCTTCGGATGTCGCCTCGAGGGGCGCGCTCGTCGCGCGCTTGATCTCCGCTTTCTCCGGCACGGTCGGCGTCGGCGCCAAGGTCGTGCTTCTCTCTGCCTCGAACGGGCTCGCCATCTGGGCGATCTTCGTACTGCTTACGCGTCACCACTGGGTGGCGGTGGCCGTGCTCATGGTGGCGACCGCCCTCATCGACCTCGTCTTCCTTAGCCGCCGAAGCGGGGCGACACCATCGAAGTTCCTAGTCCCGGGAACGATCCTGCTGATCAGCCTCCAGATCGTCCCGATCATCTACACGGTTCGGATTGCGTTCACGAACTACTCGACCGGACACATCGCGACGAAGGCAGACGCGATCAAGCAGATCAAGCTGACGTCGCTTCAACCTCCGCCGAACGGCAAGTCGTACACGATGGCGGTCGCGCGCGATGCCGGCGGCAAGCTCGTCCTGATCCTGCGGGACGAGGCAACGCATGAGGATTACGTCGGCACGCAGAAAGCGCTTACAGCGTTGCCGGCCGGCGCCGTACAGGGTGGCGCTGGTCAGATCACATCCGCGAAGGGTTACACACTCCTGCACGGCCTTGCGCTCTTCAATGTCGACACGCAGCTGCAGACGTACGTCGTTCCGGTCGGCAAGGCCGGAATCCGGCCGCAGTCGATCTCGACCGCGGTGGAGCTCGCGCCGACGCTCCGCTACGACGCAAGGCGCGACGTCTTCGTCAAGCTCTCCGACGGAGCCGTCTACCGAGACAACGGGAAGGGTGAGTACGCGCACGGCGCAGATGCGCTCGAGCCCGGGTGGAAGACGAACATCGGCACGAAGAACTTCTCGCGGATCATCCACGATCCGATCGTGCGGTCGCCGTTCCTGCGCGTCTTCGTCTGGACGTTCGTGTTCGCCGCCTCAGTGGTACTGATCTCGTTCGCGGTCGGTCTCTTCCTGGCGATCGCTCTTGACAAGAGAGGAATGCGCTTCCAGCGGGTCTACCGGTCGATCCTGATCATTCCGTGGGCGATCCCGGGCTTCCTGTCACTGCTGGTCTGGGCCGGCCTGCTCAACGACCAGTTCGGGGTCGTGAACCGGATCTTCCACCTCAGCATCCCGTGGCTCTTCGGCGCGAACTGGGCGAAAGTGTCGTGCATCCTCGTCAGCGCCTGGTTGACGGTGCCGTTCTTCTTCGTGGTGTCGATGGGCGCGCTCCAGTCGATTCCGGAGGAGCTGACCGAAGCGGCGCGGGTCGACGGCGGCGGGCCTTTGCAGATCTTCCGGCGCGTGACGTTGCCGTTACTGCTAATCGCGGTCGCGCCGCTGATGATCTCGTCGTTCGCGCTGAACTTCAACAACTTCAACAACATCTATCTGCTCACCGGCGGCGGTCCGTTCTCGGGTAGCTCCGCGGTCGCCGGATCGACGGACATCTTGATCAGCTACACGTACAAGATTGCGATCGCGACCGGTAAAGGAAACGACTACGGTCTCGCGAGCGCGGTGACGATCATCGTCTTCTTCATCACTGCTGTGATCTCGACGATCGGCTTCTCGCGGACAAGAGTTCTGGAGGACATCGCATGACCACGCTCGAGGCGAGCGCAGCAGCGGTTGCTCCGGTTGTGCTGGAGAAGCCGGTCCGTCGGCGGCCGAAACTCGCCGAGACGTGGTGGCGCCATCTCGTCGGCGTGCTCGCCTGCCTGTTCGCGCTCTTCCCTGTTTGGTTTGTAGCCTCCGGCGCCTTCAATCGCGACCAGTCAGTTTCGGGAACGTCGTATCTGCCGGTCCACTTCACCCTGCACAACTTCGGCGGCCTGCTCCACAACCACGTCAAGGACACAGGTAGCGGCAGCATCGTCGACGCGCCGTTCCTACGCTGGCTCGGCAACTCCGTCTTCGTCGCCCTCGTCGCTGCCTTCTTCACGGTCATGATCGGCGCGCTCGCCGCGTATGCCTTCAGCCGCTTCCGCTTCAAGGGCAGGCGCATGGGGATGCTCTTCCTGCTGCTCATCCAGATGTTCCCAGGCCTGCTGCTCGTCGTCGCGCTCTACCTGATCGTGCTGAACGTCGGCGCAATCTTTCCGTTCATGGGGATCAACACGTTCTTCGCGCTGATCCTCGTCTACCTCGCCGGCGCGATGGGAGTGAACACCTGGCTCATGAAGGGCTTCTTCGACACGATCCCGAAGGAGCTTGACGAGTCGGCGCGCGTCGACGGAGCGACGCCCACCCAGATCTTCTGGGGTGTGGTGCTCCCGCTCGCGTTGCCTGTGCTCGCCGTCGTCGCGCTTCTCTCCTTCATCGGGGTGTTCAACGAGTTCGTCCTCGCGAGCGCGATCATGCAGACGACGCATCACTTCACGATGCCGGTCGGCATGCGCGGCTTCATCGACCAGCAATACGGTTCTCGCTGGGGCTACTTCGCTGCCGGTTCGCTGATGGCTGCGCTTCCCGCTGCGCTGCTCTTTATGTGGCTGCAGAAGTACATCGTCAACGGCTTGACGCAAGGGGCGGTGAAAGGATGAGCCTCGTCGACGCCGAGAAGACGACAGGCGCCGCGCTCGCCGAGCCACACCACGACGGCTCCGAGCTGTACGTCGTCGACCGCCCGGACGGGCTCGGCGGGACCGCCGTGGTTCGACTGCGGGCTCCGCGCACCGCGGCCGACCGCGTCCTCCTCCGGTACGTCTCCGACGGCGAGCCGCGCACGGTCCAGGCGGACGTCGACGAGCGCTCAGGCGGCGAGACGTGGTGGCGCGCCGAGCTGCCGGTCGACAACCCGGTCGTCCGCTACCGCTGGCTGCTCGCGGGCGGCAGCTCCGGATATCAGTGGCTCAACGGGCGCGGGCTCCATCCTCACGACGTCTCGTCCGGCGACGACTTCGTCCTGCCGCTCGAAACGGGTGCTCCGGACTGGCACGCGTCGTCGGTCGTGTACGAGATCTTCCCGGATCGCTTCGCGACGACCGGCGTTGCGGCGAACGTGAAGCGCCCCGGCTGGGTGGTGCAGCGGGAGTGGGACCGCTTGCCGGAGGGGCGGAGCCGCAACACGTCGCGCGAGCTCTTCGGCGGCGACCTGCCCGGGATCGAGCAGCATCTCGACCACATCGAATCACTCGGCGCGAACATCCTGTACCTGACTCCGTTTTTCCCGGCCCGCAGCACCCACCGCTACGACGCATCGAGCTTCGACGTCGTCGATCCGCTGCTCGGCGGCGACTCCGCGCTGCGCTCGCTTCTCGCCGCAGCGCACGCGCGGCAGATGCGCGTGATCGGCGACCTGACGCTCAATCACTGCGGCGCCGGACACGAGTGGTTCCTGCGCGCGGAGCACAGCGAGGACGCGCCCGAGCGCGAGCTCTTCTTCTTCGACGGCTCGCCACCGCTCGGCTACCACTGCTGGCTCGGTGTCCGTTCGCTGCCGACGTTCAACTGGACGTCGGCTGAGCTTCGAAGCCGCATGGGCCGCGTCCTCGCACGTTGGCTCGAGGAAGGCCTCGACGGCTGGCGGATCGACGTCGCGAACATGGTGGGCCGCTACGGCGCGATCGACGTCAACCACGAGGTTGCAACGCTCGCCCGCGCCCTCACCGGCGATCGCCTCCTGATGGCCGAGCACGGGCACGACTTCCGCCCCGACCTCGATGGCCTCGGCTGGCACGGTGTCATGAATTACTCCGGCTTTCTCCGCCCAACTTGGTGGTGGCTGCACCGCGGCAAACTCGAGGAGGACGTCTTCACCGAGGCGCCGGCGCCTGTCTACGACGGCCGCGATGCGGTGTCGGTGATGCGCGCGTTCCGTGCAGGGGTGCCGTGGGACGCAACCGTCAACTCCTGGACGCTTCTCGACTCCCACGACACGGCGCGTTTCCGTTCTGTGGCACCGTCGCGCGAGCTGCATCTGGTCGGCATCGGCCTGCAGATGACGACGCCGGGGGTGCCGATGATCTTCGCCGGCGACGAGCTTGGCCTCGAAGGCGACTGGGGGGAGGACTCGCGGCGCACGATGCCGTGGGACCGGCGCGAAGCGTGGGATCAGACCCTGCTCGCCGAGTACAAGGCGCTGATTGCGTTGCGGCGCTCGAGCGACGCACTCGCTCGCGGGGGCATCCGCTACGTCCACGTCGGCGAGGACGCGATCGCGTACCTGCGCGAGACGCGCGGCGAGCGCATTCTCTGTCTCGCCGCCCGGGCGCCGCACGATCCGATCACCGTTCCGTTCACCGGTCTCGAGACTTTGTACGGCGACGACGCGCGAAACGGCGTCCTGCCCGCCGACGGTCCGGCTTTCCACGTCTGGAGGATCAGCAATGGCTGACGTCGTCTTCAACGAGGTCGACAAGTTCTACGACAACGGCGTCCACGCCGTTCAGGACCTCTCGCTCGAGATCGACGACGGCGAGTTTCTTGTACTCGTCGGGCCTTCCGGCTGCGGTAAGACCACCGCGCTGCGGATGGTCGCCGGCCTGGAGGAGATCTCTGACGGCGAGCTCTTCATCGGCGGACGTGTCGTCAACACGCTCTCGCCGAAGGAGCGCGACATCGCGATGGTCTTCCAGAACTACGCCCTCTACCCGCACCTGTCGGTGTACGAGAACATCGCCTTCGGCTTGCGCCTGCGGAAAGAGTCGAAGGAGGAGACGCATCGCCGCGTGACGTGGGCGGCGCAGATGCTCGACTTGACGCCGTACCTCGAGCGGAAACCGAAGCAGCTCTCCGGCGGGCAGCGACAGCGCGTCGCTATGGGCCGCGCGATCGTGCGTCAACCGCAGGTCTTCCTCATGGACGAGCCGCTGTCGAACCTCGACGCGAAGCTGCGCGTCCAGATGCGCGCCGACATCGCGAAGCTCCAGCACGATCTCGCCACGACGACGATCTACGTCACGCACGACCAGGTCGAGGCGATGACAATGGGCGACCGCGTCGCTGTCATGCGCGACGGTGCGCTCCAGCAAGTGGGCGCGCCGCAGGAGCTGTACGACAGGCCGGCTAATCAGTTCGTGGCCGGATTCATCGGCACGCCGCCGATGAATCTGCTCGAGGCGACCGTCGCCGTCGACGGAGGCGTTTCGATGTCGCTCGGCGGGTCGCAGCTTCCCGTTCCCGACCAGGCGCTCGCTGCCTATCCAAAGCTTCGTTCCTACGACGCGCGCATAGTCGTCGCCGGCGTGCGCAGTGAGAGCCTTCATCCGGCGTCCGATCGGCCGGACCTGCCGACCATCGCCGCGGAAGTGGAGCTCGTGGAAGCGCTCGGGAGCGAATCGATCGTGTACTTCAAGATCGATGCATTCGCGATCCGCGAGGGGCAGCACGAGGAGGTCGCCGAGGCACCGACGAGCGCGGAGGGCATCGTCGCGGCGCGGCCGAATCTCGTCGCGGAGTTCCCAGCGCACACCATGTTGCGCCTCACCGAGCAGATCCCCGTCGCTGTCGATGTCGCGCGCATGCACTTTTTCGACGGCGAGACCGGTGCGCCGCTGCGCTAAGGCGTTCGCGGCAGCAGTGGCGCTAGTCGCTGTCGCATCCGCGGCGGCCGCGCCGCGGTCCGGCCCCTCGCTCGCGTCACTCGCCGCGCCGGCTCCGGACTCGTCACTCGCGAACGACCGCATCTACTTCGTCATGACTGACCGTTACGCGAACGGCGACCCGGCAAACGACAAGGGCGGGCATACGGGCACCTTCCAAATCACAGGCTACGACCCGACCTCACCGGCGTGGTGGCACGGCGGCGACCTGAAAGGCCTCACCGGCGGGTGCACCGACCCGAAGCATGGGCTTGAGCGGATCAAGAATCTCGGCTTCAACGCGATCTGGATCACGCCTGTCGTCCTCAACCAGGTGTCCCAGGGAGACTCGGGCGGCTATCACGGCTACTGGGGTCTCGACTTCACAACCGTCGACCCGCACCTCGGCGCCGAGCAGGACCTCCTCGACTTCACGACGTGCGCGCACAACCTCGGGATGAAGGTCATCCTCGACGTCGTGGTCAACCACACCGGCGACATCATTCAGGACGGCGCGACGTACAACCCGGCGCCGTACCGCGACTGCCACGGCAAGGTGTTCAATCCCGCGCGCTACGTCGGCAAGAGCACGTTTCCGTGCATGAGCGTGAAGTACATGCCGAACCCGCCGTTCGTACTACCCGGGCTCGCGCACGTGAAGAAGCCGGCGTGGCTGAATGACCTGAGGAACTATCACGACCGTGGCCCTGTCGACTTCTCCTCGTGCAGCCAGGAGTGTTACGAGCAGGGCGACATCTTCGGCCTCGACGACCTCTTCACGGAGAAGCCCGTAGTGCTGAACGGGCTCGTGCAGATCTACGCGGACTGGATCAAGAAATATAAGTTCGACGGCTTCCGCGTCGACACCGCTCGCCACGTCAACGCCGGTTTCTGGCGGCTGTGGGACCCGAAGATGGTCGCGGCGGCGGGATCTGTCGGCATTCCGGACTTCCAGATCTTCGGCGAGGTCTTCATCGCGGACACGATCGAGCAGTCGACGTTCGTGCGCGACCGCGGCCTGCCGAGCGTGCTCGACTTTCCGTTCCAGGACGCCGCGACCGGCTATGCATCGGGTGGCTCGAGCGCACTCGCGATGCTGCACCGGTTACAGGACGACGACTATTACCGCACGCCGAACGGCGTCGGGGTAACTCCGCCGACGTTCCTCGGTAACCACGACATGGGCCGCGCCGCGTTCGAGATCGCCCAGCAGGGCGGCGGCCTGACCGGGAACGCGCTGCTTCAGCATCTCGAGCTCGGATACGACCTTCTCTTCCTCATGCGCGGCGCGCCGGTCGTCTACTACGGCGACGAGGTCGGGATGATCGGCACCGGCGGTGACCAGCAGGCGCGCCAGGACATGTTTCCCACCCAAGTGTCCGATTGGCAGAGCCAGCCGCGCGTTGGCGCGCCGCCGATCGGGACAGGCTCTTCGTTCGATGTGACCAACAACCCGCTCGAAACGGAGATCAAAACGTTGAACGCGCTCCGCCAAGATCATCAGGCGCTTGCGACCGGCTGGAGCGTGCCGCGCTACGCGAAAGGCGGCGTTCTCGTCGTCAGCCGCATCGACCCGGCGACGAAAACCGAGTTTGTCGCTGCGTTCGACAACGGCGACACCGGAGCGACCGTGACCGTGACGACGTCGACGCCGTCGGCGAGCTGGCGAGCGCTGCTCGGCCCGGCGCCGGCGAACCCGCTGCCCGGCCCGATGAGCGACGCATCCGGCCGACTACAAGTAACGATTCCGCCGGTCGGCGCGGTGCTGCTCGAGGCGCAGTCCGCGATCCCGGGCGGGGCCGCGCCAAAGCCGCACCTGACCGTCGGATTGGACTCGCTCAGCAACCTCTCAGCCGCGACAGCAACCGTGCCTGGCAACCCGCCCGTGAGCGTCGCCTTCGCCGCACGCCGAACAGGCACCTCGGCGTGGCACCGGCTCGATGTCGATACGTCGCCGCCGTTCCGTGGCTTCATCGATCCGGCCCTCTTCGAGAGAGGCGAGCGACTCGACGTCGTCGCGATCTCACGCACGCTCAACGGCAGCATTGCCGTTTCCTCCGTCGTGCGCTACCGCGTTCCCTAACCTAGTAGGTGGTCGCGAGCTAGCCGGCGTAGGTCAGCAGTACGAAGTCTTTCGTTGCGAGATCAATCCGATGAGGACGTGCAGCGTGCTCAGCGTTCGATGAAACGAGAACTTCAAGCTCGTCCGCCGCCGTATGGCCAGCCCGACCGGCCTGGTCGCGCGCAGTCTGGATCGCTTCGTCGTCGCCTATCGCGCGGCCGCCTTCGAACACCCTGACGACGTGCTTGTGCACGATCCGGCCGTCGGCTGGGTCGAAGAGCGCCACAACTTTGACCTCGACCTGTTCAAGGGTGCTCTCGACCGTCTCAGGCAACGAACGTGACTCCATCGTGCTTACGGTCCCAGACCCAGTTCACGCGCCGTGACCCGAGTCGTGAGTGACCGCGGAGGTACATCAAATAAGGCAACAACGGCTCGCGCCTCATCGATCGCACCGTCCGGTGACAACACCGTCATCACCCCGTGCACTTCGCTCACTCCATCCACCAAGAACGATGTCGTGTCGCTTACGGCTGAAGGCGGGTCGGCGACAATCTTTGTAAAGCGCGGAAAGACGCCGAACTCAAGGCGCCCGCCATCTGCTGGGGTGATCACCTGAAGCTCAGAGAGACTGACCTGCCCGAATATCCGCGGCGCAACTCCGATGCTGTAGTGGAAGCTGACGCTCCCATGCGGAGCCTTGAAGCTCAGTTCTTCCTGCTGCAGTAAATCCATCTCGGCGGAAACCCCATCTTAGGCGACGGCCTCTCGGCGGCGTGTCCTCCGCTGTAGGCATACCCGGCAACCCAGTGGCCGTTGTGAGAGACCGTGAAGTCGGCGTAGCCGGCGATACGGGTCACGCGACGCTTGGACGGGGCGAGCGACTTCACGTTGTAGTCGTCCACGAAAAATCAGCAGGTGCGGCGCGGTCGACGAGCGCGATCCTGGTTGTCGCGCGCAGGTGCTCGGGGCGGTCGCAGTAGCGGCACCGTGGCGAAGCGAGCCCCCGAGCCGATCAGAAGGTGATCACCTGGTAGCCGTCGTGGATGAGCGAGCGGATGCTCGGGTGTCCTTTGTGGTCACGCAGCAGCGGGAAGTCGATTCGCTCCAGCTCGTCGCGCACGTCGAAGGCGCCCGCGCAGTAGTGGCACGCACCGCCGATATGGTCGCGCACGCGCTCGAAGGTTTCGTGCAGGCGGTGGTCGGGCTTCGACAGCTCGGCGGCCCATTTCACACCGGCGCCGTCGAAGATGATCGTCACCTCCTCGTGATGCTCGCGGAACTCGTCGGCGGTCATGAGTGCGTTCACCAGCCGTGCGAGATCGGCGT
>DASSXM010000103.1:0-22974 GCA_035703805.1 Gaiellaceae bacterium | reverse complement strand
GGGACGCCGGCGTCGTCGACGCGGGCGGCGCCGGCCTGCTCGAGCTCGTGCGCGGCGTCGCCGCGGCCGTGAACGGGACCGAGATTCCGGTGGCGCCGCCGTCGGAGGAGCATCTCGGCTTCGAGGCGATCCACCAGGAGCTGTCGCGCTACCGCTACTGCGTCGTGTTTCTCATCGAGGGCAAGAACCTCGACCGCGAGGCACTGGAGGATCAGCTCGAGCAGCTCGGCGACTCGCTCCTCGTCGTCGGTGACGAGAACGCGATCAAGGTGCATTTGCACACCGACGATCCCGGCGCAGCACTTTCGCTCGGCACCCAAGTCGGCACGATCGATCGCATCGAGATCGCGAACATGCACGAGCAGACGCACGAGCGCGAGGAGCGGCTGCTCGCCGCCGTTCCGGATCTTCCGGCCGACCGCGCGACCACCGGCGTCGTCGCCGTCGTCGCAGGCGACGGCAACTGCAGGCTCTTCGAGCGGCTCGCCGCGAACATCGGCCCGCTCGTCGTCATCGAGGGCGAACAGACGATGAATCCCTCCACCGCCGAACTCGTTGCCGCCGTCGGCCGCCTCGACGCCGAACAGGCGATCATCCTCCCGAACAACTCGAACGTGCTGCTCGCCGCCGAGCACGCCGCTGCGAACGCGGACAAGCCGGTGCAGGTCGTCGCCACCGACTCGATTCCGGCCGGGCTCGCGGCAATGGTGGCATTCGACGGCTCCGCCAAGGCGGACGCGAACGCGACGGAGATGCGCGAGGCGATCGCAGCGGTCGCGACCGGAGAGGTGACGGTCGCGTCGCGCGACGTCGAGCTGAACGGCATCGCGATTCGCAAGGGCGATTGGCTCGGTCTCGCCGGCGGTGAACCGGTCGCCGGCGGCGACAACTTCGACGATGTCACCATTGCTGTCGTGGAACAGCTGCTTTCGGAGCCGCGCGAGCTGTTGACATTGCTCGTCGGCGACGACGAGCGGGAGCTCGATGGCCTGCGCGCGCGCATCGCGAAGGCGTATCCCGAGCTCTCGGTCGACGTCGAACAGGGCGGTCAGCCGCACTACGCACTTCTTTTGTCTGCCGAGTAAGGTTCGCGGGCCGTGCCGGGCCCGATCCGCATCCTCCTGGTGGAGGACAACGACGTGTTCCGCGAGGCGCTCGAGCTCCTGCTCGGCATGCGTGCCGACGTCGAGGTCGTCGCCGCCATCGGCGACGGCGCTGCTGCCGCCGACGCGTGCCGTCAGTACAAGCCCGACGTCGTGCTGATGGACTACCGGCTGCCCGGGCTCGACGGCGTGCAGGCGACGATCGCAGTTCGCGAGGCGTGCCCCAACGTCGGCGTCGTCGCCCTCACTGCGTCGGCGAATGCGCGTGAGATCGACGCGCTCTACGCCGCCGGCGCATCCGCGTGCCTGACGAAGGATCGCGAGCTCGACGAGATCGTGGACGCGATCAAAGCCGCAGTGCAGTGAATCTCACCGCCGACAACACGGCGATCGTCCTCGACTCGACCGCCGACTTTCCGGACGCGGCGCAGCGGTTCCGCAACTGGCGCGTCGTTCCGCTGTACGTGAACTTCGGAACCGAGAGCTACCGCGACGGCGTCGATCTCACGGCGGACGAGTTCTACGCGCGGCTTCCCGGCGTGACGGAGATGCCGACGACATCGCAGCCAACGCCGGCGGATTTCAAGGCGGCCTATGACGAGCTCGGCGCGTACGAGCGCATCCTCTCGCTGCACATCGCCGCGAAGCTCTCGGGCACGTTCCAGAGCGCGAACCTCGCCGCCGACGAGCGGGTGCGGACGATCGACACCGAGACGGCGTCGGCGGGGATCACGATGCTCGCGCTCGCAATCCAGCGCCGCCTCGACGAGGGGACGACGGACGAGGCTGTCGATGCACTGGTCGCGGAGTACAAGCAAAAGCACGGACTGATCTTCACAGTCGACACACTCGAGTTTCTCGCGCGCGGCGGGCGCATCGGCCGCGCGAAGGCGTTCGCCGGCGAGCTCCTGCACGTGAAGCCGATCCTCTCGATCGAGGACGGCGAGGTCGAGCCGATCAAGCGTGTGCGCGGGAACCGGAAGGCGTTCCAGGAGTTCGTCGACGCGCTCGAGTCCGAAACGAGCGACGTGCCGACGCTGCGTGTCGGCATCGCACACGCTGCGGCACCGGAGCGCGCGGCCGAGCTCGTGAAGATGGTCCGCGATCTGCGGCCGCAGGCGGAGATCGAGATCGAGACGATGCTCGGCGCCGTCATCGGCGCGCACGCCGGCCCAGGCTGCGTGGGGTTCTTCTGGTATGACGACGTCCGGTCCGCGCTCTAACGTCTCAAACGCTCTGGCCTTGAGGACGATGACAGCGATCCGTCGACAGACGGGCTTTGCCAGTCTGGACCAACCCCAGGCTTGGCCGGCGACCCGCGGACGGCCCCGGCCCGAGCGGCTGCGCGCCGAGCTGGACACGCTGCACGGTGTCGGCGTCACCGTGAAACGCAAGCTCGCGAAGCTCGGGCTCGAGACGATCGGCGATCTACTCGAGCACCGGCCGCGCCGCTACGAGGCTGCGGCCGACGAGGTCCCGATCGCCGCGCTTCGCGGCAGCGGAGACGAGGTCGTCATCGTCGGCGAGGTCATCAACATCGCGAAGCGCCCGTTGCGCGGACGGCGCACGCTCGTCACGGCGCGCATAGACGACGGCACGGCGACGGTCGGTGCCGCCTGGTTCAACCAGCCGTGGATCGCCGACCAGCTCAAGGTCGGCATGCGCGTGCGCCTGCGCGGCAAGACCGGCCGCTACGGCTTCGACGTCAAGTCGTACGACCTGGGCGAGGCGCGGGCGACCGCCGACTTCGCGCCGGTCTATCCCGCCGCGGAGGAGATTCCCGCCCGCACGGTGCGGCGCGCGGTCGAGGCGGCGCTCCCGCACGTCAGCGACTACTTCGATCCTTTGCCGGCCGAGCTGCGCGGGCGCGAGGCGATGCCGCTCAAGCGCGACGCGCTCGCCGTCGTCCACCATCCGGAGAGCGAGGACGAGGCGGAGGTAGGGCGGCGGCGGCTTGCATTTGACGAGCTGCTCCTGCTGCAGGTCGGCATTGCGCGCCGTGCGGCCGCGCGTGAGCGCACGCTCGCGCCGTCGCTCGGCGAGCCGGGAGAGCTCGTCCTTCGCTATCGCAAGGCACTGCCGTTCGCGCTGACGCCCTACCAGGAGCAGGCGATCCGGGAGATCGACGCTGACCTCGAGCGCACCGTGCCGATGCAGCGGCTGCTGCAGGGCGACGTCGGCTCCGGGAAGACGGTCGTCGCGCTGTACGCGCTGTTGCGCGCGGTCGACAACGGCCGCCAGGGCGCGCTGATGGCGCCGACGGAGACGCTCGCCGAGCAGCACTTCCTCACGATCGAGGGCCTGTGCGCCGAGCTCGGCGTGACCTGCGGCCTGCTGACGAGCGCGACGCCGAAGCGCGACCGCCAGGCGGCGCTGGGAGCCGACGTCGTCGTCGGCACGCATGCGCTCATTCAGGAAGGCGTTGAGCTGCGCGACCTCGCCGTCGCTGTCGTCGACGAACAACATCGCTTCGGCGTCGAGCAGCGCAAGGCGATCGCACAGGGTCGAGTACCGCACGTGTTGCACATGACGGCGACGCCGATCCCGCGCACGCTCGCGCTCACTGTCTACGGCGACCTCGCAGTGAGCGAGATCGCGAAGCCGCCCGCGTCGCGCAAGCCGGTGATCACGCGCTGGATTCCGGAGGAGCGCGCGTCGGAGGCGTACACCCGCTTGACTCGGCTGCTGAAGGAAGGGCGCCAGGCGTACGTCGTCTGCCCGCTTGTCGAGCTGTCGGAGACGACGCTCGCGCGCGCGGCGGAGGCCGAGGCGGAGCGCCTGCGCCGCGCGGAGCTGAAGGAGTTCCGCGTCGGTTGCGTGCACGGTCGCCTGAAGCCGGCGGAGCGGCGTGAGCTGATGGCGCGCTTCCACGCGCGCGAGCTCGATGTCCTCGTTGCGACGACGGTCATCGAGGTCGGCGTCGACGCCCCGAACGCGACGGTGATGATCGTGCAGGAGGCCGACCGCTTCGGGCTCGCGCAGCTTCACCAGTTGCGCGGCCGTGTCGGCCGGGGCGCGGAGCAGTCGTACTGCCTGCTTGTCTCGCGTGCGAAGGAAGAGCTGACTGAGAGCGCGCAGGAGCGCCTGCAGGCGCTCGTGGACACGTCCGACGGCTTCGAGCTCGCCGAGGTCGATCTCGACCTGCGCGGCGGTGGCGCGCTGCTCGGCACTCGGCAGCACGGGATCAGCGACCTCCGGTTCGCCCAGATTCGCCGCGACCGGCCGTTGCTCGAGCGCGCGCGGGCGGCGGCGGGCGAAGTCGGCTCCGTTGCTGGGCCGCTCCAGGACGAGGTCGATGCGCTGTTCGCGCAGGCGGACCCATCCGGCCTTGCTTGACGTAGTTCCTCTATGGACAGACGGCAGTTCCTCCTCGCCGCCGCGGCGGCGCCCGTCACGCTGCGTCAACTTGCGTCCGTGTCGCCGCGCGCGTACGCGACCGCGGACACGGAGTCGCACGTCGCGGTCGTCGACATGACGACTGGGGAAATCGTGCGCCGCATCGAGACGCTGCCGTCGCCGTTCAGCATCGAGCGCGTCGGTGAGACGGCGGTCGTCGCGCACACGGTCAGTGGCCGCGTCACCGTGCTGGGGCGACACGTCGTCGGCGGTTTCGGCGAGCCGCGCTACACGGCGGCCGCGCGGGACGGCCGGCACGCGTTCGTCAGCGACTCCGGCCACCATGAGCTCGTCACGGTCGACGTCATGCGCGGCGCGATCGTTGGACACGTGAAGTTGTCGCAGTGGCCGCGGCATCTCTCGCTCGCACCGGACGGCCGCACACTCTGGGTGTCGCTCGGTACAGCGTCGAACCGGATTGACGTCGTCGACGTCTCCGATCCGCTGCGGCCGCAGCTCGTGCGCTCGATCAAGCCGCCGTTCCTCGCGCACGACGTCGGCTTCGCGCCGAGCGGTCGCGTGTGGATCACGTCGGGCGCCTCGTCGTCTATCTCTGCGCATGGGCTCGTGCAGCCCGCCGGGCGCGCGCCGCAGCACGTGACGTTCCTCGACGGCCGCGCGTTCGTCACGAGCGGCGCGGACGGAACGTTGAGCGTCTACGACGAGCGGACGGCGACGTTGCTTACGACCACGCGGATTCCGGTCGGCTCGTACAACGTGCAGTTCGCCGCGGGGAGGATCCTCACGCCGTCGCTCGCTCGGGGAACGCTGTGCGTGCTCGACACGAGCGGTCGCGTGCGCGAGCAGGTGCGCGTTGCCGCGTCATCACACGACGCCTGCCTCGCGCCCTAGAGTGGTCGCCGGTGAGAATCATCGCCGGCGAGAAGCGAGGGCACACGATCCATGCGCCGAAGGGCCGCGACACGCGGCCGACGTCGGACCGTGTGCGTGAGAGCGTCTTCAACCTCGTCGGCCCCGTCGACGGCGCATCGGTGCTCGACCTGTACGCCGGCTCGGGCGCGTACGGCCTCGAGGCGCTCTCCCGCGGAGCCGGCCGCGCCGTCTTTGTCGAGAACGACCGCGACGCGGTACGCGCGATCGAGCGCAACCTCGACAAGCTGCGCCTGAGCGGAACCGTCTTGCGCCAGGACGCGCTCACCACGCTCGCCGGCGAGGCGGGGAAGGGCAAGAAGTACGATCTCGTCCTCGTCGACCCGCCCTACGACATGTATCTCGACCTCCAGCCCCAGCTCGCGCGCTATCTCCCTGCCGTCGTCGCCGACGACGGCCTCCTCGTCGTCGAGACGGACGTGCGCATCGAGCCGGAGCTGCCGCTCGAGCAGCGCACCAGCCGCAAGTACGGGCAGGCGCGCATCACGGTGTACGAGCAGTGATCACTGCAATCTGCCCTGGCTCGTACGACCCGGTGACGAACGGGCACGTCGACGTCATCACGCGCGCGGCCGGGATCTTCGACCGCGTCGTCGTCGGCGTCGTCGGCCAACCGCATCACAAGGAGCCGATGTTCCCGATCGAGGAGCGCGTCGAGTTCCTGCGCGCTGCGCTCGGCCATCTGTCCAACGTCGAGATCGACGTCTTCCGCGAGCTCGTCGTCGATTTCGCGCACCGCTGGGAGGCGAAGGCGATCGTCAAGGGGCTGCGGGTCATCTCGGACTTCGAGTGGGAGTTTCAGATGAACCAGCTCAACCGGCACCTGGCGCCCGACATCGAGACCGTCTACGTCATGGCGAGCCCGAATGTGAGCTTTGTCTCATCGAGCGGCGTGAAGGAGATCGCGGCCTTCGGCGGCGACGTCTCGGAGCTCGTGCCGGAGCCGGTCGCGCGCCGGTTCAAGGAGCGGTTCCCGGCCGGGCTGCCCGGCACCCCCGAGAACCCCGCCGAGTGACGGGCTAGACTCCTTCCATGGACGTTCTCGTACTGATCGACAAGCTCGACGACCTCGTACACAACGCGAAGGCCGTTCCGCTCACCGACCAGGTCCGCATCGACCGCGAGGAGATCTACGACATCCTCGACCAAATGCGCGCGACCATCCCGGAAGAGATCAAGCAGGCGCGCTGGATCGTGAAGGAGCGCCAGGAGATGCTCGCCGAGGCGAAGCGCGAGGTCGATCGGTTGCTCGCCGAGGCGCGCGAGCAGGCGGTGCGCGAGGCGTCCCAGACCGAGATCGTCAAGATCGCCGAGCACCAGGCGCAGGACATCGTCGACGACGCCCGCCGCCAGGCACGCGAGACGCGGCTCGAGATGGAGGACTGGGCCGACGGGATCCTCTCGACGCTCGAGGTCAACCTCGACAAGTTCCTTTCCGCGGTGAAGCGCGGTCGCGAACGGTTGCACGAGCGCTCGCAGGAGACGGTCGTCGCGGGCGTCGGCCCGAGCGACGGTCTCGGCGACGACCTCGGCTACTAACTTTCGCAGGAAGTGCTGCGCACTTCCTGCAAGTGAGTTTCTGCTCGGCAGAGCGCGCGGCGGCAAAGCCGCCACGCTCTTATCTGACGTGAGCGATCGGACGCGCTGCGGGGCGGTGGTGGCCTTCGGCTATCCCCGCCCACGTGAGTTCGGCCTTCGCTGACGCTGCGCGTTAGCTCCGGCCCTTGAGGGCGCGCATGGCGATACCGTGAAGGCATGACCACGTTCGATCTTCGCCAGCTGAAGCTGCGGACGGGGGAGCAGTTCCGCGAATCACGCGACGTTGCGCTCGACCCGCTCATCCTCGGTGGGCAGGAGTACGTCCCCGACGCGACCGTGCCTGTCGAGCTGACGATCACGAAGGCGAACACGGGCACGCTCTTCGAGCTCGCGTTCCGTGTGAGCGTGCACGGGCCGTGCTTCCGCTGTCTCTGCGACACGTCGCTCGAACTTTCGGTGCAAGGGCGCGAGTACCAGGCGACGAACCCGGGCACGGACGAGGAGTTGCGCTCGCCTTACGTCGAAGGCAACGTCCTCGAGCTGTCGCGCTGGGCGCAGGACGCGCTCGTGCTCGCCCTGCCGGACAAGATCCTCCACAGCCCGGACTGCGCCGGACTCTGTGCTGTCTGCGGCGTCGACCTCAACGTCGAGCCGCACACGCACGACGAGCTCGCCGCCGACCCGCGCTGGGCGGCGCTCGAAGACCTCCGCGGGCAGCTCTAACTAACGATTGACGGTGGACATGTCGGAGTAGCGGTCGCCGGCCGCCTCTCCGAGCCCGTCGAGCTCCGCGAGCTCGTCGCTCGTCAGCTCGATGTCGGCCGCCGCCGCGTTCTGCTCGAGATACGTGCGGCGCTTCGTGCCCGGGATCGGCACGACGTCGTCGCCGCGCGACAGCACCCAGGCGAGCGCGAGCTGTGCCGGTGTGATGCTCTTCGCCTCCGCGATCTTCTTCACGCGCTCCGCGATCTGCGCGTTGCGTTCGAGGTTCTCGCCGCTGAACCGCGGGTGATTGCGGCGGAAGTCGTCCTCCGCGAGGTCGTCCGGGCCGCTGAAGCGCCCGGCGAGGAAACCGCGGCCGAGCGGGCTGTACGAGACGAAGCCGATGCCGAGCTCGCGGCACGTGTCGAGGATCTCGCCCTCCGGGTCGCGCGCAAACAACGAGTACTCCGTCTGCAGCGCGGTGATCGGATGGACTGCGTGCGCGCGCCGAATCGTCGCCGGCGCCGCCTCCGAAAGCCCGAGGTGCTTGACCTTGCCCGCGGCGACGAGCTCCGCCATCGCGCCCACCGTCTCCTCGATGGGCGTCTGCAGGTCGACGCGATGCTGGTAGTAGAGGTCGACGTGGTCGGTGCCGAGCCGCTGCAGCGATCCCTCGATCGCCTTGCGGATGTACTCAGGGCGTCCGTCGGGGCGTCGGTCGCTGAACGCGCCGATGAACTTCGTCGCGATCACGTAGTCGTCGCGCCTGCCCTTGATCGCGCGGCCGACGAGCTCCTCGTTCTTCCCTCTCGCGTACATCTCCGCGGTGTCGAGGAAGTCGACGCCGACCTCGAGCGCGCGATGGATCGTCGCGATCGACTCCTGCTCGTCCGTCTCGCCGTACCAGGCCGACATGCCCATGCAGCCGAGCCCGAGCGCAGAGACTTCCAACCCCTGTCCGAGTGTCCGACGGTCCATGACCTGAGGCTATACTGCGCCGCGCTCATGGCAGTCCCGAAGCGGAAAACCTCGAAGTCGCGGCGAGACAAGCGCCGCGCGACGCATGCGATCAGCGCGCCGAAGGTGAACGTCTGCCCCAACTGCGGGCAGCCGAAGCGGCCGCATCGCGTCTGCCTGAATTGCGGCCAATACAAGGGCCGCGAGGTCGAGCCGCTCCGGATCGACGCCCCGTAGAGTTTCGAGCCATGGCTCGAATCGCGGTGGACGCGATGGGAGGAGACCGGGGCCCCGCGGAGATCGTCGCGGGCGCACTCGCTGCGCGCGGCGAAGGCTTGGAGCCGGTGCTGTTCGGGCCGGCCGACCTCGACACGCACGGGCTCGAGCTGCACGGCGCGCCTGACGTCATCGGCATGCACGAGAAGCCGGCCGAAGCGGTGCGCGCGAAGCGGAACAGCTCGCTCGTCGCTTCAGTCCGGGCTGTTTCGGAGGGAACGGCCGACGCGGTCGTCTCTGCAGGGAACACCGGCGCGATGCTCGCAGCCGGCCTGCTCGAGCTTCGCCGCATCCCTGGTGTGCTCCGTCCCGCGATCGCCGTTCCGATTCCGGCGAAGCGCGGACCGTCGGTTCTCATCGACGCCGGCGCCAACGCCGACGCGCGGCCGGAGCATCTTCTGCAGTTCGCGACGATGGGGGCCGTCTTCGCCGAGGAGATCCTCGAGATCGAGAACCCCGAGGTGCGTCTGCTCTCGATCGGTGAGGAACGCGAGAAGGGCAATCAGCTCACGCTCGAGGCGCATGAGCTGCTCGAGGCGAGCGACCTGAACTTCGCCGGTAATACGGAGGGCCGCGACCTGCTCGCGGGCGCCGCCGACGTCGTCGTCACCGACGGCTTCACGGGTAACGTCGCGCTGAAGCTGCTCGAGGGGACGATTCGCGTTCTCCTCGACGCGATGCGCGAGGAGATCACTGCGACGCCGACTGGCAAGCTCGGCGGCCTGCTCATCCGTCCCGCCGCGCGAAGGCTGCGCGGACGGCTCGACCCGGACACGTATGGCGGCGCATACCTCCTCGGCCTGCGCGGCCTCGCCGTGATAGCGCACGGCAACTCGACGAGCACGGCGATCTCGAACGCGATCCGCCTGGCCGCCCGAGGCGTCGAGCACGACGTCGTCGGCCGGCTCGCAGCACGACTTCCCCAGCCCGCCGAGGCTGTATGATCGGCGCGCTCTTGGCCCCCGGAAAAAGATGAGGTGACATGGCAGCGTCGCGTGAAGAAGTCTTCGAGCGAGTCAAGGAAGTCCTGACCGAGCAGCTCGGGATCGAAGAGGCCGACATTACCGAGGAGGCGTCGTTCCAGGAAGACCTCGACGCGGACTCACTCGACCTCGTCGAGCTGATCATGGAGCTCGAGGACCAGTTCGGGATCAAGATCTCGGACGAGGACGCCCAGAAGATCACGACCGTCGGCCAGGCCGTCGACTACGTCTCGTCGCACCAGTAAGAGCGACCTCGTTCGGCTGATCGACTCCCTGCCGCCCGAGCTGGCGGACATCGCGTTCACGCACGCCTCTGCGGCGTCTGAGCGCACGCTCTCGTACGAGCGGCTCGAGTTCCTAGGCGACAGCGTGCTCGAGCTCGCGACCGCGCACGAGCTCTACCGGCGCTACCCGCAGTTCTCGGAGGGACGGCTCGCGAAGATCCGCTCGCACGTCGTCTCGCGCGCGACCTGCGCGGTCGTCGCACGCGAGCTCGACCTAGGCGAGCGGCTCGCGGCCCGCAACCATGGATTGCAGCCGGACGAGCTCGACCGCCTCGCAAAGAACCGCAACGTCCTCGCTGCGCTCCTCGAAGCGGCCCTCGGCGCGCTCTTCCTCGAGCACGGCTTCGCGCCGATCGAGGACGCGGTCGTAACTGCGTTCTCCGAGCGGATCGAATACGCGGCGACGACGCACGTCGATCACAAGACGGAGCTACAGGAAGCGCTCGCGCGCACAGGGCGTCATGTGGCGTATGTACTCGTATCGGCGGAGGGGCCGCCGCACGAGCGGCACTTCACGTGCGCGGCGGTCGTTGACGGTGAGCAGCTCGGCGTCGGCGAAGGTGCGACGAAGAAGGCGGCCGAGCAGGAAGCGGCGCGCGAAGCGCTCGCGAAGCTCTAAGAGGTTCGGACCGGGAAGCTGCGCCGCTCGGGGCCGATGTACTCGGCCGACGGGCGGATGATGCGGTTGTCCTCTTCCTGCTCGAGCACGTGCGCCGCCTGCCCGGCGATGCGGCTCGAGGCGAAGAGCGGCGTGAAGAGATCGGTCGGAACACCGAGGTAGCGGTACACCGACGCCGAGTAGAGGTCGACGTTCGGGAAGAGGCCCTTCTCCTCGAAGACCGTCTTCTCCGCCGCCTCCGTGATCGCGTACCAGTTCGGCTCGCCGGCGTCCTCGGAGAACTCGCGCGAGATGCGCTTGAGGATGATCGCCCGCGGGTCGTATGCGCGGTAGAGCGGATGGCCGAAGCCGAAGAGCTTCTCCTTGCGCTCGAACATCTCGCGGACGGCGGCGGGTGTGTTCTCGGCGCTGCCCCAGCGGTCGAAGAGCCTCATCGCCGCCTCGTTCGCGCCGCCGTGCAGCGGGCCGCTCAACGCCGCAATGCCGCCGACGATCGCCGCGTGCAGATCGGCGCCCGTGCCGGCGACAACACGCACCGTGAACGTCGACGCGTTCATCTCGTGCTCGGCGTGGAGGATCATCGCGATGTCGAACGCGCGCGCCTGCTGCTCGCTCGGCTGCTCGCCGTGGAGCATCGCGAGGTAGTTCTCCGCATAGCTGAGGGCCGCGTCGGGCTCGATCGGATCCAGGCCCTGGCGGCGGCGGTGGTAGCGGGCGACGATCGTCGGCGCCAACGCGATCAGCTGCGTCGCGGGCTGCTCGAAGCCGCCGTCGAACGCGAGCGCCGAGACCGCGGTGCGCAGCATGTCCATCGGCCGCGCCGAGTTCGCCGACCCGTCGACGAGCGCGGTGACGTGGTCGGGCAGCTCGCGCTGCGCCAGGTCGTCGCGGAACGCGCTCAGCTCCTCGCTCGACGGCAGCTCGCCCTGCAGCAGGAGGTACGCGACCTCCTCGTACGACGAATGCTCCGCCAGCTCGGCGATGTCGTAGCCGCGGTACATGAGAACGCCCTCGTCGGGATCGATCGAGGAGATCGCCGACTGGGCGACGACGATGCCGGACAGCTGAACGGACTTCTTCGGCGCGGCCATGCGTTTCCACGATACCCGGCAAGGGCATGAACCATGGGTGACAAACCGGAGGCTGAAGAACTCCGAGCGGAAGCTGCAGGACCTCGAGGCCGAGGAGGCCGAGCGGGAGGACCAGCCCGGCATCCTGGAGCTCTTCCTGCGGCCGGGGGAGGACCCCGACGAGGACGCTCCGCTGAGCCGCGACGACAGCTCCTAGACCGTCCGTTCCGGTCGATAGCCTGCCCCCTACGTGCATCTCCGCGCGGTCAAGCTCCGTGGCTTCAAATCGTTCCCCGAGCCGGTCGAGGTGCGCCTCGAGCCGGGCGTGGGGGTGATCGTCGGCCCCAACGGATCGGGCAAGTCGAACGTCGCCGACGCCATCCGCTGGGCGGCCGGATCGCTCAGCCCGAACGAGCTGCGCGCCGAGAAGCCCGACGACGTCCTCTTCGCCGGCGCGGCGAATCGCGGCCAGGCGGACTTCTGCGAGGTCGAGCTCCTCTTCGACAACTCCGACGGGACGCTGCCCGTCGACTACGCCGAGCTCGCGATCACGCGCCGCCTCCATCGCGGCGGGGAAGGGCAGTACCTCGTGAACAAGACGGCCGTTCGCCGCCTCGACCTCGTCGAGCTGCTCGCCGATCTCGGCCTCGGCCAGGGCATGCACTCGATCATCGGCCAGGGGAAGGTCGAGGCGATCCTCGCGTCGCGTCCTGAAGAACGGCGCGCGCTCATCGAGGAGGCTGCGGGCCTCGGCCGCTTCAAGGCGCGTCGCCACCGCGCGGAGCTGAAGCTCGCGCGCGTCGCGGTGCAGGTCGAGCGCGCGCGCGATCTCGAGGCGGAGGTGCGCAAGCGTTTGCGTCCGCTCGCGCTGCAGGCGACCGCTGCTGAGCGCGCGGAGAAGTTGCGCGGCGAGCTCGCGAAGCTACGTGTGCGCATCGCGGAGCTCGATCTCGAGACGCTCGACGATCGGCTCGGCGAAGCGGGCGAAAGGCGCTCGGCCGCGACGCTCGCGAAGCGCGCGGCGGAGGAGAAGCTCGAATCCGTGCTCGCGGACCGCGGCAAGGCAGAGGAGGAGCTCGGCGACGCGGCCGGCAGCCGCGAGCAGGCGCTGCAGGCGCTCTACCGGTTGCGCAGCGCGGCCGAGCGTGTTGCTATGCGACGCGAGTCGGCGCAGTCGCTCGTCGCACGGTTGCGCAGCGAGCTCGACCAGCCGCGGCGCATCCTCGACGACCGCGTGCGCGCAGAACGCGCGGCGCTCGCCGACCAGGCTCGTCTGCTCGAAGAGCGTCTGCTCGCCCTCGACCGTTCGCTCGCCGAACGCGAGGGACTGCCGCCCGCCGCTCGCGCACTCGCGGAAGAAGGCGAGCGCATCGCGCTGTCGCTGCTCGACGTCGAACCCGGTATGGAGCGCGCGGTCGCCGCTGCGTTGCGTCAGCGAGCGTCGGCGCTCGTTGCCGACGACGTCCACGCTGCCTTCGCGTTGCTCGAGCGTGCGCGCGCCGCGGGGCTCGGCTCGCTCACGGTTGTGCTCGACGTCCGCGATCCCGAGCTGCCTGTCGTTTCGAAGGAAGAACTGTTGTCGTCAACCGTCGCCGCGGTGACGCCCGAGGGCTTCGGCTACGACCCGCAGCGCGGCGAGCTCTGGTTTGCGGGCGAGACGGCGGAGGCCGTGCTGCTCGAGCTGCACGCTCGCCGGCGCAGGCTCGCGGCCGAGCTCGAGGAGCTTCGCTCACGTGTCGCGACGCCGATTCCCGACGGCGCGTATTCGGTTGCGCACGATCCGCGTCTCACGGCGCTGCTCGCAATGGGGGAGCACCTCGTGCGTGCGCTCGATGTTCCTGCGGATCGCTTCGAGACGCCGCTCCGCGCGCACGTCGATGCCGGCGCGTCGCGAACGGGCGAGCTGGGCGAAGAGCTGCGCCGGCTCGGCGCTGCGGAGGTCGAGCTTCGGCAGCATTTGTCACGGGCGGCGGAGCACGCGTCTGCGATCGACGTCGAAGTCGCGCGCATCGAGGCGGAGGCGGACGAGGCTCGGCGCCGGCTGGAGCAGGAGGGCACCGACGAGCGCGCGGAAGGCGACGACCTCGACGAGCTCGCCGAGCGCGCGGAGCGCCTCGAACGCCGGCGCGAGTCGCTCGGTGCGGTGAACCCGCTCGCGAAAGAGGAGTACGACGCGGAGAAGGAGCGGCTCGACGAGCTGACGACGCAGCGTGCCGATCTCGAGGAGAGCCTGAAGGAGCTCGAGAAGCTGACCGAGGAGTTGACCGAGACGGTCGAGAAGCGCTTCACGGAGACGTTCGACGCGGTGCAGCGCAACTTCGCCGAGGTCGCTGCGACGCTCTTTCCCGGCGGCGAAGGTCGCTTGCGTTTGACCGATGCTGCTGATGAAGAGGAGCTGCCGGGCATCGAGGTCGAGCTGCGTCCCGCCGGCAAGCGCGTGCAGCGGTTGTCGCTTCTTTCCGGTGGCGAGAAGGCGCTCGGTGCGATCTCGTTCCTCTTCGCGCTCTTCCTCGCGCGGCCGTGCCCGTTCTATCTCCTCGACGAGGTCGAGGCTGCGCTCGACGACACGAACATCGGTCGCTTTGTCGCGCTGTTGCGGCAGTACGCCGATCGTGCGCAGTTTGTCGTCATCACGCACCAAAAGCGCACGATGGAAGCGGCGGACGTCCTGTACGGCGTCACGATGGGCGGCGACGGCATTTCACAGATCGTCTCCCGCCGCCTGCCGCGCGAAGAAGCAGAAGCCGTCAGCGCTGCGTAGGACACGTCCCGCGACCAGGTCGCGACCTGGTGGCATTTCTTTAGCCTGCGCGGGTGTCGAGAAGCTGGGGTGAACTGCTGGGCGAGGCTGACCCCGCGCCGGAGCCGGAGGCTGATCGCGCGGGAGTGTTCTCCCGGCTGCGTGAGTCGCTGTCGAAGTCGCGGCGCGCGCTCACCGAGCAGCTCGCCGTCGCGGCGTTCGATCCCGGCGACGAGCTCTCGTGGGAGCGGCTCGAGGAGGCGCTGCTGCAGGCGGACGTCGGCGTTTCCGCGACCGCGGAGCTCGTGCGCCGGCTCGAGGAGCGCGGCGACATCGGCGCGCTCGCGGACGAGGTCGCGAGACTCTTCGGCGACTCGCCGACGCTGAACGTGCAGGCGCAGCCGAGCGTCATCCTCGTCGTCGGCGTCAATGGCACGGGCAAGACGACCACGATCGGTAAGCTCGCGGCGAAGCTCGCCGAGCATGATCACTCCGTCGTCGTCGCGGCCGCCGACACATTCCGCGCCGCGGCGGAGGAGCAGCTCGAGATCTGGGCGCAACGCGCGGGCGCAGATTTCGTCGGCTCCGCGCGCGGCGGCGATCCCGCCGCCGTCGCCTACGACGCGATCGAGGCGGCGCAGTCTCGCGGCCGCGACGTCGTCATTGTCGACACGGCGGGACGGCTGCACACGCAGACGAACCTCATGGAGGAGCTCGCGAAGGTGCGGCGAGTGATCTCGGGGAAGCTCGACGGCGCGCCGCACGAGACGCTGCTCGTCGTCGACGCGACGACGGGCCAGAACGGCGTGCAGCAAGCTCGCCTCTTCAAGGAGGCGGTCGGCGTGACCGGCGTCGCGCTGACGAAGCTCGACGGATCGGCGAAGGGCGGCGTCGCGATCCCGATCGCCTATGAGCTCGGCCTCCCGGTCAAGCTCATAGGCGTCGGAGAATCAGTCGATGATCTACGTCCGTTCGACGCCCGCGACTACGCGCAGGCGCTCGTCACGGCTTCTTGATCGTGACGCTGTACTCCGTGATCGGGTTCTCGCCGGTGATGAAGATCTGATCGACGATGAGCGGAGTTCCCGACGGCAGGTCGTTCTTGTTTTTTTCCCACGCGTCCTCGATCGCCTCTTGCAGGTTTACCTTCGACTTCCCATGCCATGGGCCTTGGCCGGCCATTGCTCCTCCTGATCGACGGCTCGGGCCACACAATCACGAAGCAACCGTCGGTGCAAGGGCTTCCGCACGCCGGATACCGACGAGGTTGCCCTTGCGCTCGTACTCGGCTCGCGCGCGCGCAGCTGCCTCCGCGGCCTCGCCGGCAGAGGTTCCGACAAGGACGCTTGCGAGATCGAGGAGCGCGCCCGCCCGTAGGTCGAGGAAGTCCGTCGCCTCGGCGAGGCGCACTGCTTCGGCTGCGAGCGCCGCCGCTTCCACCTGTTGGCCGAGGCTCGCGAGCGCCCGAGCGCGCGCGCTCCGCCACACCGACTGTGTGACGACATCGTCCGCCTGTGCGTTCTCCTCGCTCTCGCGCGTGAGTGCAATTGCTTCGTCGTCGCGTCCGAGCTCGGCGAGCACGGCAGCGAGGTATGCGGCGAGCGTCGACCGGACATACGTCTCTCCCATGGCGGCGAAGGTGTCATAGCCGATGCGCAGCTCGCGCTCCGCGGCGGCGGGATCGGATGCGAGCAGCTCGATCGTCGCCGCGACGAGCGACCGCGCCGCGCGGCGATGCTGTAGCCCGAGCTTCTCGTACAGGTCGCGTGCGACCGCCCACAGCGCGCGTGCCCGCTCGGGTTCCCCTCGCATCGCATAGAGGCCACCGAGCGTGCTCATGAGCGCGGCGGCGAGTGCGCGTTCCTCTCCGGCCTCGGCGAGGAGCTGCTCGCAGCGGACGATGGCTGCATCAACCGGTGTCGGGCCGTAGTGGAGCGCCTGCGCGAGGAGGGCGACGAGGCTCGACTCCTGTCGCCGGTCGCCGGCTTTGCGCGCATATTCGATTGCGCGCTCGAGCGCCATCCCTCGGTCGGCCCAGCGGCATGCGAGCACATGCGCCTCGCTCAGTAGCCGCCATGCGCGCGCGAGACCGGCGTCGTCGCCCAGCTCGGTCAGCGTCACGATCGCACGCTCCGCCGTTACGACGAGGTCATCACCGAGCGTCGTCGCCGTCGTGAACATCGCGACGAACGCGAGCTCGATTTCCGCGCGAACTTCGAGGCGGGTATCTCCGACGGCGCGCGCCAAACCGTGTGCCTCTTCGAGCACGGTACGTGCACGCGCGAAGTCGCCCGCAGTTATGAGCGTGCTGCCGAGCAGGACCATCGTCACGATGCGAGTCGCCGACTCACGATCGAGGAGGCCGACCGCCCGACTGAACAGATTCTCGGCGGCGGCGACATCGTCGCGTCCGTATGCCTGCTCGCCCGCGTGAGCAAGAAGAGTTCCGGCGCGCTCCGCGAGCGCAGCGTCGGGCTCGCCCAGTTCGAGCCCGCAGAGATACGCCTGTTCGAGGTGATAGCCGACTAGCTCCGGCGCCCCGTTGCGGGGTTCGAGCCAGGCGGCGAACGCCTCATGCAGCTCAGCGCGGAGGCGCTTCGGGATCTCTGCGTACGCTGCATCGCGGATGAGTGCATGGCGAAACCGAAAACCGTCGTCGCCGAGAAACGTCGATTGCTCTGGACGTACGAACTCCTTGCGCGCGAGTGCAAGGAGCGATTGTCCAACGGTTCCGCGCTCGTCTTGGGGCGAGAGGTGGACGACTGCGCTGCGCCAAAACTCCTTGCCGACGACCGCGGCGCGCTCGAGCACCGCTCGCTCGGCAGGATCGAGCCGGTCGAGCCGCGCCGCGAGCAATGCCTGGATCGTCGGCGGCACGTCGCCCGATGCGTCGTCTTCGGCAAGCATCGCGACCATTTGCTCGAGGAAGAGTGGATTTCCCTCGGCGGCGTCGGCGATCTTCGCCAGAGAGCCCGGCGCTACGGGCCACTCGGCGGCGAGCTCGTCGAGCAACTGCTCCGACTCGGCTGCCGTGAGCGGCTCGAGCGCCAGCGCTGCGCCGCCCCAGCGAGGCCGAACCTCGAGCAGCTCGGGCCGCGCGAGGCAGAGCAGGAGGATCGCTGCATCGCTGCTCCATGCCGCGCAGTACTCGAGGAGGTCGAGGAACGTGGGCTCGGCCCAGTGGACGTCTTCGATGCAGACGAGGAGTGGCCGCTCGCGCGCGAGCGTCTCGAGCAGGCGGCGCGTCGCCCAGAACGTTTCTTCGCTCGAGCCGACGGCGCGGATTCGGTCGAGGATGAGCTCGCCGTCCGGCTCGCTTGCGACGGCGGCGGCGACCGCGTCGTCCCCTCCGGCGGACTGGATGAGCTCGGTGAGCGGCAAGAAGGTGATTCCGTCGCCGTAGGGGAGGCAGCGCGCGCTCACGACGGCCGCCCGGTCACGCACGCCTGCGACAAGCTCGGTCGCGAGGCGAGACTTGCCCACTCCGGCGGCGCCGTACAGCGTGACGAGCCTGCAGGCGCGTTCTCGCTCTGCCGCCAAGAGCTCGCGATGCAGGAATGCGAGCTCGTCCGCGCGGCCGACGAGCGGCGCATCGAGGCGGCGGGCGTAGGGTGTCCGGCCGGCGAGGACCCCGAGCAACCGCCATGCCTCGACCGGCGCGCTCTTCCCGCGCGCCGCGACCTCGCCCGCGGGCTCGAGCTCCGCAGCATTCGCCACCAGCCGCCGCGTCGCCGCCCCGATGAGGATCTCGCCCGTCTGCGCGGCCTCTTCCAACCGCTTCGCAGTGTTGACTGCATCGCCCATGACAAGGGTCTCGCCGCCCGCGACGACCTCCCCGGTGTTGACACCGATGCGGACACGTAGTCCGAGCGCGGTCACCGCTTCATGCATCTCGACTGCGGCGAGCACAGCGCGCAACGCATCGTCCTCGTGCACGTGCGGCACCCCGAAGACGGCCATTACGGCGTCGCCGATGAATTTTTCGACCGTGCCCTCGTGGCGTTCGATCGCGTTACGCATCGCTTCGTGCCAGCGCGTGAGGAGGGCGCGAAGGGTTTCGGGATCGAGGCGCTCGCCGAGCTGCGTCGACTCGGCGAGATCGCAGAAGAGCACAGTGACGGTCTTCCGCGTGACGGCGTCTGCGGAGGCCATATGGACAGTGTCCCTCCGCGTGCGAAATGGCGCAAACGCCGGAGCCGGGTACCCTCCCTCGGCGATGTTCGAGGCCCTTTCCGACACGCTCCAGCGCGCCCTGGGCGATCTCCGCAAGCGCGGCACCCTCGACGACGAGGCGATCTCGCGCGCGATGCGCGAGGTCCGGCTCGCGCTGCTCGAGGCCGACGTCAACCTCGACGTCGTCCGCGACTTCGTCGCGCGCGTGCGCGAGCGGGCCCAAGGCGCAGACGTCCAGAAGAGCCTGACGCCGGGCCAGCAGGTCGTGAAGGTCGTCCACGAGGAGCTCACCGCGCTCATGGGCGAAGGCCCGTCGAAGCTCGAGTTCGCGCAGCGGCCGCCGACGACGATTCTCCTCGCGGGCCTGCAGGGCTCGGGGAAGACGACCGCCGCCGGCAAGCTCGCGCTGCTCCTGAAGAACGACGGGAAGAAGCCGGCGCTCGTCGCCGCCGACCTGCAGCGTCCCGCCGCGATCGACCAGCTCGTGCAGCTCGGTGCGCAGATCGACGTTCCCGTCTACGCTGACGAGCGGGGCGATCCTGTGAAAGCCGTGCGCGAGGGCATCGCACGCGCGACACACGACGGTCGCGACGTGATCGTCCTCGACACCGCCGGCCGCCTGCAGATCGACGAGCCGCTCATGGCAGAGCTGGCCGCAGTCCGTGCCGAGGCGAATCCGACGAACGTCCTGCTCGTGCTCGACGCGATGACCGGGCAAGAGGCGGTGAACGTCGCGCAGGCATTTCAGCGGCGCATCGACTTCGACGGCGTCCTGCTGACGAAGCTCGACGGCGACGCGCGCGGCGGCGCAGCGCTCTCCGTGAAGGCAGTCACCGGCAAGCCGATCAAGCTCGCTTCCGTCGGTGAGCAGCTCGACGCGCTCGAGTGGTTCCACCCGGAGCGCATGGCGTCGCGCATCCTCGGCATGGGCGACGTGCTCACCCTCATCGAGCGCGCGGAAGCGGCGGTGAGCGAGGACGACAAGGCGCAGATGGAGCGCCGCATGATGCAGGGCGAGTTCAGCTTCGAGGACTTCCTCAAGGCGCAGGTGATGCTGCGCCGCATGGGGCCGCTCCAGGGGATTCTCAAACTCGTCCCCGGGCTGCCCGACGTGGGCGAGGTCGACGACAAGGAGCTCGGCCGCGTCGAGGCGATCATCCTCTCGATGACGCCGCAGGAACGGCGCGTCCCGCACCTCATCGACGGCTCCCGGCGCAAGCGGATCGCGGCCGGCAGCGGCACCTCCGTGACCCAGGTGAATCAGCTCCTGGAGGCCCGGAAACAGATGGCGAAGATGATGAAGGCGATGGGTTCAGGCAAGATGCCGCAGTTCCCCGGCGCTCCGGCGCCGCCGAGAAGGTCGAAGAGCAAGCGACGCAAGAAAGCGAAAAGGTGAGTTCATGTCAGTGAAGTTGAGGTTGACGCGGGTCGGTTCGAAGAAGAACCCGATCTACCGCGTCGTTGCCGCCGACACACGGTCGCCGCGCGACGGGAAGTTCATCGAGATCGTCGGGCGCTACAACCCGCAGGCCGATCCGTCGCTCATCGAGTTCGACGAGGCGAAGGTGAAGGGCTGGCTCGAGAAGGGCGCACTGCCGACCGCGCCGGTCGCGAAGCTCCTGAAGGCGAAGGGCATCTCGTAGCGATGGGCGAGCTCCTCGCGGAGCTCGCGCGGCGGCTCGTCGACGAGCCGGCCGCCGTGCGGGTCGAGGAGGTCGAAGGCGACGACGGGTCGCTCGTCCTCCGTCTGCACGTCGCCGAGGGCGACGTCGGCAAGGTGATCGGCCGCCAGGGCAGGCTCGCCCGCGCTCTGCGCACGATCGTGCGGGCCGGCGGCCCGCACGCCGGACGCCGGTTGCAGCTCGAGATCGTCGGTTGATCGCCACCCTCTACGACATCCACGGCAACCTCGCCGCGCTCGAGGCCGTGCTCGACGAGGTCCCGGACGACGCGACGATCGTGATCGGCGGCGACGTCGTCGCCGGAGGCCCGCAGCCATCCGAGACGCTCGAGCTGCTGCGCGGATCAGGCGCGCGTGTGAGTTGGCTTCGCGGCAACACAGACCGCGAGCTCGATCCGAACGAGCCCGGCCTCGCTCCGCCCGGCGCGCTCGACGCGACGCGTGCTGCGTTGACCGAGGAGCAGACTGCGTTTCTCCTCGCACTGCCTCCGACGTTGCAGATCGGCCGCACACTCTATTGCCACGCGTCGCCGCGCAACGACATCGACATCTTCACCGAGCAGACGCCGGATGAGCAGATCGCGTTCCTGTTCGAGAACGTCGACGCCGACGTCGTCGTGTGCGGCCACACGCACATGCAGTTCGACCGCATGATCGCCGGCAAGCGTGTCGTCAACTCCGGCAGCGTCGGCCGGCCGTACGGCGACGAGGCCGGCGCGTTCTGGACGCTCGACCTCGAGCCACGCCGCACGCAGTACGCGGGCATGCAGGCGCCGGAGATGAATCGCGAGGAATGGCTCGCGTACTGCGCGCCGCATGAAGTCCGAAGCTGAGCTCGTCCCGGTCGGCCGCGTCGGCCGGCCGCACGGGCTCGACGGCTCGTTCTTCGTCGAAGGCCCGAGCGAGCGGGCGGAGACATTCGCACGCGGCGCGACGCTCTTCGTCGAAAGTGAGCCGGCGAAGATCGTCACCTCGAAACGCGGCGCCGGCAACCGGCCCGTGATCCGGCTCGACCGGCGCGTCGCGCGCGGCGCGACGCTCGCGGTCCCGCGCGAGTCGCTGCCGCCGCTCGGCGAAGGCGAGTACTACACGTTCCAGCTCGTCGGCCTCGCAGTCGAAGAGGAAGGCGGGCGGCTTCTCGGCCACGTCGCCGACGTCCTCGACTACCCTGCCAACGACGTGCTCGAGCTCGACTCGGGTGCTTCTCTGCCGCTCGTCGAGGCCTGCGTGCGGCAAGTCGACCTCGAGGGCAGGCGAATCGTGGTGGCACCAGGCTTCGCTGAACCCGAATGAGAATCGACGTCTTCACACTCGTTCCGCATGCGTTCTCGTGGCTCACCGAGCAGCGGCCGATCGCGGCCGTGCTCGGAAGCGAGCTCGATCTCCGTCTCTTCAACTACCGCGACACGACGCCGCTGCGCGCAGGCCAGGTCGACGACGAGCCGTACGGCGGCGGCGCCGGCATGGTGCTGCGCGTCGACGTCGTCGCGGCCGCGCTCGACGCCGCGTACGGCGGCGCGCCGTCCCATCCGGTCGTCGCGCTCACGCCGCAAGGCCGTCCGCTCACGCAGGCGATCGTCGAAGAGCTCGCCCAGCTACCCGAGCTCACCCTCCTGTCCGCACGGTTCGAAGGCTTCGACAACCGCATCGTCGAGGAGCTCTCGTCCGATGCGATCTCGATCGGCCCGTACGTCCTCTCGAACGGCGACCTGCCCGCGATGCTCGTCCTCGACGCCGTCGCGCGCCGCCTGCCGGGCGCGCTCGCCGAGGGATCCGGTGAGCTCGAGAGCTTCTCGACCGAGCTGGGCGGCGGTCTCGAGTACCCGCACTACACGCGCCCGGCGGAGTTCCGCGGCTGGAGCGTGCCCGACGTGCTCCTCTCCGGCGATCATGCGCGGATCGAGGCATGGCGCCGGGAAAACGTCGTGGGGATCGAGATTTGAGCGGCTGGGATCCGTGGGGTCCTCCGAAAGAGGAGGACGACGAGCCGCAGGCCGAGCTGCCGCCGGCGCCGGTCGAGCCCGACGCGGACGACTACGGCTGGGGGAATTACCCGGCGTGGCCCACCGCCGGCTCGACGCCGTCCGAGCGTACGGACTACGGCTTCGGCTCGCCGGACGCGGCCGAGAGCGCTCCCGCCGGGGACAGGAATCGCTCGCACGATCCGCTCGCCAAGCTGTTTCCCGGGCTCTCCCGCGGCACGCGCGTCTTTCTCGATTGGATCCTGACGATCGTCGGGGCGGTTCTCATCGTCCTCGCGCTGAAGGCCTGGGTCGTCAACCCGTACCGCATCCCGTCCTCGTCGATGGAGCCCTACCTCAACTGCGCGAAACCGGCCACGGGCTGTCTCGGCGACTCGAGCGATCGCGTCCTCGCCTGCCGGATCTGCCTCGACTTCTCGAATCCGTCGCGGGGCGACGTGATCGTCTTCACGACGCCCAAGCGAGCTGCGAATGCCTGCAGCGTCAACGAGGGCGAGACGTTCGTCAAGCGCCTGATCGGCCTGCCAGGGGAGACGGTGAAGGAGGATCGCAACGGCCACATCTGGATCCGCGGGCCC
>DASSXM010000071.1:0-72807 GCA_035703805.1 Gaiellaceae bacterium | reverse complement strand
GTCGACGTGCGTTTCCCCGGCGCGCCGAAGACGGAGTTCGTCGGTTACGAGCGCACGGAAGTGCTCACCGCGATCCTCGCGTACGCCGATCTCGGCGACGGTCTCTTTCAGGTGAAGCTCGAGCAGTCGCCGTTCTATCCCGCCGGCGGCGGGCAGGTGTCAGACACGGGAACGATCGAGAAGGAGAACGGCGCGCGCGCCGACCTTGTCGAGGCGGTGCGGCTCGAAGGCGGCGACCAGGAGCTCGTCTTCCGCGGCGAAAGCTTTGCCGAAGGTGATCGCGTGAAGGCGGTCGTGCCGTGGAACGTTCGCTTCCCGACGATGGCGAACCACACCGCGATGCACCTCCTGCACGAGTGCCTGCGCGAGGTGCTCGGCGAGCACGTCAAGCAGGCGGGCTCCGCCGTGCGTCCGGACAAGTTGCGCTTCGACTTCACGCATCCGCAGGCGCTCACTGCCGACGAGCGGGCGGATGTCGAACGGCGGGTGAACGAGCGCGTGTTCGCGAACCTGCCGGTGCGCATCTTCGAGACGCCGATCGACGAGGCGCGCAAGCTCGGCGCGATGATGCTCTTCGGCGAGAAGTACGGCGACATCGTCCGCGTCGTCGACATCGACGGCTGGTCGGTCGAGCTCTGCGGCGGCACGCACGTGCGCTCGACAGCGGAGATCGGGCCGTTCGTCATCCTCGGCGAGGCCTCCGTCGGCGCCGGCTCGCGCCGGATCGAGGCGGTGACTGCGGGCGAGGCGTTCGCCCTACTGCACGAGCGCGCGCGGGAGGCCGACACGCTGCGCGGCGAGCTCGAGCGCGGGCGGAAGACGGCGAAGAAGCCGGAGGCGGCGGCGCAGTACGCGATCACGGATCGCATCGACGGCGTCGTCTTCGCCGAGACGGCTGACCTCCGGCCCGGGCCGCTGCGCGACCTCTCCGACCGCATCCGCCAGCAGGAAAAGGCGGACGGCGCCATCGTCGCCTCGATCACCGACGGCCGCGTCCACATCGTCGTGAATCTCGCCGAGAGCATCGGCGTCGACGCGGCAGCGCTCGCGAACGAGATGGGCGAGATCGTGGGCGGGCGCGGCGGTGGCAAGACGACGCTGGCGCAGGCGGGGGGAAGCAAGCTCGACGCGATTCAGGACGCGATCGCGGCGGGTAAGCAAGCGTTCGCATGAAGGTGCTCGCACTCGATTTCGGCTCCGCGCGCACGGGCGTTGCGGTGAGCGACCCGACCGGTGCGATTGCGCGGCCACTTTGCGTCGTGCAGCGCGCCGACATCGACGAGATCGCAACCATTGCCCGCGACCAGCAGGTGGCCGAGATCGTCGTCGGCCATCCGTTGACGCTGCGCGGCGACCGCGGCGAGCAGGCGCGCGTGACCGAGCGCTTCGCCGCAAAGCTGCGCAAGGCGGTCGACGTGCCCGTCGTCCTCTTCGACGAACGGTTCACGACCGACCTCGCTCAGCAGACGCCGTCCGACACCGCGGAAGATGCACGCGCGGCGGCCCATCTCCTCTCCAGTTACCTCGAGTGGTCCGCGGCCTCGGGGCGCTAGTTCTCGTCGTCGCCCTTGTGGGCTGCGGCTCGAAGGCTCCGGCGACGACGACGGCTCCGCCGCCGCCGAAGCCGTTCCGCATCGTCTTCCCCGAAGGCTTCACGGGGAGCCATATGGCGGTGCGCGTGCACGACGTCGCGAAGATCGCCGCGAAGGAGCATCGCGGCCGGCCGCACCTCTCGGCGAAGACGTATCTCGCCGCTACCGGCTACCACCGTGTGCGCGGATTCGGGACGAAGCGGTTGTTGCTGGAAGGCTTCCTTTTCCCGGCGACGTACGACTTTCTTCCGCAGACGACGTCGGCGCAGCTCGTGCACGCACAGCTGCAGGCGTTCGCTGTGAACTGGCAGCACGTGAACCTCGCGTACGCACGCTCGAAGCACTTGACGGCGTACGACGTCCTCACGATCGCATCGATGATCGAGAAGGAAGCGGTCGTACCGAGCGAGCGCAAGCTCATCGCCGCGGTCATCTACAACCGGCTGCACGCGCACATGCCTATCGGCATCGACGCGACTATCCGTTACGGGCTCGGCGTACCGGGGACGCAACCGCTGACGCAATCGGACCTCAGCAGCAAAAACCCGTACAACACGCGGCTGGATCCGGGGCTTCCGCCGACGCCGATTGCGAACCCCGGGCTTGCGTCGATGCAGGCGGCTGCGCATCCGGCTCGAGTCGACTATCTCTACTTCGTCCGTAAGCCGGACAAGAGGCATCACTACTTCACGGCGAGCTTCAACGACTTCGTGAACCATGAGCATCTCTACGGGTACTAGGCTCGTCGCGCTGCTCGGCCATCCGGTCGAGCATTCGCTTTCGCCGCGGATGCAGAACGCCGCATTCGCGGCGCGCGGGCTCGACTGGGCGTACCTCGCGCACGACGTCTTGCCGGACGATCTCGAGGCAGCGGTGCAGACGTTCGAAAACGCGAACGTCACTGCGCCGTACAAGAAGGACGTCGCGCGCATCCTCGGCAGCGAGCTCGAGTCGGTGAACACGATTGCCGCCGGCGTCGGCTATTCGACCGACACGGCGATCTTGATTGGCCTAACAGTCGGTTACGAGCCGGTGATCGTGGGCGCCGGGGGCGCGGCGCTGGCATTCGAGATTTCGTTGCCTGGGGCCCGCGTCTTTTCGCGTCGAGGTAATTGGCCTCCTGACGTGCGCGGCGCAGATCTTGTCGTCCATGCGACGCCGGTGCGTGATGAGGTTCTCTTCGAGCTTGAAGCGGGTCAGACGCTCATCGACCTCCCGTATCCACGGACGGCGACTGCGGAGGCTGCAGCGGCGGCGGGCGCGACCGTGCTCGATGGGCTCGAGGTGCTCGTCGCGCAGGGCGCCGCGAGCTTCGAGCTCTGGACCGGCCTCTCCGCGCCGGTTGACGTGATGCGCAGGGCACTAGGCTTGCCTGCATGAATCTCGAGCTCGCGAGCGCGGGCGAGTCGCACGGGCCGGCGCTCGTCGCGATCGTCTCCGGCCTGCCCGCCGGGCTCGTGCTCGACAAGGCGGCGATCGACGCCGACCTGCGTCGCCGCCAGCAGGGCTACGGCCGCTCGCCGCGGCAGAAGATCGAGACCGACCAGGTCGAAGTGCTAGCTGGCCTGCGACACGGGCGCACGCTTGGCACGCCGCTCGCGCTCGTCGTCCGGAACCGCGACCACGAGAACTGGAAGTGGGGGATGAGTCCGTGGCCGCCCGAGGGCGAGCCGGAGGGCAAGGGCACAAAGGAAGTCACCCTGCCGCGTCCCGGCCATGCCGATCTCGCCGGCGTGCAGAAGTTCGGGCACAGCGACGTGCGCGACGCGCTCGAGCGCGCGTCCGCGCGCCATACCGCCGTGCACGTCGCGGCGGGCGCGGTCGCGAAGGCGCTGCTCGCGCACATCGGCGTTGCGGTCGCGGGTTCGACCGACGTCGACGAGGCGGCGATCGACGCAGCGCGTAAGGACCGCGACACGCTCGGCGGCATCGTCGAGGTGCGCGCGACCGGCGTTCCCCCCGGTCTCGGCTCGTACGCGCGCAAAGAGGATCGCCTCGACGCGCGGATCGCCGCAGCACTGATGGGCATTCAGGCAGTGAAGGGCGTGGAGATCGGCGACGGTTTTGCGCTCGCGCAGCTGCATGGATCGCAAGCGCACGACGAGATCGGCCCCGACAAGCGCCGCACGACAAACCGCGCAGGGGGGATCGAGGCGGGCGTGTCGAACGGCGAGGAGATCGTCGTACGCGCGGCAATGAAGCCGCTGCCGACGCTCATGAGGCCGCTCGCGTCCGTTGATCTGCAGACGGGCGAGCCCGCGCAGGCGCTCGTCGAGCGCAGCGACGTGTCGGCGGTCGAGGCGCTCGCGGTCGTCGCTGAGGCCGCCGTCGCGTGGGAGCTTGCGCGTGCGGCGCGCGAGAAGTTCGGCGGCGACGCGCTCGACGACTTCGTTGGCGCATGGCGGGCGTACGTGGAGCGGATCAGCTGAAGAAGCGCATCGCGGTCGTGGGCTTCATGGGAGCAGGCAAGACGACTGCGGCCCGCGCTATCGGGGGCGTCGACTCCGACGATCTCGTCGAGTCGGCGGCGGGCAAGCCGATCTCGGAGATCTTCCGTGAAGACGGCGAGGCTGCGTTCCGCGCGATCGAGGAGCGAGCGATCGTGCTCGCGCTCGGCGGCGGGGCAGTAACGACGCCGGCGGTACGTGACGTGCTCGAGGACACGCTGACCGTGTGGCTCGACGTCGACGTGGACACATGTTGGGAGCGCGTGCGCGGGAGCGACCGTCCGCTCGCGCAGGACGAAGTGGAGTTCCGGCGTCTGTACGAGGAGCGCAGGAAGCTCTACGCCGAGGTCGCCGATGTCGTCGCACGTGACGTCGACGACGTCGCCCTCGCCGCTGCTGGCGTGCACGTCGAGCGTGGCGCGCTGCAACGACTTCACGAGCTCGTTCCCGGCGATGGACCGGTCGCGCTCGTCTCCGACCCTCACGTCGCCGGCATCCACGGCGCCGACGCGCAGCTCGCGCTCCGCGGGCGGCTCGCCGAGACGCATGAGCTGCCGCTCGGCGAAGAAGCGAAGACGCTCGCCGCTGTCGACCGCCTGTGGCAGGAGCTACGCCTCGACCGCGCGGGCACGATCGTCGCGCTCGGCGGCGGATGCACGACCGACGCAGCGGGGTTCGCTGCCGCCGCGTATCTCCGCGGCATCCCGTGGGTCCCAGTCGCGACGAGCCTCGTCGCGCAGGTGGACGCGGCAATCGGCGGCAAGACTGCGATCGACCTGCCGCAGGGCAAGAACCTCGTCGGCGCGTTCCACTGGCCGGTCGCAACCGTGATCGATCCCGCGCTCCTCGAGACGCTCTCCGACGCGCAGCGCCGCGAGGGGATGAGCGAGGTCGTGAAGACGGGGCTCCTCGCGGGCGAGCCGCTCTGGGAGCTGCCCGACGACGAGCTCGTCCGGCGTTGCGCCGCCTTCAAGGCTGCGATTTGTCTCCGCGATCCCCATGACCGCGGAGAGCGGAAGATGCTCAACCTCGGCCACACATTCGCGCACGCACTCGAAGCGGCCGCCGGGTACGAGGGCGTGACGCACGGGCAGGCCGTCGCGTTAGGCCTTGTCGCCGCGCTCCGGCTCTCGGGGCGCGAGACAGATGTCGTCGAGGAGCTGCTACAGCCGAAGCCTGTGCGTGTCGACCGCGACCGCGCCTGGGAAGCGCTGCTCCGAGACAAGAAGGGCGCGTTGCGTCTCGTCCTCCTTGATGGCTACGACATCGAGGTTCCAGCTGAAGACGTCCGCCGCGAACTGGATAGGTTGATCGCGTGAGGATCATCGTCTTGAACGGCGTGAACTTGAACATGCTTGGGCGCCGCGATCCGGCCGTTTACGGCGGGCTCACAATCGCCGAGCTCGAGAGCCGCATCTACGGCTGGGCTCGCGAGCTCGAGCTAACCGTGCAATGCCGTCAGACGAACAGCGAAGGCGAGTTCATCAAGTGGTGCCACGACGCGTACGACAACACCGACGGGATGATCGTGAACCCCGGCGCGTGGTCGCACTACGCGTGGTCGATCCACGACGCGCTCGAGCCGCTGAGCGTTCCCGTCGTCGAAGTGCATCTCTCGAACGTCGACCAGCGCGAGGAGTGGCGGCGTAAGTCCGTCATCTCCGACGTCGTCGCGGCGCGCTTCATCGGCGAAGGCCCGGACGGATACCGTCATGCACTCCAATATCTGAAGGAGCACAACTCGTGAACGAACGGATCGCTCGCCTGCGCGAAGAGCTCGAGCAGCCGCTGCTCGTGTCGCATCCGACGAACGTCTTCTATCTCACCGGATTCTCGAGCTCGAACACGATGCTGCTCGTCGAGCCCGAGCGCGTACGGCTCTTCACCGACTTTCGCTACATCGACGCCGCGCGCGCGGTAGAAGGAGTCGAGGTGACGGAGTCCCGCCGCGACGTGATCGGCCATCTCGGCGAGCTCATCTCCGGGCCAATCGGCTTCGAGGCAACGACGCTCTCGTACGCGCAGGCGCGCCGCCTCCAAGACGCTGTGCCCACCGAAGGCGTCGTCGAGAAGCTGCGCGCGGTCAAGGACGACGCCGAACTGGCGGCGATCCGGCGCGCCTGCGAGATCACGGACCGGATGTTCGAGCGCCTCTCCACGGAGGTGCAGTTCGTCGGGCGAACCGAGCGCGACGTCGAGTGGGACATCGCGCGGCTCTATCACGAGGAAGGCGCGGCGAGCCCGTCGTTCGAGTCGATCGTCGGCTCCGGCCCGACCGGCTCGCGGCCGCACGCGCGCGCGGGTGACAAGAAGATTGCAGCGGGCGACATGGTCGTCATCGACACCGGCTGCACCGTCGATGGCTACACGTCCGACTGCACGCGCACGTTCGCCGCCGGTTCGGTGAACGGGAAGGCGAGGGAGGTCTACGAGATCGTGCTCGCCGCGCAAGAAGCTGCCCTCGGTGCGATCCGTGCCGGACTACCTGGGATCGAGGCGGATGCGGTCGCGCGCCGCGTCGTAGACGACACCGAGTTTGCGGGCTTGTTCGGTCACGGCCTCGGGCACGGACTCGGCCTCGACGTGCACGAGCTCCCGCGCATGTCGACGGAGACGACGGACGTGCTCGCGCCCGGCAACGTCGTCACCGTCGAGCCTGGTATCTACGTGTCCGGCGAGTTCGGCGTGCGCATCGAGAACGACGTCGTCGTCACCGCCGATGGCATCGAAGATCTCACCGGCTTCAAGAAAGAGTGGACCGAGGTCGGTTAGCCGACGAGTCCGCTCAGAACGTACAGCCCGAACGCGAGCCCGAGAAGGACGACCGAAGCCGCAAGAAGGACTGCATCCATCTCCGCGCCTCCTGACGGATCGAGTGGAGATTGATACCCGCCGAGACTGGTTCCGACGTAGGTCTCCGACGTCAGCATCAGCGGAGCGATCAGAGCGAGCCCAAGAGCCACTGCGAAACAAAGTGCAGCATGTGACGGAACGCCCGGCGGATTCGCGCACCCATACGGGTATATTGCCGCGCCTGCATGGCTGACACGGTCGACACGAACAGCTTCAAGAACGGCATGCACATCGAGCTCGACGGACGCGTCTGGCGCATCGTCGAGTTCCAGCACGTGAAGCCGGGCAAGGGCGGCGCATTCGTGCGGACGAAGCTCAAGAGCCTCGACGCGGGCGCCGTCGTCGACCGCACGTTCCGTGCCGGTGAGAAGTTCCCGCGCGTGCACACCGAGGTGAAGAACGTCCAGTACTTGTATGACGACGGCACCGACGTGCACTTCATGGATTCGGAGAGCTACGAGCAGTTCGCCGTCCCGCACGGCGACCTCGAGGAAGAGCTCCCGTTCATGCAGCCGAACGCGACGGTGCAGGTGCTCGCAGTCAACGGCAAGCCGTCGGGCGTACAGCTGCCGGCGTCGGTCGAGCTCTCCGTCGTCGAGACCGAGCCGGGCGTGAAGGGCGACACGGTGTCGAACGTGACGAAGCCGGCGACGCTCGAGACGGGCGCGGTCGTGCAGGTGCCGCTCTTCGTGAACGTGGGTGACCGCTTGAAGGTCGACCCCCGCGAGAAGCGCTACATCTCCCGTGCATAGCGCGCGCGACGCCGCGATCCTCACGCTCGTCGCCGCTGTGCCTGCCGTCGTCGGGGGAGCGTTTTACAAAGCGATCGCAGGCGGGACGACGACGAGCCGCGCAATAGCGACCGCGTTCTGGATCGCCGCCGCGTTCTATCTGCTCTCGATGGTCATCGCAGGACGCAAGGCGCTCTGGCGCCGCACTGCACGTCCGCTGCCGGAGGGCTCAGTGTTCGTCACCGCAGCCGTCGCGCTGACCGTGATCGGCGCGGTCGTCGACGCCCTCTAGCTCCAGGAGTGCACGACGCGCCAGCTGCGGCCGCCGTCGGTCGTAGCCACGAGCCGCCGCTTCTCGGTTCCGCCAGAGGCAAGGATCACGAAGCCGACGCCCTTCGGCAACGCGTACGCCGACATGCCGAAGTCGATCTCCGGCTGCGCGACCTTGGGCAGACCGACCCAGTGCGAACCGCCGTCGCGCGTGACGTACAACGTGCCGCGCCACTCCCAGATCAGGCCGAAGCCATCGGCAGCCATCGCGATCCCCTCCGGGTAACCGGGAACGGCGATGCCGCCGTAGCCGCCGTGGCCGTACGGGAACGGCGTGTACGCGACGCGCGTCCAGCCGTGCGGCTTGAACGCGTAGACCGACTTGCCCTGATTGCCTGCGCCCGGTTCATTCGTGCACAGCGACCAGTCGCCGGTCAGTGAGTTGTTCTGCATCTGCTGCCACCCGAGTGGACAGCCGACGTTGAACTGTCCGTAGCTCATTGCGAACGGCGTCCACGTGCTGCCACCGTTCGTGCTCTGGAGGTTCTCGCCGTCGTCGTAGCGGGCAGAAAGGAACCTGCCGTTCCAGCCGACCCAGACGACCGGCCGCGGCGTGCGCAACGCAACCTTCCAGGTACGGCCGCCGTCGGTCGTTAGCGAGATGGTCCCCGATCTTGATCCGCTACGGCCCGTGCCGAGCAGTCCGCGGCTGGGATCGCGAAACGCAATCGCATTCGGAACGAGCGCAGCGCGCGGCGGCATGGCGTGCATGCTCGAATACTGGCGGTAAGGTCCCGCCCGTGCCGACGCTTGCCGATACCACGCTGCGCTTGCTCGGTCAGGACCCGCTCGCCGGCCGGATGCCGACGGGCGACCAGCTCCTGCTCGCCGAGCTCCTCGACGGGGCCGGGTTCGCCTATCTCGAGGTCTCGGGCGGCGGCTGCTTCGAGTCAGCGGTCAAGCGCGGCATCGAGAGCCCGTGGGAGCGCATCCGCGCATTGCGCGCGCGTGTCAAGACGCCGCTCGGCCTCGCCCTGCGCGGACGGTTCCTCGTCGGCGAGCGGCCGGTCGACGCCGACTTCGCGCGGCGCTTCGTCGCGTCCGCCGCAGAGAACGGCATCGACGTCTTCCGTCTGCACGATCCGCTGAACGACGTCTCCAATTTGCGCGAGGCGGCCGAGGCGATCGTCGCCGCCGAACGCGACTTCGAAGCGGGCCTCGTCTACAGCCCCGGCCGAACCGGCGAGATTGACACGCTCATCGAGCGGGCGCGTATGCTCCCTGAGCTCGGCGCCGTGCGCGTGCTCCTGCACGACCCGACCGGTTCGCTCCTCCCGCATCGCGCCGCAGAGCTCGTGCCCGCGCTTGCGGAGGCGAGTGGCCTGCCCGTGGGCATCTACGTGCAGGGCGCGGGCGGCTCCGCACTCGCAACGACGCTCGCCGCGGCGCAGGCCGGCGCACAGCTGATCGCGTGCGCGATCTATCCGCTCGCGCTCACGCTGCATCGCGTCTCGGGCGAGGCGCTCGCGGAAGCGCTCGCCGGCATGGGACTTGACCCCGGCATCGACGTCTCTGCGCTGTGGGAAGCGTCCGACATCGTCGACGAGCACATCGGCGACGAACCGGTCGCGCCGCTCGCGCCGCGCATTGCCGTGCGCGCGGCGCAGCACGACGTTCCCGCCGGCCTCGTCGCGGGTCTCGACGCCACGCTGCGCGCGCAAGGCATGGGCGACCGCCTCGAGGACGTTCTCGAAGAGCTCGACAAGATTCGCGCGGAGGTCGGGTGGCCGCCGCTCGCGGCGCCAATCGGACAGGTGCTCGCATCGCAGGCGCTCCTGAACGTTCTCTCCGCGAGCCGCTACCTCACGATCGTCGACGAGGTGCGCAGCCTCGTCAGCGGGAGTTGGGGGACGCCGCCGGGGCCGATCGACCCGGCTGTGCAGCGCGCGGTCGAGCTCACCGCCGACCCCGAGTCGCAGGAAGACGCAGCGCCGCCGCTCTCCCAGGTGCGCGCTGAAGCGGAGGGCATGGCGGCGAGCGAGGAGGAGCTGCTCCTGCTCGGACTGTTCGGCGAGGAGGCCGAGCGGCTGCTGCTCGGCATCCGCGGTCGGACGACGCGCGAGGACGACGATCTCGCCGGCGTCGACAAGGAACGCGCGGAACGCATCCGCGAGCTCGTGCGCATCGTGCAGGACACCGGTATCGGCGAGATCACGGTCGAGGAATCAGGCATGCGCGTTTCCGTCCGTTCGACGACCGACGTTCCCGAGGCTGTCGCCGGTGCGGCGCCGCTCGCGCGGCCCGAGCCGTCCGCTACTCCCAGCGTGCGGTCGGACGGCGTCGTCTCCGTTGCGTCGCCGATGGTCGGGACGTTCTACCGCGCGCCGCAGCCGGGCGCACCGGCATTCGTCGAGGAGGGCGACGTCGTCTCGCCTGGACAGACGCTCTGCATCCTCGAGGCGATGAAGCTCATGAACGAGGTGAAGGCCGAGCTCGAGGCGGTCGTCCGCCGCATCCACGTCGAGAACGGCCAACCCGTCGAGTTCGGCCAGCCCCTCTTCGACCTCGAGCCGCTCCTCGCGCCGCCTCGCGTCTGATGCTCCGTCTCAACTTCCTGGACGACGAGCCCTGGGACGAAGCTGAGGAGCATCGCCGAGCGCGGTGGTTCGGTCATCCGTTCAACGCCGACAAGCTTGGAGCGTCACTCATCGAGCTTCTTCCGGGAGCCCCGACGACCGCACTGCACCTGCACTACGGCGTCGAGGAGATGTTCTTCGTCCTGGCCGGGACGCCGGCGGTTCGCACGCCGGAGGGCGAGGAGATGCTCGCGCCCGGAGACGTTCTGTACTTTCCCGAGGGGCCGGACGGCCTGCACGACTTCTTCAATCCCGGTGACGAGCCGGCCCGGATCATCGGCATCTCGAGCAAGCGCTTTCCCGACGTGGTCGCCTATCCGGAGAGGGGAGTCGCATGGGTTGCGACGCGCCATCCCGAGCGACCCGTAGGCGACGACGGCGACGAAGGAATCATCGCCCGCTTCGAGCTGACGCCCGAGCAACCATAGACTTTCGCCGTGTTCGAACGCGTCCTCGTTGCCAATCGCGGTGAGATCGCCGTGCGCGTCATCCGTGCGCTGCACGAGCTCGGGATCGAAGCGGTCGCGATGTATTCGACCGCGGACGAGAACGCCCTGCACGTTCGGCTCGCCGACCGCGCGATCCGCATCGGGCCGCCGCCGGCTGCGGAGAGCTACCTGAACATTCCCGCGGTGATCGCCGCCGCGACGACGACCGGCTGCGAAGCGGTGCATCCCGGTTACGGTTTCCTCTCCGAGAAGGCCGACTTCGTGCGCGCGTGCGACGACAACGACCTCGTCTTCATCGGGCCGCCCGCCGACGTGATGGAGCGCATGGGCGACAAGGTGCAGGCGAAGGCGGAGATGCGTGCCGCCGGCGTTCCGCTCGTGCCGGGGACGATCGGCTCGACGACGATGGCGGAAGCGATCGCCGCCGCGGACGAGTTCGGCTACCCGGTGCTGCTGAAAGCTGCGGCGGGCGGCGGTGGTCGCGGCATGCGCCTCGTCACCTCGCACGCCGAGCTCGAGGACGCGTACCCGCGCGCAGCGAACGAGGCGCAGGCCGCCTTCTCCGACGGAACGCTGTACGTCGAGAAGGTGATCGTCCCGGCGCGCCACGTCGAGATCCAGGTGCTGTGCGATAACCACGGCGCCGTGCTGACGTGCGGCGAGCGTGAGTGCTCGATCCAACGCCGTCACCAGAAGCTCATCGAGGAATCGCCGTCGCCCGCGCTCGACCCGGTGTTGCGCGAGAAGATGGAGGACGCCGCCGAGCGCGCGTCCCGCCACATCGGGTATCGCAACGCGGGGACGTTCGAGTTCCTCGTCGGCCCTGATGGCTCGTTCGCGTTCATCGAGCTGAATGCGCGCCTGCAAGTGGAGCATCCGGTGACCGAACTTGTCACCGGTCTCGACCTCGTGCGCACGCAGATCCGCATCGCGGCCGGCGAGCAGCTCGAGCACGGCGGTCGCGCATCGCGCCATGGGCACGCAATCGAGATGCGCATCAACGCGGAGGACCCCGCGAACGGGTTCTCGCCTGCGCCCGGCCGGCTGGAGCGCTTTCGCCCACCGCTCGGCCCCGGCGTGCGGGTCGACACGTTTGTCGAGGAGGGGACGACGGTTCCTCCGTACTACGACTCGCTGATCGCGAAGCTCATCGTCCGTGACAACAACCGCCAGCTCGCGATCCGGCGCGCGCTGCGTGCGCTCGAAGAGTTCGAGATCGAGGGCGTTCCGACGACGCGCGATGCGCTCCACGAGATCATCGACAGCGAGACGTTCCGCAGCGGCGAGTACTCGACGTCGTTCCTCGACGAAGTGAACCTCGCGGCGGTGACCGCGTGAAGACGGTGGCGCCAGGCGTGCAAATGACAGACGGCGCGCTCGCGCAGATCGTCGTGCAGGCGGCGGAGTCGGTGCGCGGCGCGCGCGTGCGCAAGCGGCCGCGCCGGAAGGTGGCGGTCGAGATCGAGGACGGCTGCGCGCACGTCGGCCTCGAGCTCGCCGTCGAGTACGGCCTCGTGCTGCCCGACGTCGCACACGACGTCCAGGCGCGCGGCGCGGATGCGCTGCGGACGATGTGCGAGGTGGAAGCGGCGGTCGACGTCTCCATCGAGGAGCTCGAATGAGCCGCCGTGAAGCACGACGCGCGGCGGTCTTCGTCCTCTACCAGTGGGACGTCACGGGCACGCCGCTCGGCTCGCTCTACGAAGGCGAGGTGGACGACTACACACGGCAGCTCGTCGACGCGGTCTCGGCGCGCGCGCCGGAGCTTGACGAGCGCATCACCGAGGCGGCGGACGAGTGGACGGCGGATCGCTTCGGCGCCGTCGAGCGGAACGTCCTTCGCGTCGCGCTCGAAGAGCTCGACCGCGCCGAGGTGCCGATCGAGGTCGTCATCGACGAGGCGGTCACGTTGGCGAAGCGGTTCGCATCCGACGATGCTGGGAGACTCGTGAACGGCATCCTTGGCAGGATCGTGCGGGAGGAGGCACCGTCGTCATGAGCTCGGAGGACTCGCTCACCAGGGCCGAGGAGCTGCTCGGTCGCCTCGAAGCGGCGCGCGCCGAGCTCGACGCGCTTGCGCAGCAGGAGGGCGGGTCGCCCGAGCGTGCGCTCGAGATCCTCTCCGTGCTGTCCGAGCTCGCGAAGGCGGTCGAGGAAGAGCTTGAGCGCGCGAAGCGCGACGCAGAAGGCGATGGCGCACAGTCCTGACGAGCTGAAGGCGCTCGTCGACGAAGCGCTCGACCGCCTCGAGCTCTGGCCTGAGCTGCACGGCCAGTCGGAGTCGGTGCACTACGCCGTCGAGATGGGCGGCAAGCGAGTGCGTCCGGTGCTCACGCTCGCGGTAGGCGAGGCGCTCGGCGCCTCGATCGAGCAGGTGATGCCCGCCGCGCTCGCGATCGAGCTCGTGCACAACTTCTCGCTCGTCCACGACGACCTGCCGTCGCTCGACAACGACGAGGAGCGGCGCGGCAAGCGGAGCGTGTGGGCCGTTTACGGCGACGGGACCGCGGTGCTCGCCGGCGACGCACTGTTGGCGGAAGCGTTCCGCCTCGCGTGCGCGTACGCGTCGTCCGACGTCGCGCGCGAGCTCGCGCAGGCGACCCTCGGCATGATCGGCGGCCAGTACCTCGACACGATGGTCCCGGGCGCCGATCTCGCCGTCGTCCATCGGCTGAAGACGGGGCGGCTGTTCTTCGCGTCGGTCGCGATGGCGCTGTGGGCGGCGGAGCTGCCGGAGGCCGATCAGGCGCCGTGGCGCGCGTTCGCGGAGGAGCTCGGCCTCCTGTTCCAGATTGTCGACGACATCCTCGATGGGGACGGCTATGTCGCCCTGCACGGCATCGGCGGAGCGCGCGCGCTTGCCGACGAGGCTGCCGAACGCGCGCGGGCGCGGCTCGGCGAAGTCTCCGCCGAGACGTCGGTGCTGCGCGAGATCGTCGACGGGCTCGCCGTCCGCACGGTTTAGCCCGAACGAGGGAGTTGCCTTTAGGCGCCTCTGGCCGATGCCTGGCCTGTGCGCAGGCGTGACCAGGAATGGACGACCGCGGCGGACGGCTTCACCCTGGTCTCGCCGACGCCGCGCCGCATTCGCGACTTCACGCTACTCGTCATCGTCGTCGCGGGCCTCGCGACGTGGGGCTTCGTGCACTTCATGCACCTGAGGGCTCACGTGCCGTCGTTGCAGCCTTCTGTGATTTACGGAACCGGACGCACTCGGGTCGGAGGCGCCTCGGTGCCGATGACGTGCACGGCCGTCTCGAGCGGTGCCTGTGTCAGCTGGACGCTGCTTTCGGTCGGACAGCGGGCCGTCAAGGCCGCGCCGCTCGCGCCCGGCACCTCGTGCTCGTCGGCGAGGGCCGACCAGAGCACGGGCCGCTGGGTCTGCTCCTCGCCGTAAGGACACATCCCGCAACCAGGTTGCAGGACATGTCCCGCGACCAGGTCGCGACCTGGTCGCCGCCGTTCAGAATGCGCGGATGAAGAAGCGCCTTGACGTGCTGCTCGTCGAACGCGGGCTGGCTGAATCGCGCACGCAGGCGCAGGCGCTCGTCATGGCGGGGCTCGTTCGCGGATACGACAAGCCCGGCCAGCAGGTCGACGAGGATGCCGATCTCGAGGTAAAGGGCCGCGCGCCGTATGTCTCTCGCGGGGGTGAGAAGCTCGCGCACGCGCTCGACGCATTCGGCGTCGACGTGCATGGGCTCGACTGTCTCGACGTCGGCGCGTCGACCGGAGGCTTCACCGACGTCCTACTGCAGCGCAGAGCGGCCAGAGTCATTGCGCTCGACGTCGGCTACGGGCAACTCCATCAGCGCCTGCGCAACGACCCGCGCGTCACCGTGCTCGAGCGCACAAATGCGCGCGAGCTCGAAGAGCTGCCGTTCGCGCCGCAGCGCGTCGTCTGCGACGTCTCGTTCATCTCCGTCCGCATCGCGCTGCCGCCGGCGCTTCGGCTCGCCGCGCACGGCTGGCAGGCGCTCGTCCTCGTCAAGCCGCAGTTCGAGGCCGGACGCGAGGATGTCGGCAAGGGCGGCGTCGTCCGCGACGATGCGGTGCGCGCACGCGTCGTGCGCGAGGTTGCGGAGGCCGCTCTCGGATGGGGGGCTACCGTTGCAGGCGTCGTAGACTCCGGTCTCCCGGGACCGAAGGGCAACCGGGAGCTCTTCCTCTACCTCGTGCAGGCCGACCACCCGACGCTTCCCGATGACCTCGACGAGCGGATCCAGTCAGCTGTCGCGGCCGGCTGAGGCATCGCTTGCGATGCCGTCACCAGCTGCGCGGGCTTTGCCCGCGCAGCGTCTGAAACGACCGGTCGATACGCTCGAATCGTGACAAACGCCGTTAGAACAGCCGCGGTCGCGACGCACGGCCGGATCGAGCTCGGCGATGCCGTCGCACGCGTCGAAGCTGTCGCCGGGCGCGCGGGCGTGAAGCTCGTCGACGATCCCGCGACGGCGGACATCGCGATCGCGCTCGGCGGCGACGGGACGATGCTGCGCACGCTCGACGGGCTGCTCGGGACCGGCGTGCCCGCGATCGGCGTGAACTTTGGGCGCGTCGGCTTCCTCGCATCGATCACGCCTGACGATCTCGAGACGCAGCTCACGCGCGTCTTCGCCGGCGAGTACTCCGTCGTCGAGCTGCCGACCCTCGAAACGAGACTTGACGGCGAACGGCACGTCGCCGTCAACGACGTGGTCGTCACGAGCGGAATCCTCGGCCGCATGGTCGAGCTCGCGTGGGCGGTCGGCGGCGAGGACCTCGGAACGGTTCCGTGCGACGGGATGATCTGCTCGACGCCTTCGGGGTCGACCGCGTACAACCTCTCGAATGGCGGACCGGTGCTCGTGCGCGGGCTCGACGCGCTCGCCGTGACCTTCATCGCGCCGCACTCGCTCGACGCACGCCCGCTCGTCGTTCCCCGCGGCGCCCAGGTGACGGTTCGCAACGCGACGCCCGACGTCGCCTGCGCGCTCCTAGTCGACGGCCACCGCGTGGCGGACATCGAGCCGAACGCGGAGGTCGCGATCTATCTCTGCGACCAGAAGAGCCTGCTCGCGACGCTGCCGGAGACGACGTTCTTCGGCCGCTACCGCGAGACGTTCACGGCCTGAACGGCCAATAGGCGGCGTCAGGCGCTGCGCCTAGACTCGATCGAGTGCTGCGACGGCTGCGCATCGAGAACCTGGTCCTCATCCGCGAGGCGGAGCTCGACCTCGCGCCCGGCCTGAACGCGATCACCGGCGAGACGGGCGCCGGCAAGACGATCCTCGCGCAGGCGGTCGGTTTGCTGCTCGGGACGAAGGGCGACGACTCGTTCGTCGGGCCGGCCGCCGAGGAGGCGTACGTCGAGGCGGAGCTCGACCTACCCGACGAGATGGACGAGCTCGACGAGCTGCGGCCGGAGGATGAGGACGCGCTCGTCGTCTCGCGCCGAGTCTTTGCCGACGGCCGCACGCGCGCGTACGCGTGGGGACGTGCGGCCGCGCGCGAGGACGTCGCGGGCGCGGTCGAGCGCGTCATCGCGATGTCGGGGCAGTTCGAGCAGCGGCGGCTTGCGCGGCCCTCGTACCAGCTCGAGGTGCTCGACCGCTTCGCCGGCATCGACCGCGCACCGGCGCGAACCGCGTGGCGCGAGCTGCTCGCCGCGCGTCGCCGGCACGAGGAGCTGATCGCGAACGCGGCGCTTGCCGATGCTCGCATCGCCGAGTTGCGCGTGCTCGTCGAGGACACCGAGGGGATGGAGGAGGGCGGCGAAGAGCTGTTGCGAGCCGAGCGCGAGCGGCTGCGCCATGTGAGCGAGCTCGCCGAGGGTGCCGCTGCAGCCGCGCACGCACTCACGCCCGAAGATGGCGAGGGCGCCGCCGGACTGGCGGCGATCGCAGAGCGCGCGGTCGCGCCGCTCGAACGCCTCGCACCGGAGCTGCAACGGGCGGGCGACGAGCTGCGCGACGTCGAGCTGCGCCTGCGCGAGACCGCGTCCGACCTGCACGCCTTCCTTGCATCGCTCGAAGCCGAGCCCGGGCGGCTCGAAGAGCTCGAGGCCGGGCTCGACCGGATCGCGGAGGCGAAGCGGCGCTTCCGGGTGCAGACCTACGCGGAGCTCATTCAGCGCGCCGCAGAGGCGAGCGCCGAGCTCGCCGAGATCGACGCCGGCGTCGATCCGGCCGCCGCAGCCGCCGCAGCACTCGACGCAGCGGTAGCGCGCATGCACGAGCTGACGCTCGATCTCCGCGCGGAGCGCAATGCCGCCGCGCCCGCGTTCGCCGACGCCGTCGCCGCCGAGCTACACGACATCGGCATGGGCGAGGGCGAGTTCATCTGCGAGTTGCAGGAGCGCGAACAAGGAGCAACGGGTGCCGACGAGGCGCTGTTCCTCATCCGACCGAACGCGGGCATGCCGTTCGCACCGGTGGCCGAGACCGCCTCGGGCGGCGAGCTCTCGCGCATCGCCCTTGCGATCGCCGCCGTCGCAGGCGGCGAGACGCTCGTGTTCGACGAGATCGACGCAGGCATTGGCGGCGAGACAGCGAACGCCGTCGGGCGCGTCCTGCGGCGGCTCGCGGAGCGCGCACAGGTGATCACGATCACGCACTTGCCGCAGATCGCAGCGGTCGCTGACCGCCACTTCCGCGTCGAGAAGATCGCCGGCGACCCGTCGTACACGCGCATCGAGCAGCTCTCCGACAGCGACCGCAAGGCCGAGCTCGAGCGCATGCTCGGCGGTGACGAGTTCCTTGCCTCAGTACGCGGCTAAGCGCACGCTTCTCGCGCCGATCGACGACGTCTGGTCGTTCCTCGCCGAGCCGTACAACCTCGCGGACTGGTGGCCGGGCATCTCCGGCGTCCAGCCGGATCGGCGGGGGCTCGCGCCCGGCGCTCGCTGGAAGGTCGTCGGCCCGAACTCGCCGAGCCTGTTCCGCAAGCCGCAGATGACCGGCAACCTCGTCGTCCTCGCGGTCGAGCCGATGCAGCGCATCGCGTTCCAGCTCACCGGCGACCGGATCGACGCCGAGATCGAGCTCCGCGACGTTGGGCCGAAGGAGACGGAGGTCGTTCTCACCGTTGTCGGCCCGTTCCTCGTCGGCCTTCGCCGCCGCTTCCCGATCCAGGCACTCGCCCGCCTGCATTCGCTCTTACGAACGGGGGAGGAGCCATAGAGCTCGCAAGCCTCGACGGCTCCGTCGTCGCCGCCCTTGTCGAGCGTGCGCGCGATATCGAACCGGATGTTGTCGGTGTCTTCGCATTCGGCAGTTACGCGCGCGGAGACGCATCACCGACCAGCGACCTCGACTTACAGACCGTGACGCGTAATGCTCCGACGCTCCGATATCGCACATGGTTTGTCGGCGACCTTCATGTGTCCGTGGGGATCCGGTCAGTCGACGAGGTTCTCGAGCGTTGCCGCGTCCCAGCGAACTGGTCGCTCGGCTTCACGACAACGTCCGGAGGCATGTGGCTCTGGGCCGAGGAGGACGCAATGGCTGCGCTCGGTGACCCGCCCAGCTTCTCGCATCCCGCGGATCCGCCGGAGCTCGAAGACTTCGTCGAATCGTGCGCCAAAGCGCTCCGTGCCGTCGACTCGCTCACGCTCCGGGTCGGGGCGCAACTAGCAGGCGAGACCGCGCCGCCGCTGCTCCGCGACTTCAACGAGCCGGTCGTCGTCAATACGCGCGCGGCTGCCGTTCGCGCGGCGGCTGGCTTCACGATCGCGCCCGAGGGCTCGGCCGAGGACATCCTCACCGTGTTGGGTCTGGAGCCTGCGCGCGATGGGGAAGTACACGCGGCAGTCGAGCGGATCGCCATGGGCGTTCTCAGGATTCTCCGCGAGCAGAAGGCGACCGTCGGTGACCGCCAGCCCGACTTGACGCGCCTCTTGCTCGACGGGACGCTCGAACGGCATCTGGAGAGATCACTGCCTGGCGGCGGGCCGAACAGGAGGAAAACAACGTGACGTCGAGTGCGGTTGTCAGGTTCATCGGGCACGAGTTGAGCCGGCGCGGCCCGTTGTCGCCGGCACTCATCAAGCACGAAGAGGAACGGGCGACGAGCGTGCAGAGCCGGATCGCAGACGCGATCACCGGCTTCGCGGGCTCGATGAGCTTCGTCTACGTCCACATGGTGTGGTTCACGATCTGGATCCTCTTGCCGGTCGAGAAGTACCCGTACGGGTTGCTGACGATGATCGTGAGCCTCGAGGCGATCTTCCTCTCGACCTTCGTGATGATCTCCCAGAACCGCGCGGACGCTCGGCGGCAGGTCCTTTCGGACAGCCAGTACGAGATGATCCAGGAGGAGAAGCAACAAAACGTCGAGCTCATCGAGCAGGGCAAGCGCATCGAGCAGCTGACCCAAGCCGTCCTGACCTTGACCCAGGAGCTGCACGCGACGCTCGCCAAGCGCTAGCCACAGCAGCTGCTACCCTGAAATCCCGTGAGCGCACGGGCCCCGAAGTACGTTTTCGTCACCGGGGGAGTCGTATCGGCGCTCGGGAAGGGAATCGTCGCCGCCTCGCTCGGCCGTCTACTGAAGGCGCGCGGCCTCCGGGTGCAGCTCCAGAAGTTTGATCCGTACCTCAACGTCGACCCCGGGACGATGAGCCCGTTCCAGCACGGCGAGGTCTACGTCACCGAGGACGGTGCCGAGACCGACCTCGACATCGGCCATTACGAGCGCTTCGTCGACGAGAACTTCCTGCGGAATGCGAGCCACAGCGCGGGCGCGATCTGGGACACCGTCCTGCGCAAGGAGCGCAAGGGCGACTTCCTCGGCGCGACCGTGCAGGTGATCCCGCACATCACGAACGAGATCAAGGCTCGTATCCGGCTCGCGGCCGAGGCAGGGCCGACCGACGTCGTCATCTCCGAGATCGGCGGCACCGTCGGCGACATCGAGTCGCTCCCGTTCCTCGAGGCGATCCGCCAGTTCCGGCGCGAGGTCGGCTCGGAGAAAGTCATGTACGTCCACGTGACGCTCGTGCCGTTCATCGAGGCGGCCGGCGAGCTGAAGACGAAGCCGACGCAGCACTCGGTGAACGAGCTGCGCCGCATCGGTATCCACCCCGACGTCGTCGTGTGCCGCTCGCACGAAGAACTGTCGCGGGACATCCGCGACAAGATCGCACTCTTCGCCGACGTCGATCCGGGCGCCGTCATCGCGAGCCCCGACGTGCCCGACGTCTACCTCGTTCCGTCGGTGCTGAAGGAAGAGGGGCTCGATCGCCTCGTCTGCGAGAAGCTCGGCATCGACACGCCTGAGGCCGACCTCGCGGAGTGGGACGCGCTGACGCGGCGCCTCGACGAGCGACGGGAGCACGTCGAGATCGCGCTCGTCGGCAAGTACGTGAAGCTGCAGGACGCGTACCTCTCCGTGCACGAGGCGCTGAAGCACGCCGGCCTGCACAACGGCTCCAAGGTGAGTGTGCGCTGGGTCGACGCCGAGGACATGTCGTACGACGAGGCCGCAGAGCTGCTCGACACGGTCGACGGCGTGCTCGTCCCCGGCGGCTTCGGCTCGCGCGGGTGGGAGGGGAAGATCCTCGCGTGCCAGGTCGCGCGCGAGCGCAGGATTCCGTACCTCGGCATCTGCCTCGGCATGCACGTCGCTGTCTCCGAATTCGCGCGGCACGTCGTCGGGCTCGAAGGCGCGAACTCGACGGAGATGGATCCGGAGACGCCATTCCCCGTCATCGACCTGTTGCCCGAGCAAAAGGGCATCGAGGATCTCGGCGGCACAATGCGCCTCGGTGCGCAGGCGGTCGAGGTGGCGGACGGAACGCGTGCGCGCGAGCTGTACGGCGACAGCGTGATCTTCGAGCGGCATCGCCACCGCTACGAAGTGAACAACCACTACCGCGAGCAGCTCGTCGACGCCGGCCTCGTCGTCTCGGGGACGTTCGAGCAAGGGCGACTCGTCGAGATCGTCGAGCTGAACGATCACCCGTGGTTCGTCGCGAGCCAGTTCCACCCGGAGTTCAAGTCGCGCCCGACGCGGCCGGCGCCGCTCTTCCAGGGCTTCGTCGCCGCCGCGCTCGACCGCGCGCGCTCACGCTCGAAGCAACCGCTCGCCGCGGCGTAGTTACCGTGCCAGACATGCTTTGGCGCAAAGCGGCCGACTGGGTGGTGACGCTCGCGCTGGCGGTCGCGTTCGTTCTGGCGTTCGAGGCTGAGGTCGCGAAGCCGTACCGCATTCCCTCCTCGTCGATGGAACCGACCCTTCACTGCGCGCGGCCCGGCGCTTGGTGCCTCGGCTCGTTCGACGACCGCGTCATCGCAAACCGGCTGGAGTACGACTTCGGGAGCCCGAAACGAGGACAGATCGTCGTCTTCAAGGCGCCGCCCGCGGCTGCCACGTGTGGAAACGGCGAGGGGAGCACATTCGTGAAGCGCTTGATAGGCCTGCCGGGCGACGTCGTGTCGGAACGCAACGGATACATCTACGTCGGCGGCAAAGCTCTCCGCGAGCCGTACGTCGCCCCTGCATTCCGCGATCACGACTCCGGTTCGTGGCATATCGCAGCCGGTCGTTACTTCTTCCTCGGCGACGACCGCGCGAACTCGTGCGACTCGCGCGTCTGGGGCACGGTTCCGCGGCGCAATCTGATCGGACCGATCGTCCTCACGTATTGGCCGCCGAACCGGATCGCCTGGCGCTGATGGAGACGCTCGAGCTCTTTCTCGAGCTCGCCGCGCTGCCGAGCCCGCCGGGCGAGGAGCGCGCGGTCGCCGACGTCGTTCTGCGCTATCTCCGCGACCTCGGACTGCGTTCGGACGAGGACGCGTTCGGGAACATCTACGCGCGCATCGAGCCGGCCGGCGAGGGAACGCCGCTCTTCCTGTGTGCGCATCTCGACACAGTTCCGCCCGACGGTCCGCTCGAGCCGGTCGTCGAAGACGGCTTCGTGCGCAACGCGGGCGGCACGATCCTCGGCGCCGACAACAAATCCGCGGTCGTCTCGATGCTCGAAGGCGCGCGCCGCGTGCTCGCGGAAGGACATCCACACGCAGGCATCGAGCTGCTCTTCACGCTGCAGGAAGAAGTCGGCCTTCAGGGCGCGGCCGCATTCGACCAGGACCGGCTGCATGCGGAGATCGGATACGTGTACGACCAGGCGGCGCCGATCGGAGAGATCATCCTCGGCGCGCCGTGGTCGCAGGCGATGGAGGTGCGCTTCCATGGACGCGCGGCGCACTCGGGCATGTTCCCGGAGGAGGGGCGCTCCGCGATCCAAGCGGCGGCGAAGGCGATCGCCGACCTGCGGCTCGGCCGCGTCGACGACGAGACGACCGCGAACGTCGGTGTCATCTCCGGCGGCACCGGCGGAAACATCGTCCCCGAGTGGTGCACGTTCTCCGCCGAAGCGCGTTGCCAGGACGAACGGAAATTGCAGGACATCGTGCAGGAGATGCTCGACGCCTTCACGTTCGCCGCGACCGAGGCAGAGTGCGAGGTCGAGACCGAGCTGCGCAAGGGCTACAACGGCTACCGCTTCAAGCGCGACACCGACGCTGTGCAGCTCGCTGCGTCTGCGCTCTCCGCGTGCGGCTACGAGCCGACGTATGCGCTGTCCGGCGGCGGCGCGGATGCGAACGTCTTCAACGATGCCGGCCGCCGCTGCGTCAATCTCGCGAACGGCATGACCGACATCCATACGCCTGACGAGCGCATCGCGGTCGCCGACCTCGAGGCGATGGTCGACGTCACGCTCGCGCTTGTCGACGCCGCCCGTGCAGCCTGACTCGTCCGAACGCGTGTGGCAGGGCGATCTGCTCGCCGTCACCGCGGAGCGCTGGGGCGATCACGAGCGCGAGATCGTCGAGCATCCCGGCGCGGTCGCGATCGTCTCGCTCGACAGCGAGCGGTGCCTGACACTCGTTCGCCAGCTGCGCGAAGCGACGCATGGGATGCTGCTCGAGATCCCCGCCGGCACGCGCGAGCCGGGGGAGGAGCCGCTCGCGACCGCGCGGCGCGAGCTGCGCGAGGAGTGCGGCCTCACGGGGGGCACCTGGCGCAAGCTCGGCGGGTTCTGGACGACGCCCGGCTTCTCGCGCGAGTACATGCACGTCTTTCTCGCCGAGGGCGTCGAGCGCGGGGAGGCCGAGCCCGCTGACGACGAGGAGCTCGAAATCGTCCGCTGGCCGGTCGCCGAGATCGAGGCGCGGCTGGGAGAGATCGAGGACGCGAAGACGCTTGCCGGCCTCCTCCTCTACCTGCACGGTCGCTAGAGTCCGCGCGTCTTGCGCATCGGCGTCGCCAGGGAGATCAAGACCGACGAGTACCGCGTCGCGCTGACGCCTGCAGGCGCGCGCGAACTCGTGCTCAAGGGTCACGACGTGCTCGTCGAGACGACGGCGGGCGACGGCAGTTCGTGGAACGACGCCGACTACGAGCGCGCCGGCGCGCAGATCGTCTCCGTCGACGACGTGTGGTCGAAGGCGGAGCTGCTCCTGAAGGTGAAGGAGCCGATCGCGTCCGAGTATTCGCGGCTACGCGAAGGGCTCGTGCTCTTCACGTATCTGCATATCGCGGCGGACGAGCCATTGACGCGCGCGCTCGCCGACAGCGGTATCGCCGCCGTCGCGTACGAGACGGTCGAGACCGACGACCGCAGGCTGCCGCTGCTCGCCCCGATGAGCGAGATCGCGGGACGTCTCGCGCCGCAGGCCGGCGCGTACTTCCTCGAGAAGCCGCTCGGCGGTCGTGGTCTGCTGCTCGGCGGCGTGCCCGGCGTCGCGCCGGGCCGCGTGCTCGTGCTCGGTGGTGGCATCGTCGGCTACAACGCCGCGATCATCGCGCTGGGGCTGGGCGCGCAGGTGACGATTCTCGAGCGCTCGATCGACCGCATGCGCCACCTCGACGAGATCCTTTCCGGCCGCGTCAGTCTCGTCATGTCGTCGACGCTGCAGATCGAGTCGTCGATCACCGACGCAGATCTCGTCATCGGCGCGGTGCTCATTCCCGGTGCGGTCGCACCGAAGCTCGTGACGCGCGCGATGCTCGGCGAGATGAAGCCGAACGCGGTCATCGTCGACGTCGCGATCGACCAGGGCGGCTGCGTCGAGACGGCGCGGCCGACGACGCACTCGGATCCGGTGTACCAGGTCGACGGGATCACGCACTACTGCGTCGCGAACATGCCGGGCGGCGTGCCGATCACGTCGACGAAGGCATTGACGAACGCAACGCTGCCCTACGTCGAGGCGATCGCCGACAACGGCCTCGCGCGCGCGGTCGCGCGCGACCAGTCGCTCGCCCGCGGCGTGAACGTCCTCGACGGGAAGATCACGTACGAAGCGGTCGCCGAGGCGCACGACCTCGAGTTCACGCCGCTCGAAGAGGTCTTGCCGCTTACACCCGCGTAGGTCACGCCGGACACGCCACTCCGTCACGACTTCCAAAACGGGGACTGTCCCCGTCTACCGAAACCTGAGCGAAGCTAGGTCTTCGGCGCCGCGTCCGGCTTCTTCGCCGGGGAGAAGCGGACGACGACCCAGGTGATCCCGGCCGCCGCCGCGATGATGCAGGCGATGAACACGACGAAGGCGATGAGCCCGAGGACGGTCGACACGGCGAACCTAGAATAGCCCGATGCCTCGGGCCTGCGTGATCGTCCTCGATGCCGTCGGAGCCGGCGAGCTGCCGGACGCCGACGAGTACGGCGACGTCGGCTCGGACACGCTCGGAAACGTCGCCAAAGCGGTCGGCGGCCTCGATCTCCCGAACATGGAGGCGCTCGGCCTCGGGAACATCGAGCCGCTCGAAGGCTGCCCGCCGCAACCGGGTGCGCCCGCTGTCGCCGGCCGCCTCGTCGAACGCTCGAAGGGCAAGGACACGACGACGGGGCACTGGGAGATGATGGGCGTCGTCACCGCGACGCCGTTCCCGACGTACCCGCACGGCTTCCCGCACGACCTGATCGATCCGTTCATGCACGCGACCGGCCGCGGCGTCATCGGCAACAGGGCCGCGTCGGGGACGGAGATCATCCAGGAGCTCGGCGAGGAGCATCAGCAGACGGGGAAGTGGATCGTCTACACGTCCGCCGACTCTGTCTTCCAGATCGCCGCGCACGAAGAGACGGTTCCGCTCGAAGAGCTGTACGAGGCGTGCCGCATCGCGCGCGGCATCCTCACCGGCAAGCACGCGGTCGGTCGCGTCATCGCGCGGCCGTTCATTGGCACGCCAGGCGCGTACACACGCACGCCGAACCGTCACGACTTCTCACTCGAGCCGAAGCGCCCGAACTATCTCTCGCTCGTGCGCGACACCGGAGCGAAGGTGCACGGCGTCGGCAAGATCGGCGACATCTTCGCCGGCTGCGACATCGACGAGTCGCACCCGACGAAGTCGAACATCGAGGGCATCCAGCGGACAGAGAAGCTGCTGCAGGAGCTCGACGAAGGCTTCGTCTTCGTCAACCTCGTCGAGACCGACATGCTGTGGGGTCATCGCAACGACCCGGTGAACTTCCACCGCTGCCTGCAGGACTTCGACCGGCGCCTGCCCGATCTGCTCGAGGCGCTGCGGCCCGGCGATCTGCTCATCCTCACGTCCGATCACGGCTGCGACCCGACGACGCCGTCGACGGACCACTCCCGCGAGCACGCACTCCTGCTCGCGTACGTCGCGGGGCGCAATGCTGCCGGACGGATTCACGAGGGCGAGTTCGGTGACGTCGGCGCGACGGTCAACGCGTGGTTCAAGGGCAAGGCGCCGGGCAAGGGCATCCCGGGCGAGCCGTTCCTGCAGCCGTGACGCTGCACGATCGGGACGTCGTCCGGGTCGAGTATTCGACCGAGGCCGGCTTGGAGGCTCGCCGCGCCGCATACGAGCACGCGAAAGGACCGAACGCCCCCGAGCAGGTATTCGACCTGATCGCCGCCGCGCGGCCGGTTCGGTACCTCGAGGTCGGCTGCGGCCCCGGTGAGCTCGCGGCCCGCGTACAACGTGAGCTCGAGGCGACGGTCGTCGCCGTCGACGCCTCGCCGCGAATGGTCGAGCTCGCCCGAGCGCGAGGCGTCGACGCCAGCGTCGGCGACGTGCAGGATCTTTCGTTCGACGACGAGTCGTTCGACTGCGCGGTCGCTGCCTGGATGCTGTACCACGTGCCTGCCGTCCCGCGGGCGCTCGGCGAGCTCTCGCGTGTCCTGACCCCCGGCGGGCAGCTGGTTGCCGTTACGAATGGAGAAGAACATCTCAAGGAGCTACGCGCCCTCCTCGAACTGCCGGAGCGGAAGAAGACGACGTTCAGCGGCGAGAACGGGGAGGAGCTTCTTCGAGCGCACTTTGCCGCCGTCGAACGGCACGACCTTCGAGGCACAGTTGAATTTCCGAACCGTGAAGCCGTTCTCGCATACGTGCAGGCATCGGCGACGCTGTTCGAGGGTCGCGATCGTGTGCCCGAGTTCGCCGGCTCGCTGATCGTAAGCCGGCGTCCGGTCGCTTTCGTCGCCACAAAATGAGTCGCATCGCAGAGCTGATCGAGCGCAAGCGCGACGGCGGTGAGCTCTCCGCCGCCGAGATCGACGAGCTCATTCTCGGCAAGGTTCCCGACTACCAGCTCGCCGCCTTCTGCATGGCCGTCTACTTCCGCGGGATGTCGAGCGCGGAGACCTTCGCGCTCACCGACGCGATGGTGCGGAGCGGCGAGACGATCGACCTCGGAGCTGCTCTCGGCCGCCGCGTCGTCGACAAGCATTCGACGGGCGGCGTGGGGGACAAGACGTCGCTCGCGCTCGGCCCGGTCGTCGCAGCGTGCGGCGTGCCGTTCGGGAAGATGAGCGGCCGCGGGCTCGGCCATACGGGCGGGACGCTCGACAAGCTCGAGGCGATCCCCGGCTTTCGCGTCGAGCTGACGACCGACGAGTTTGTCGCGCAGGTGCGCAAGGTCGGTCTCGCGATCGTCGGGCAGACGGCCGACCTCGTCCCGGCCGACAAGAAGCTCTATGCGCTGCGCGATGTGACGGCGACCGTCGACCAGGTGTCGCTCATCGCGGCGAGCATCATGTCGAAGAAGATCGCCGCCGGCGCGAACGCGATCGTGCTCGACGTGAAGGTGGGCGACGGCGCCTTCATGAAGTCGGTCGCCGACGCGCGCGTGCTGGCGGAGACGATGATCGCGCTCGGCGAGAGCGCCGGCCGCGAGGTCGTGTGCGAGATCACCGACATGGACCAGCCGCTCGGCCGTGCGGTCGGCAACGCGCTCGAGGTGCGCGAGATCCTCGCGACGCTGCGCGGCGACGGGCCACCCGATCTCGACGAGCTCGTCCTCGGCGCGGCCGCCCACCTGCTCGCACTCTCAGATCTCGGCGTCGACGTCGCCGAGGGTCGGAAGCGCGCGGAAGGCGCGATCGCGGACGGCTCGGCGCTCGCGTCGTACGAGCAGTGGATTCGCGCGCAGGGCGGCGATCCCGACGAGGGCGCGCTCCCGAAGGCGCCGTACGTCCGCGAGGTTTTCGCTCCGCGCGGCGGCTACGTCATGAAGCTTGCCGCGCTCCCGGTCGGCATCGCCGCGCTCGACCTCGGCGCCGGGCGGCGCGAGAAGGACGACGCGATCGACCACGCGGTCGGCATCGTCTGCCTGAAGAAGGGCGGCGACTCGGTCGAGGAAGGCGAAGCCCTCGCCGAGATTCACGCGCACGACGAGCAGTCTGCGAACGCGGCTGCGGATGCCGTGCTCGCCGCGTACGCGTTCGCGGACGAACCGCCTGCCGCGCGCGCGATCGTGCTCGAGACGATCGGTGCCTGAGCTTCCCGAGGTCGAGACCGAGCGCGGACGGCTCGCCGCACGGATCGAGGGCAAGCGCATCGCGTCGGCGCGCATCGACGACGTTCGGTTGACGCGTCCCGACGACCCGCAGCTCGTCGCGGCGCGCATCGAAGGCGACACCGTTGCAGCAGTCGAACGGCGCGGGAAATACATCGTCGCCCGCTTCGCGAGCGGCCACGTCCTTCTCGTGCACCTGCGCATGACTGGCGGCTTCCGGTACGAGCCGGCGACGCACGAGCGCGCGGTGCTCGAGCTCGATGACGGAACGCGGATCGCGTACCGCGATCTCCGGCGCTTCGGCACGTGGGCGCTCCTCGACGACGACGAGGCCGAGCGGCAGCTCGCGATCAAGAACGGGCCTGAGCCGCTCGGCCGGAAGTTCACGACCGCCTTCCTTGCCGGCCGCCTCGCGGGCCGGCGCGCGCCGGTGAAGGCGGCGATCCTCGACCAGCGCACCGTCGCCGGGCTCGGGAACATCTACGCGGACGAAGCGCTCTGGCACGCGCGGATCAACCCGCTGCGCCCGGCGGGCGAGCTCTCATCCGATGAGATCGCCGCGCTGCGCGACGGCATTCGCAAGGCGCTCCGGCTCGGCATCCGCCGTCAGGGCGCCGATCTCGGCGACGGCGCATACGTCGGCGGGCGGATGCAGAAGGAGCTCAAGGTCTACGGCCGCGACAGGGAGCCATGCGATCGCTGCGGCACGCCGATCGCGAAGACGCGAGTGGCGGGGCGCGGCACCTGGTTCTGCCCGGTCTGCGCCGTAGACTCGAAGAGCGATGGCCGGCCGGACGTATAAGACGGAAGCGGTTGTCCTCCGTTCGATCCGGTTCGGCGAAGCCGACCGCGTTCTGCACGTGTACACGCGAGAACGCGGGAGGGTCGGCGCGGTCGCGAAGGGCGTCCGCAAGACGAAGTCGCGCTTCGGCGCGCGACTCGAGCCGCTCTCGCACGTCGAGCTCATGCTCCACCAGGGCTCCGGCGAGCTGCAGACGGTCACCGGTGCCTCGCTTCTGCACTCGCATGACGCGGCTCGCGCGGATTACTACCGCCTCTCGGTCGGCCTCATCGGCGCCGAGGCGATGCTCCGGCTGTTCAGCGAGCAGGAGCGGAACGAGCGTGCGTTCACTGCGCTCACGCGGTTCCTCGACGCACTCGACGGCGCGCCGCACCTCGTCGAGCGGCCGGCGCTCGATCCGCTCGCGCTCTCATTCCAGCTGAAGCTGCTCTGGCTCTCCGGCTACCTGCCTCATCTGACGAGCTGCGCGGAATGCGGCGCGACCGACGCGACCCTCGTCGGCTATTCGCCGCGCGCGGGCGGTGCCGTGTGCCGCGCGTGCGCGGCGCAGACGGAGGCGCTCGCCCTCGGGACGGACGGCGTCCAAGGGATCGAGTCGCTGCTCGCAAGCCCGCTCGCCGACGCCGGGTCGATCGGGCTCGGTGAGCGCGCTTCGCGTGACGCACTACAGGTGATCACGGCGTCGTACGAGTACCACGGCGGCTTTCGCCTGCGAACACTGTCGGCGTGACGCGCAACCTCGGCGACGGCTACGAGCTCGACGACGACGCTGACCGCGTCGACGTCGACGCCGTGCACGCGTTTCTCACCACCGCGTACTGGGCGGAGGGCCGGACGCGCGACACAGTCGAGCGCCTCGTCCGGGAGGCGTCGCGTGTGGTCGGCTTGTACTCCGGCAGGGAACAGATCGGCTTCTGCCGCGCGGTCACCGACAACCAGTCGTTCGCGTATCTCGCGGACGTCTACGTCCTGCCCGAGCACCGCGGCCGCGGCCTCGGCCTCGAGCTCGTACGCGAGATGGTCGAGCGCGCGCCGTTCCCGCAAGTGAAGTGGCTGCTGCACACGCGCGACATGCACCGGCTGTACGAGAAGATCGGCTTCGGCAAGCCCGGCGAACGGGTGATGGAGCGCGCTACGGGCTCGTAAGCGACATCGTGCCCTTCTCGCAGACTGCGGTCGGCGGCGAGATCGGCGCGTCGACCGAGCCACTGCCCACATCGATGCGCAGCGTTGCGGAGGTCGGCTCGCATGCGCTGGGCGTCGTTTCCCCCGGACCGGGGACGTCGGGTGAGAAGCGTGCGTGGTAGCCGAGGGACTCGTTGGCTCCGAGGCTGGCGGGCGGCGGAGGCGTGACGTCCGTCGGATTGAACGCACCGCTCGTTGTGAGCAGCTGGAAGCCGACGATGACGAGTTCGCACGGGTTCGACGTCGTGTTCGTGATCTTCAGCGCGTAGACGATGTTGCCCGCGCCCGCGCTGCCCGGCACGACGTCGAAGGTCGCGCCCAATTCGGCGCCGGTGCAGTCGCTCCTGGTCGTGACGGTCTTCGTGACTGTGCGCGTCGTCGTCACCGTCTGCGTGACCGTCTTCGTGCTGCCGCAGCCGGCGGCGAGCACGACGAAGAGCAGGACCGCGGCGCGTCTCATTGCTTTGGTGTTCTCCATGGCCGGTCGAGCGCCTCCTCGAGCCATGATCGCACGCCGCCGATCGGCAGCCGCTCCTGTGCGAGCGAGTCGCGGTCGCGCACGGTGACCGTGTCGTCCTCGAGCGTCTGGTCGTCGATCGTGAACGCCCACGGCGTTCCGATCTCGTCCTGGCGGCGGTAGCGGCGGCCGATCTGTCCGCCGTCGTCGTACTCGACGGAGTGCCGCTTGCGCAGTTCGTCGAAGAGCCCGCGCGCCTTCGCGACCATGTCCTCGTTCTTCGCCACGAGCGGGAGGATCGCCGCCTTCACCGGAGCGATGAGCGGATGCAGCCGCAACACGGTGCGCTCGCGCTCGGCGACCGTCTCCTCGTCGTATCCGTCGACGATCATTGCGACGAAGATCCGCTCGATGCTGACAGCCGGCTCGATAACGAACGGCGTGTAGCGCTCGTCACCCTCGCCGACGTACTCGAGCTTCGTCCCCGAATGCTGCGTGTGCTGCTTGAGGTCGAAGTCGCCGCGATTCGCGATCCCCTCGAGCTCCGACCAGCCGATTGGATACTCGTACTCGATGTCGCTCGTCGCGCTCGAGTAGTGCGAGCGCTCCTCCTCGCCGTGCTCGCGCACGCGGAGCTTGCGCTCGCGCAACCCGAGGTCGAGATACCACTGCCGGCGCGCGGCGATCCAGTAGTTGTGCCATAGCTCCGCTTCCTCGGGCGGAACGAAGTACTCCATCTCCATGAGCTCGAACTCGAGGACGCGGAAGAGGAAGTTGCCCGGCGTGATCTCGTTGCGGAAGGCCTTGCCCGTCTGCGCGATGCCGAACGGCGGCTTGCGGCGCGCGAGCTGGAGGACGTTCTTGAAGTTGACGAAGATGCCCTGCGCGGTCTCCGGCCGCAGGTACGCGGTCGAGCTCGCCTCCTGAAGCGCGCCGACCTGCGTCTGGAACATGAGGTTGAACTGGCGCGCCTCGGTCAGGTCGCAGTCCGGCGTCTCGCCCGGCCGCTTGCTCGGCTTGCGTCCGCAGTGCGAGTCCTCGAGCCTGTCGGCGCGAAAGCGGAGCTTGCACGTCCTGCAGTCGACGAGCGGGTCGCTGAAGCCCGCGACGTGGCCGGATGCCTCCCACACGGCTGGGTTGAGGATGACGGCGCTGTCGAGCGCGACGATGTCGTCCCGCTCCTGCACCATCGCCCGCAGCCACTGCGACCGGATGTTGTTCTTCATCAGGACGCCGTAGTGGCCGTAGTCGTACGTCGAGCCGAGGCCGCCGTAGATCTCGGATGACGGGAAGACGAAGCCGCGCCGTCGGCAGAGCGAGACGATCTGGTCCATGGTGGCTTCGGCCATCGAGGCTTACCGTAACCGTGAGAGACTTCGCGCGTGAGCAAGTCGGCGCTCGTCGGAACAGTCGTCGCCGCGGTTGCCCTTGGGGTCGCACCCGTCGCCGCCGCAAAGAGTTACCACCTGACGAGTGCTAACGAGACGTTCCGCATCCTCCGCGACGGGTCGGTGCTTGCGTCGGAGACCCTCACCTTCGATTTCTCGGGCCACTTCCACGGTGCAGACCGGCTGATACCTGCGGCGGCGGGCGAATCGATCGATGACGTGCAGGTATCCGAAGGGGGTGCCCCGTACAGCCCCGGTGCCGACGCCCGCGTTGGGTCGAGCGGCAGTCCGGACACCTACGGCGTCATGACGACGCCCGCAGGTTGGCTGCAGGTTGCGTGGCACTTCGATGCGCAAGACACGACGCGGACGTTCATTGTTTCGTATCGCATGCGGCGTTACGTCCGCGCTTACAGCGACATCGGCGATCTCTACCTCCAAGTCTGGGGCGACCAATGGGCGGTGCCGCTCGACCGCCTGCACGCTGACGTGATCTTTCCGCGGGCCGCGACGGCAATCGAGAAGACGCAACTCGTCCGCGTGTGGGGGCATCCTGCCTCCGTCCATGGGAGCGTCGCGATTGCCGGCCCGGATCGCGTCAGCGTCGACGCGAGCAACGTTCCCCCGGGTCATTTCGTCGAGGTCGAAACGACGTTCCCGCGGGGCATGTTGGCGCCGGCGGGAAGCTTCGTCGCGAAGCCAGGCGCAGGGCTCGCGAAGGTGACCGCTGCGGAGCAGCGCATCTACGCCTCCCCGTACGGGCCGAGCCCCGCGCCGGTCGCGGGCGGTGGTGGCGGTGGCGGCGGGCTCGGTGGCATCCTCGGGTGGTTCCTCGGCCTCCTGCTCGTGCCGTTCGCACTGCTGGCGCGGCTCTTTGGCTTCGGCCGCGGCGGTTCGAGTACCGGTGGCGCGAGCGGATTCGGCGGATCGTTCGGCGGCTTCGGAGGAGGGGGCGGCGGAGGGGGCGGCGGCTCCGCCTGGTAGCCCTCAGGCCGGGCGCCGTGCGAGGTGCGCAGCCTCGGAGCGGCGCAACAGCGCGCGGGCGACGGGGAAGACAGCGACTTCGAGGGCGACCGCGGAGTAGAGGGCGGCCGCCTCGGAGATCGTGTCCGCAAGCCCGAGGACGATCGGGACAAGCAACACGAGGCTGCCGCCGAGTAGGAGGAGCCCATGCTCGAGCGCGTAGCGCGCAAGACTGGGTGCGCTCGCTCCGCGGTTACGCTCGCCGCGTGCCCAACGCCCCTGTCGAATTGCACGTCGTCTCCGACGCCACCGGCGAGACGGCGGCGCGGCTCGTGCAGGCGCTCGAGGCGCAGTTCCCCGACCAGGAGTTCGTCGAGATCCGGCATCCGCGCGTCGAGTCGGTCGACGACCTGCAGCTCGCGGTGAACCGGATGAAGGGCCGGCCCGCGGTCGTCGTCTACACACTCGTGCAGCCGGAGCTGCGCGAGGAGATGCGCACGCTCTGCCGTAGGGCGCGCCTCCACTACTGCGACCTCCTCGGCCACCCGATCGACGCGGTGGCGCGCGTCTCAGGCATGACGGCGAAGATGACGCCGGGCTCGCGGCCGCCGCTCAACACGGCGTACTTCAAGCGCATGGAGGCGATCGAGTTCGCCGTGCGCTACGACGACGGCGTCGGCCGCGGCCTTGCGGAGGCGGACATCGTCCTCGTCGGTGTCTCGCGCACGTCGAAGACGCCGCTATCGATCTACCTCGGGTATCTCGGCCACAAGGCGGCAAACGTTCCCGTCGTCAAGGGGATCGCGCCGCCAAAAGAGCTGTTCGAGATCGACCAGCGCAAGGTCTGCGGCCTGACGATCGACCCGAACCGCCTCGTCGAGATCCGTCGCGCACGCGTGCGCACGATGGGCGCGGCGCGCGACCGCAAGTACGCGGAGCTGATGGAGATCTACGAAGAGCTCGAGCAGGCGACGAAGCTCCATCGGAAGCTCGGCTGCCCGGTGATCGACATCTCCGAGCTCTCGATCGAGGAGACGGCGCACCGCGTCCTGCGCGTCGTCGAGGAGCGGAAGAGCGAGGCGGCGCGCGTGTGAAGAACGTGAAGGGCAGCGTCCCGATCCGCTACTGGATCCTGTGGTGGCTGATCCTCGTCGTCGCGGACTTCGTCTTCTATGTCGTGTTGACGCCGATCTGGATCGGGCTGCGCGCGGTCGCCTGGCTCGCCGAGTTCAGACGACGACGGCGGTGAGCGCCGTCTCGCCGCTCGCGTCGACGCGGTAGCCGCGCGACGATGGGCTCGCGGTGACGAGCTCGCGCAGCTCCGTCCCGACGTAGTGCGCACCGACGCTGTCGTCGAGTGCGATGCCGGGAGGGAAGCCGTCGCGCACGAGCGTCTGGTACACCGGCCGCCGCAGCTCGTCGCCGTCGTAGTGCGGGCATGCGCTGCCGGGGAGGAAGCCGAGCCCGTCGCGCATGCCTTCGAGGTGCGGACCGAAGGAGTCGGTCACGCCCGCCTCGAACCAGCAGATCATCCCGGCGCTCCAGCCGGTGAGGACGACGCCCGCCTCCCACGCCTCGCGGAGGATCGCGTCGAATCCGTGCAGCCGCCAGACGGCGAGCATGTTCGCGGTGTTCCCACCGCACACGAGGATCACATCGTGCGAGAGCGCGAGCTCGCGGAGGTCGTCCGGCGGCCAGGGATAGAACGACACGCGCGTGACCTCGAACGGGAGCTCGAGCGGCGGGTGTTGCGGCGCTGCGGTCTGGTCGATCAGGACGCGGCGCCCGCCGGCCAGCTCGAAGACGTAGTCGAGCAAAGGCGGAGACGGAAAACCTCCGAAGCCAACAATGTTCATGGCTCCATATGATCCTGGCTCGTGGCCCGGTACGTCTACGCGTTCGACGAGCCGTCCGAGGACGGCCGCGACCTTCTCGGCGGCAAGGGCATCGGCCTCGCCGAGATGACGCAGCTCGGCATCCCGGTGCCCGCAGGCTTCACGATCACGACAGATGCATGCCGCGCATACCTGCGGGCCGGCGGCTTCCCGGACGGGCTCGACGAGGAGATCGCCGAGTACATCGCGCGGCTCGAAGCGCATGCGGGCAAGGAGTTCGGCGACAGCTCCGATCCGCTGCTCGTCTCCGTGCGGTCGGGCGCGGCCGTCTCGATGCCGGGGATGATGGACACGATCCTCAACGTCGGGCTGAACGACGTCGCCGTGCAGGGGCTCGCAAAGACGACGGGCAACACGCATTTCGCCTTCGACTGCTACCGGCGCTTGATCCAGATGTTCGGCGAGACGGTCGACGGCATCTCCGGCGACCGCTTTCACGCCAACGGCGATCCAGAGCACATGGTCGAGGAGTTCAAGCAGGTGTACGCGCAGGAGACGGGCGAGGAGTTCCCGCAGGACGCGCGCGAGCAGCTCCGCCGCGCGGTCGGCGCGGTCTTCGAGTCGTGGAACAGCCCGCGCGCGCAGGTCTACCGGCACACGTATGCCATCGCCGACGACGCCGGCACGGCGGTGAATGTCGTGCAGATGGTGTTCGGCAACAAGGGCGACAGCTCCGCCACCGGCGTGTGCTTCACGCGCGACCCGTCGACCGGCGAGCAAACAGTGTACGGCGAATACCTCGTGAACGCGCAGGGGGAGGACGTCGTCGCGGGCATTCGTACACCGCAGCCTCTTGAGGAGATGCGCGCGCGCCTGCCGGAGGCGTACGACCAGCTCCTCGAGACGCTGGCGCGCCTCGAGCAGCATTACCGCGATATGCAGGACGTCGAGTTCACGATCGAGGACGGCCGGCTCTACATCCTCCAGACGCGCTCCGCGAAGCGCACCGCTGCCGCGGCGCTGAAGGCGGCGGTTGACATGACGGGTGAAGGGCTCATCACCCGCGAGGAGGCGATCGCCCGCATCGACCCGATGCAGCTCGATCAGCTACTGCATCCGATGCTCGACCCGAAGGCGGAGTTCGAGGTTGCCGCGCGCGGGCTCAACGCGTCGCCCGGCGCCGCGTCCGGGAAGATCGTGCTCGACGCCGACACCGCCGCTGAGCGCGGCAAGGGCGGGGAGGCGGTCATCCTCGTGCGCTGGGAGACGACGCCCGACGACATCCACGGGCTCATCCATTCGAAAGGCGTGCTCACCGCGCACGGCGGGATGACGTCGCATGCGGCTGTCGTTGCGCGCGGCATGGGGAAGCCGTGCGTCGCGGGCTGCGAAGGCCTCTCGATCGACCTCGACGCGCGCACCATTCGCCTCGGCGACCACGAGCTACGCGAAGGGGACGTGCTCACCATCGACGGCGGCACTGGTCGCGTCATCGTCGGCGAGGTCGCGCTCGTCCCTCCGCAGATCAACGAGGACTTCGAAACGGTGCTCGGTTGGGCCGACGACGTGCGACGCCTGAAGGTCCGGGCGAACGCGGACAACGAGCGCGACTCGGCGAAGGCGCGCGAGTTCGGCGCGCAGGGCATCGGCCTCTGCCGCACCGAGCACATGTTCTTCGGCGACGAGCGGCTGCCCGTCGTCCAGGAAATGATCCTCGCGTCCGACGAAGCCGGGAGGCGCAGCGCGCTCGAACGACTGCTGCCGTTCCAGCAGTCGGACTTCGAGGCGATCTTCGAGGCGATGGCGGGGCTGCCGGTGACGATCCGCCTCCTCGACCCACCGCTGCACGAGTTCCTGCCGCCGCTCGACGAGGCGACCGACGAGCGCATGCGCCGGCGCATCAAGGCGCTCACCGAGGCGAACCCGATGCTCGGCACCCGCGGCTGCCGGCTCGGCATCCAGTGGCCCGAGATCTACGAGATGCAGGTGCGTGCGATCGCGCGGGCGGCCAAGGCCGTGCCGAGCGCGCAGGTGGAGATCATGATCCCGCTCGTCGGCTTCGGCGAGGAGCTGCGCCGGCTGCGCGAACTCACCGCCGAGGTGATGGCGGCAGAGGCTCCGGAGGTCGAGTACCTCTGCGGGACGATGATCGAACTGCCGCGTGCCGCGCTGCGCGCAGACGAGATCGCCGAACACGCGGACTTCTTCTCATTCGGAACGAACGACCTCACGCAGACGACGCTCGGGATGTCGCGCGACGACGCCGAGGGCAAGTTCCTCACGTTCTATCTCGAGGACGGCGTGCTCGAGAGCAACCCGTTCGAGACGATCGACAAGGATGGCGTCGGCGAGCTCATGCGCATCGCCGCCGACCGTGGACGCAAGGTGAAGGAGCAGATCAAGCTCGGCATCTGTGGCGAGCACGGGGGAGACCCGAAGTCGGTCGAGTTCTGTCACAAGCTCGGTCTCGACTACGTGAGCTGTTCGCCGTTCCGCGTCCCGCTGGCGCGACTCGCCGCTGCGCAGGCGGTGCTGAAGGAAGCGAACCGCGCGGCCTACGTCACCGCTGGTGGCTAAGTACGAACTTCTGGTCGACGGCGACAAGCGCTGGCGCGCGAAGTCGGAGGACGAAGTGCGCGCGTGGATCCGCGACTACCGCGACGAGCACGTCGGCGACGATCCCGACGCCGCGCATGTTCTCGTGCGCCGGCTGTCGCCCTGGTCGTGGCTGAGCGGCGGCTCGCTCGTCGACCGCGATACGTTTCTCGCGTGAGCGGTTACACGATCAAGAACCTCAAGCAGGTCGACGACTCGGCAACACAGTTCGGGCTCTCGCCGAATCTCGAGGCGCGGTTTGCGCGCAAGCCGCTCGACGGAAAGAACGCGGGGCTCAGCTACCAGCGGCTCGCACCCGGCTTTCGCGTCCCGTTCGGGCACACGCACGAGACACAGGAAGAGATTTACGTCGTCGTCAGCGGTAGCGGCCGGCTGAAGCTCGACGACGAAGTCGTCGACGTGCAGCAGTGGGATGCGATCCGCGTTGCACCTCGCACGATGCGGAACTGGGAGGCCGGGCCGGACGGGCTCGAGTTCGTCGCGTTCGGCGCCGGACGGGCCGGCGACGCCGAGATGACGCAGGACTGGTGGTCGGACTAGCTACGCCTGCCCGCGTACCTTCAGGTACGCGATGACGATGCTGCCGGCAGCGACGGCGACAAGCCCGGCGATGCCGGCGAGACCGAGCCTTCCGTATGCCGCGTGACCGCGTCCCCAGCGCGCGAACGCAAGCGTCGAGATGATCCCGCCGATGAGGCCGCCGACATGGCCGCCCCACGAGATGTTCGAGAACGTGAAGCTGAAGACGAGGTTGATCACGATGAGCGTCATCGCGTTTCCACCGAGACGTCCTGTCGCCTGCCACTCGAGGATGAGCATCGCGCCGAGGATCCCGAAGATCGCGCCGGACGCTCCCACGGTGACGCCGGGAGTCTGCAACAGCGCACCCGCTGAACCCGCGAGACCGGCGGCGACGTAGAGTCCGATGAAGCGCACGCGGCCGAGATACTGCTCGACCGGTGCGCCGAACCACCACAGCGCGAGCATATTGAAGCCGATGTGGATGAGATTCGCGTGCAGGAACGCCGCCGTGATCAGGCGCCACCAACCGCCGTCTGCAACCTGCGGCCCGTCGAGCCAGAGCTTCGCGTACAGGCTGCCTCCGGGATTGTTGAGCCCTCCGTGGCCCTGCACCGCGCCGATGAGATAGATCGCGACGTTGATCGCGATGAGCGCTTTCGTCACCGGCGCCACCGTGCTGCCGAGCTGCCGCTGCGCCTGGACGATCGGGCGTGGGCCGCGAATCCGCTTCCGACCCGACGCGCCTGCGTGATCGGGGCAGCGCAGTCCGACAGGCGCGACCGCCATGCACTCCGTGCAGATCGGGCGTCCGCATTCGGAGCACGAGAGACCGGTCTCCCGGTCCGGATGGCGGTAGCAGGTCTGCATCGGGATTAGGGTAGTCGCGTGCTCGTCCACGTCGCGTTCACTCCTGGCGAGCAGACTCCTGCGCCGGTCGGCATCGTCGTCGATGTTCTGCGCGCAACGTCGACGATGACACAGGCGCTCGCGTCGGGTTACCGGCGTGTGCTGTGCTGTGCGGAGATCGAAGAAGCGCGCGCGCTCGCGGTGAGCGAAGGTCCGGCGAAGCTCGCGGGGGAACGGCGTCTCGAGCACATCGAGGGATTCGACTTCGGGAACTCACCGCGCGAGGTCGCCGGCGCGCCGGGCGTGGAGACGCTGATCCTCTCGACGACGAACGGCACGCGACTGCTCGTCTCCGCGGCGATGCGCTTCGAGCACGTGTACGTCGGCTCGCTGCTCAACCTCCACGCGGTCGCGGCTGCCGCGCGCGGGCATGGCGAGGACGTCGCTGTGTTGTGCGCGGGTGTGCTCGACGAGCTCGCGCTCGACGACGCGTATTGCGCGGGACGCATTGCCGAGGTGCTCGACGGCGACAACACCGATTCGGCGCAGGCTGCGATCCGCATCACGCAGAGCTTCCCGGATGCGCTCGCGGGGATCGGAACGAGCCGGAGCGCGTGGAATCTCCGCCGGAACGGGCTCGAGGAAGACATCGAATGGTGCGCGCGCGCGAGCGTGCTCGACGTCGTCCCGCGCTTCGTCCGCACCGTCGGTCCCGCGGCGGAAGTCACGCTCTAGAGAAAACGAAGGGCGGGCTCCCGGGAGAGGGGAGCCCGCCCTCCAAGCTCGGGCTTCGCGGCTTGGCGAGCTGTTCCCCGGAGCTCAGCGATGTGCGGCCATGAGCGCCGGGACGATGCCCGAGCCGCCATCCTCCCATCCCGTTCTTTCCCTTGGCCATCCCTTGAATGAGGGAGGGCTTGCAGGAGAACGTATGTTCTGTTAGAACATACGTTCCCATGATCGCCTGTCTCTCCATCCCCGGGTTCGAGCTGAAGGCGGCCGTGCGGAAGACGCCGTCCCTTGTCCTGCGCCCGGCGGCGCTCGCGCCGGAGGCCGGGGGCGAGCCGCTCGTCGGCGCGGTGACGGCGGCGGCGGAAGCGGCCGGCGTGCGGCCGGGGATGCGGCTCGGCGAAGCGCTCGCGACGTGCCCGCGACTCGCGCTCGTCGATCCCGACCCGGCCGCCGCCGAGCAGGCGTGGGAGGAGATCGTCCGCGCCCTCGAGGACGCAGGCTTCGCGGTCGAGCCGGCCGCGCTCGGCATCGCATATTTCGAGACGCGCGGAGTCGAGCGCCTCTACGGCGGTCTCGAGCCGGCACTGAAGCGCGCGCTCGCTGCTGCAGGTACTGCCTGGGATGCGCGGATCGGCGCGGCCGCTCGGCGGTTCGCCGCGCTGGCCGCGGCGACGGTCGCACGCGCCGGGCAGCTGCTCGTCGTCCGCGATGAGGAGGCGGCAGAGTTTCTCGCGCCGCTGCCGCTGTCGCTGCTGCCGCTCGAGCGGCGGCGCTACGAAGAATTGGAAGCGCTGGGAGTGCGCAGGCTCGGACAGCTTGCCGGGCTCCCGGGCGGCGCAGTGGCCGAACGACTGGGGCCGGACGGCCGGCGTGCCTGGGGCCTGGCGAGAGGCGGGGCGGCCGCGCGCGTGCGCGGTCGCCGGCCGCCGTCGGAGCTCGCCGAGGCGCTCGAGTTTCCCGAGGCGGTAGCGAACGAGCTGACGCTACGGCGCGCGCTCGGAGGATTGATCGAGACCGCGATTGCACGGCCGGAGCGCCGCGACCGCTTCGTCCGCAAGGTCGCGCTCGGTGCACGGCTCGTGAGCGGCGGCTCGTGGCGGCGGACGCTCACCCTGCGCGAGCCGAGTGCCGACAGCGACCGCATTCGCATCGCGCTTGCGCCGAGGCTCGCCGAGCTGCCGGAGCCGGTGCTCGAGCTGCGCATCGAGCTCGTCGAGCTCACCGAGCCCGCCGGCCGCCAGCTCGAGCTGCTCGCCGCCGGCGCCGAGGACCGCACGCGCCTGCGCGAAGGCCTGCGCCAGGTGCGCGCGAGCACAGGCTCCGGCTCGATCTGCACCGTCGTGGAGGTCGCACCGTGGTCGCGCATTCCCGAGACGCGCGCACTGTTCGTTCCGCGGGACGACTGAACGAGCCGCGCCCGGCGCGCGTCGAGGAGCACTTCGACGGCACGCCGTGGCAGGTGAACCACCATCCCGTCATCGTCGTGCGCGAAGAGTGGCGCGTGCTCGACCGCTGGTGGACGGAGGAGCCCGTCGTGCGCCGCTACTTCGAGGTCGTCCTCGAGAGCGGCGAGAACACCGTCGTCTTCCGCGACTCGACCGGGTGGTTCACGCAAAAAGGCGCGTGAGGGCTCGCGCAGCCGCTTCCGGATCGTCGGCGTCGCGGATCGCACGCACGACGGCGATTCCCGGCGCGCCCGCAGCGATGACCTCGCCGGCCGTCGTCAAGTCGATGCCGCCGATCGCGAACCACGGGATGCGCACGCGCTCCGCCGCAGCGCGCACAAGGCCGAGACCCGCGGCTGTCGCGTCAGTCTTCGTCGGTGTGGCGAAGATCGCGCCGACGCCGAGATAGTCGGCGCCGTCGATCGCGTCCAGCTGCTCCACCGTCTCGATCGAGAGACCGACGAGCCGGTCGGCACCGACCGCGGCGCGCGCATCCACGACCGGCGTGTCGCTCTACCCGACGTGAACGCCGTCCGCGTCGCACGCGTCGACGAGATCCGGCCGGTCGTTGAGGACAAAGAGTGCGTCGTGAAGGTCGCATGCGGTGCGAAATGGAGCCGCGGCGGCGATGAGCTCGTCGTCGGGCAACTCCTTGTGGCGCAGCTGGACCACGTCGACGCCGCCGCGCAGTGCGGCATCGAGCAGATCCGCGGACGCTGTGCCTTCGAGCACAAGGTAGAGACGGGCTTCGGCGAGACGAACGCGGCGGTTCATCGCCCGAGGCTATCCGGATGCGCGGCTACGGTGGCCCCGTGTCCCGGACGCGCCGGCCGCCTCGTAAGCGGCGCACGGGCAGGCTCCTGATCGTCGCTGTCGCGGTTGGTCTCGCCGTGCTCGGATTCGAGGCGTTCGACCGAGATCGTGACTCGGACGCAGCGGTTCGCCACGTCGTGCGCGCCGTCCATCGAGACACGAGTCCGCTCCCCGGCGCCCTGTTGATCGCCGACCGCGGCAACAACCGGATTCTGCTCGTCGATTCGCATCGCCGGATCCTGTGGAAGTTCCCGACTGCGCGCGACATCGCGCGTGGCGTTCACCTCAACTTCAACGACGATGCCTTCGTCGAGCCGGGTGGCAAGGCGATCGTCTCGAACGAAGAGGAAGCGCACACGATCGTGTCCGTGAACATTCGGACGCATGCGCGCATCCATCTCTACGGAACGCCGGGTGTCCGAGGCAGCGGGCCGAACCTGCTGAACACGCCCGACGACGCGTATGTGCTCCCCGACGGAACGCTCACCGTCGCCGACGCCTACAACTGCCGCATCCTGTTCATCCGCGCGCATCGCATCGTGCGCCAGTTCGGTCGTACAGGCGCCTGCTATCACGATCCGCCCGCTGCGTTCGGCCCGGTGAACGGCGACACGCCGTTGAAGGACGGCGGCGTGCTCATCTCCGAGACCAAGGGCTCGTGGATCGACAAAATCGCGAAGAACGGCCGGCTGCGCTGGGCTGTGCAGGCGCCGGTCAGTTACCCGTCGGATCCACAGCCGCTCTCCGGAGGCCGCATCCTGCTCGCGGACTACGCGAATCCTGGCGCGGCACTGATCATCAACCGTCATGGGCGAGTGCTGTGGCGCTATAGCCCGGCGTCCGGGTACGGGGCGCTCGACCATCCATCGCTCGCGATGATGCTGCCGAACGGCGATGTCGCGGTGAACGACGACTACCGGCATCGCGTTGTGATCATCGACCCACGCACGAACGCGATCGTCTGGGAGTACGGCCGGCTGGGGCAGCCGGGCCGGGGCTTCAACCTCTTGAATACGCCGGACGGCCTCGACTTCGTGCCGCTCGGGCCCGGGAACAAGCCGCTTTGGCGGCTCGTCCATCACCCCTAGGCAGGCGAACATATGTTCGTGTAGCGTAGGCAGGTGGCCTACGTCGAGCTACACGCGCATTCGGCGTACTCGTTCCTCGACGGCGCCTCGCAGCCGGAGGAGCTAGCGGCGCGCGCGGCCGAGCTCGGCTATCCCGCGCTCGCGCTCACCGACCACGACGGCGTCTACGGCTCGCTCGAGTTCGCGCACGCGGCGAAGCACCTCGGTGTGCGGGCGATCACCGGCGCGGAGGTGACGCTCGACGAGGGCTCGCATCTGACGCTTCTCGTCGAGACGTCACAGGGCTACGCGAACCTCTGCCGGCTGCTTACCGCCGCGCACGCGGGCACCCGTCCGACCGACGGCGCAGAGCTGCTCCCGCCGGCGCTCGATCCACGCCTGCTCGAGGAGCTGCACGATGGTCTCGTCTGCCTCTCGGGGTGTGCGCGGCAGGGGCTCGCCGTGCGCGACCCGAATGCGGCGGCGCGCCTCGCGGACGTCTTAGGTCGCGACCGGTTCTTCGTCGAGCTGCAACGGCCGTACGAACGCGGCGACGCACACCGCAACGCCGGACTGCGCAGCCTCGCCGAGTCGCTCGACGTGCAGACGATCGCGACGGGGGACGTGCATGCGCACGCACCGTCACGCGCCGCACTGCAGGACGTGCTCGTCGCGATCCGCTACCGGACCTCGCTCGACGGCTGTGAGCGGGAGCGGCGCGGCAACCACGAATGTGTGCTCGCGGCTCCGGACGATGTCGTCGAACGCTTCCCCGACGACCGCGATGCCGTCGCGCGCACGGTCGAGCTCGCCGAGCGGCTCGCGTTCGACCTGACCGAGGAGCTCGGCTATCGCTATCCCGACTTCTCCGACGGAGCGGAGCCGGCGAGCGTGCAATTGCGCCGTGTGTGCGAACAAGCATTCGTCGAGCGCTACTCGGGACTGAACGGCCACAAGCGGCGCGTGCGCGCACGTCTGAACGAAGAGCTCGTGCTCATCGACGAGCTCGGGCTTGCCGGCTTCTTCCTGCTGCACTGGGAAGTGCTCGAGCTTGCGCGCGAGGTCGCCCACGAGGTGCGCGGCCCGGGTTCGATGCGTCATGTCCTGCCGCTCGGTCGCGGGCGCGGCTCGTCCGTCGGCTCGCTCGTCTGCTATTTGACCGGCCTCTCGCACGTCGACCCGGTGGCGGGGAACCTCTCACTCGGCCGCTTCCTGAACCGCGAGCTCGCGTCGGTTCCCGACATCGACCTCGATTTCCCGCGGGACATTCGCGAGAAGCTCATCGTCCGCGTCACCGAGAAGTACGGCCGCGAGCACGCGTCGCTCGTCGCGAGCTTCTCGACGTATCGCTCGCGCGGCGCGATCCGCGACGTCGGCAAGGCGCTCGGCCTCCCGTTCGGGGAGCTCGAGCGGCTCGCGAAGCTCACGGACGGCAGTCCGGCGCACATCGCCGACGAGCTCGCAGCGTTGCCGGAGGGCCAACGGCGGCTGCTGTCGCCGCGCTGGCGTGCATTCGCAGAGCTCTGCGCCGAGATCGGCGGGCTGCCGCGTCACATCTCCCAGCATCCGGGCGGCATGGTGATCTCGTCGCGGCCGCTCGTCGAGCTCGTGCCGGTGCAGCCGTCTGCGATGGCGGGACGGCAGATGTGCCAGTGGGACAAGGACTCGTGCGCGGATGCCGGATTTCTCAAGATCGACCTGCTCGGTCTCGGAATGCTCTCCGCCGTCGAGGAGTGCGTCGATCTCATCGCGTGCACGCGCAACGAGCGGGTCGATCTCTCACGCGTGCCGCTCGACGATCCCGACGTGTTCGCGGAGATCCAGCGCGCAGACACCGTCGGCTGCTTCCAGATCGAGAGCCGCGCGCAGATGCAGACGATCCTCCGCACGCGCCCCGAGAACATCGACGACATCACCATCCAGGTGGCGCTCGTCCGCCCAGGGCCGATCCAGGGCAAAGCCGTCCATCCGTACATCGAGCGGCGACAGAAGCTGCGCGAGGACCCGAGCTACGTCGCGCCCGCCGACCATCCGCTGCTGCAGGAGCCGCTACGCGAGACACTCGGCGTCGTCGTCTTCCAGGATCAGGTGCTCGACGTCGCGATCCATCTCGCGGGCTTCACGATCGGCGAGGCGGAGGGCCTCCGCCGCGCGATGAGCCGCAAGCGCTCGCTCGCCGCGCTCGAGGCGTATCGCAGCCGCTTCGTCGAAGGCGCGCTCGGCAAGGGCGTCGAAGAGGAGCTCGCGCACGTCGTCTACGACAAGCTCGTCGCGTTCTCAGGCTTCGGCTTCCCGAAGTCGCACGCAGCCGCATTCGGCCTGCTCGCCTACCAGTCGGCTTGGCTGCGGCATCACTACGGCGCCGAGTTCCTCGCCTCGCTGCTGAACGCGCAACCGATGGGCTTCTATCCGCCCGCGACGCTCGTGCGCGACGGGCAGCGGCGCGGCGTCGAGACGCGGCCGCCCGACGTCAACGCGAGCGACGTCGGCTGCACGCTCGAGGACGGAGCCGTGCGCGTGGGCCTGAAGTACGTCGCCGGCGTGGGGGAGGACGACGCGGAGGCGGTCGTCGCAAACAAGCCGTACACGTCGATCCGCGAGCTCGCGCAGCGGACGCAGCTCTCGCAGGACGAGCTCGGCGCGCTCATCGAATCGGGCGCCTGCGACTGCTTCGGATTGCGAAGGCGTGAGCTCCTCTGGCAGCTCGGCCTCGTCCCGCGCGCCCAAACGGTGCCGGGCTCGGCCGGAGAGCAGAAGCAGCTCGCACTGCCACTCGATCCCACGGCGGCGACACCGGATCTTCCCGAGCCGACGACGTGGGAGCGGATGCTCGCCGACTACCGGACGACGAGCCTTTCGATCGGCGTGCATCCACTCGAGCTGATGCGGCCGCACCTGCCGGCCGGAACGCTCTCGAGCGTCGAGCTCCTCACGCAGCCGGACCGTGCTCGCGTCGCACTCGCAGGCATGGTCGTTGCGCGGCAGCGCCCGTCAACCGCGAACGGCGTTGTCTTCATGCTGCTCGAGGACGAGCACGCGCAAATGAATCTCATCGTCCCGCCGAAGGTGTACGAGCGCTTCCGCGCAGTCGTGCGCGGCGAGCCCTTGCTTCTCGCGAGCGGCCGGTACGAGCATTCCGATCGAAACCGCAACGTCCTCGTCGACGAGCTCGTCAGCCTCGGGCCGCTCGCACGCGAACTGACCGACGGCGCCGACGTGTACGGCTCACTGCCGAGCGCGCACCACTTCGGCCACCGCTGAACTGCTCTAACCCGCGTGCCGCCGGTGCATCGGCGACTGCAGGTGCGGAAGGATGTTGTATGCGGAGTTGACGAGCGCGAGGTGCGTGAACGCCTGCGGGAAGTTGCCGAGCATGCGGCCGGCGACCGGGTCGTACTCCTCGGCGAGCAGTCCGACGTCGTTCGCGAGGCCGACGAGCCGGTCGAAGAGATCGTGCGCGTCGTCGTGGCGCCCGATCAGCTCGAAGCAGTCGACAAGCCAGAACGAACACGGCAGGAACACGCCTTCTCCGGCGGGAAGGCCGTCGACCGTCTGGTCGACCGTGTGGTAGCGGAGAACGAAGCCGTCGACGAGGAGGTCGGCCTCGACCGCTTCGATCGTCCCGCGCACCCGCGGGTCGTCCGCCGGCAGGAAGCCCACGAGCGGGATGAGGAGAAGGCTCGCGTCGAGCGCCTTCGAGCCGTACGACTGCGTGAACGATCCGAGCGCCTGGTCGAACCCGTGTGTGCAGATGTCCTCGTGGATCTCGTCGCGGAGAGCGCGCCAGCGATCGACAGGGCCCTCGACGTCCTGCATCTCGACCGAGCGCACCGCGCGGTCGAATGCGACCCAGGCCATCACCTTCGAGTGGACGAAGTGCCGCGCGTCGCCACGGATCTCCCAGATCCCATAGTCGGCGTCGCGCCAGATCGTCTCGAGATGCTCGAGGAGATTGACCTGGATCGACCATGCTCGCTTGTCGGTTGCAAGGCCGTGCACGCGCGCTTGATAGAGCGCATCCATCACCTCGCCGTATACGTCGAGCTGCAACTGCTCGCTCGCCGCGTTCCCGATGCGCACCGGAACGGAGTCCTCGTAGCCGCGCAGCCACGGCAGCGTCAGCTCGGTGAGCCTGCGCTCGCCCGCGACGCCGTACATGATCTGCATGTCCGCAGGATCGCCGGCGACTGCGCGCAGCAGCCAGGTGCGCCACGCCAGCGCCTCTTCCTCGTAGTCGGCGTGCAGCAAGGCGAGCAGTGTGAGCGTCGCGTCGCGAAGCCAGCAGTAGCGGTAGTCCCAATTGCGGATCCCGCCGATCCATTCCGGGAGCGAGGTCGTCGGTGCCGCGACGATTCCGCCCGTCGGTTCGTACGTCAGCGCCTTGAGGACGACGAGCGAGCGGCGCAGCACCGCCTTCCACTTGTCCGGAAGGTCAACGGTGCAGCGATTGGCCCACTCTGCCCAGAAGCTCTCGGTGTCGGCAAGCGCCTGCTCGGGATCGATGGGATCCGGTGCGCCGAGGTGCGATGGGTTCCAGGTGAGGACGAAGGGCACGCGTTCGCCCTTCTCGACGGTGAACGTCGACACCGTGCGCATGTCCTCGCCGCGCGTCCGGGCGGGAGTGCGGAAGCAGAGGAGATCGGGGCCTGCGATCGCGATGCGCGCGTCGTCCGAGCGCGTCACCCAGGGGACGACGTCGCCGTAGTCGAAACGGATGACGAGCTCCGAGCGCATGTCGATGCTGCCGTCGATTCCCTCCACGATGCGAACGACATCGGGTGCCTTGCCGCGCGGCGGCATGAAGTCGAGCACGCGCACGGTTCCCGTCTCGGTCTCCCACATCGTCTCGAGGACGAGCGAGTCGCCGCGGTACCGGCGCGACGCCGTGCCGCCGTTCGCCGGCGCGAGAAGCCAGCGGCCGTTCTCCGTCGTGCCGAGCAGTGCGGCGAAGAACGCGCCGGAGTCGAATCGGGGAAGACAGAGCCAGTCGATCGAGCCGCTGCGCTCGACGAGCGCCGCCGATTGCAGATCTCCGATGAGCGCGTAGTCCTCTATCCGAGCCATCGCCACCGCTTCCTCGCAGCCTTCTCGAATGCGGCCGAGTATGCCTCGGCCGTGTGTTCGTCGAGCGTGGTCGCGAAACGGTTGCGCACGTCCGCGAGCGCATCCTTAACCGCATCGACGACATCGGCGTAGTCGCCGTACGCCTCTTCGGCGTTGTCGCGACCGGCGTCGTCGTAGCGCTGCTTCATCTCGCTCACTTCGGCGAGAAGACCCTCCGCCTCGTCCTCGGCGAAGACGTCGAGCTGTCTCGAGATCACGTCGCCGAAGCGGTGGCTGAACATCAGGAGATCTCGTCGTAGAGCGCGAGATGCGCGACCGCCGCAGCATCCCACGTGAGCTCCTCGCGGGCACGCCGCGCGCCTGCGCGTGCTTGTTCGAGTGCATCGCGATTCGAGAGGAGCTCGTCGAGCGCGGCCGCGAGCGCTTCGACGTCTCCGGCCGGAACGACGCGGCCGGCGCTGTAGCGCTTCACCGGCTCGGCGATTCCGCCGACGTCGTACGCGACCGCGGGCACGCCGGCTCCGAGGGCCCGCAGCAACGCACCGCTCTGGTCGAGCTCGGGCCGGTACGGGAAGACGGCGACGGTAGCGTCGGCGAACGCGCGGTCCACCTCGGCAGGCGGGAGATAGCCGAGGCGCCACTCGACGTTGCTCCCCGTCGCCGCGTTGCGATAGGCGGTCATCGGTTCGGCGGGGTCACCTGCGACCAGCAGGCGCGCATTGCCGACGCGGCGGACCGCCTCGATCGCGTCGGTGACGCCCTTGTACGGGCGGATGACACCGAAGCTCAGGACGGTGCGGCCGTCGTCGCTCCGTTCGAGCTTCCCGGGAAAGACCGGATGCGGGATGACGCGCGCGTCGACGCCGAGCTCACCGAGCGCCGAGCGGCCGTAGTCGCTGTGCACGACGATGCGATCGAAGCGGGCGAGGAGCTTCCGCCACAGGTCGCGCTTGTGCGCAGTCCGGCGCGGCAAAACGTCGTGCGCTGTGAACACCGCCGGCGCCCGCGGACGGAAGAGGCGCACATCGAGCTCGGGTGCCGCGAACCACTGGAGGTGGACGACATCGGCAGTTCGGCCGCGCAGCGCGGCGAGGCCGAGTGGATGCTCGAGCGCCTTGAGCGGCAGTCGCAGCCGCGATCGCCCGAACAGTCGAGAAGAAAGGGGATAGAAGGCCTCGTTGCGCGTGTACCCCTCGGGCGTCGGCGTTTCGCCGAAGCGAAAGTGCGACGTGAGCAGCTCGACGTCGGCTCCGGCGCGCGCCAGCGCCGCCGCGAGCTCGTGGTCGTAGGCCGGCGTGAAGGCGGGAGGGTCGGCGAGGACGACTCGCACAGGTGCGTAGGCTACGCGCGTGCCGCTGCTGGCCCGCACGTGGAACCTCTTCCACGGCAATGCGGTGCCGCCGGAGCGGCGCGCGTTCCTGCGCGAGATGGTCGAGCTCGTCACCGCGGACGATCCCGACATCGTCTGCCTACAGGAGCTGCCCGTGTGGGCCGTCGCTCGTCTCGGCGGCTGGAGCGGGATGCAGGCCGTGGCGGCAATCGCACGCCGGCCGCGGCCGCTTGGCCGTTGGCTGACAGAGCTCCATCACGGCACCCTGCGCTCTGCGTTCACAGGGGAGGCGGACGCGATCCTCGTCAAGCGTGACCTTGCGCTGGCCGAACGCCGCGAGGCGGCTGTGAGCAGCAGCGGCCTCCGGCGGATCGCCCACGGCGTGCGCGTCGGCGACCGCCTCTTCGTCGCGAACTTCCACATCGGCGCCGACGAAGAACAGCTGCGGCGCGTCGTCGAGTTCGTCGCGGGCGAAGAGCGCGTCGTGCTCGCCGGGGATGCGAACCTGTCCTCGGCAGGCGCGCCGGGGTTCTCGGCGCCGCTCGCCGGCAGCATCGACCAGGTGCTCGTGCGCGGCTTGCCTGCGACGGCGCCGGCCGCCTGGCCGGAGGAGCGCCGCCGCGTCGGCGGCCGGCTCCTCTCCGATCACGCACCGGTAGAACTCCTCGTCGGATGACCTTCGACGAGGCTCGCGCGCAGTTCCCCGTCCTCGAGCGCTACGCGTACTTGAACGCGGGCTCGAACGGCCCGCTTGCGCGCGCGACGATCGACGCATTCGTCGAACAGGCCCAGAGCGATCTGCGGGACGGACGCAGCGGCACGCCGTACTTCGAGCGCATGCTCGCCCTCCGCGACGAGGTGCGGGCGGGATTCGCCGCGGTCATCGGCGTCGCTCCGATGTCGATTGCGCTCGTCGAATCGACGACGCGCGGCTGCGCGATCGTTCTCGCCGGGTTCGGGCTGACGGGCGAGGACGAGGTGATCACCACCGACCAGGAGCACTTCGGGCTGACGGGGCCGCTGTACGCGACGGGCGCGCGCATCGTCATCACCGTCGCAGACGAGGACGCGATGTTCGCCGCGATCACACCGCGGACGCGGCTTATCGCGACATCGCATGTGCTCTGGACGACGGGGCAGCGGCTCGATGTTGCGCGCCTGAAGCGCGAGAGCGGCCTACCGATGCTCATCGACGGCGCGCAGAGCGCCGGCGCGATTCCGGTCGACGTCGGCGAGATCGACTTCTACACCGTCTCCGCGCAGAAATGGCTGTGCGCTCCCGATCCCACCGGCGCGTTGTACGTGCGCGACCCGACGCTCCTGCGTGTGAAGACGCCGTCGTACTTCGCCCAGGACTCGTACGAGGTGTCCGGCGCGTTCGTTCCGAAGCAGAGCGCCGCGCGGTTCGACTCGGGCTGGATCAGCGTTCCCGGCCTCGCCGCGACCGTCGCCGCGCTCGGGACGCATCCGGACTGGCGCTACGAGCGCAGTGCGATTGCAGCCGCGCGGTGCGCGGAGCTGCTCGCGCCGCACGTCGAGGTCATCACGCCGCCCGGCCACTCGACCCTCGTCTCCTTTCGGCCGACCAGCGATCCCACGGCGCTTGTCACCGCGCTTGCGCAAGAAGGAGTGATCGTGCGCGAGCTTCCGGGACGCAACATCGTGCGTGCGTCGTGCGGCTGGTGGACGAGCGACGACGATCTCGCGCGTCTCGCCGCCAGCGTAGGTGACTAAGACTTCGCGAGACCGAGCTCGGCGGCGATGGGCTGGAGCGCAGCGACGATCGTGCGGATGTGCTCGTCGAGGTCGACGCCCAACTCCTCCGCGCCTTTCGTTACCTCGTCGCGATGCACCCCGGCCGCGAATGACGGCTGCTTCAGCTTCTTGCGCACCGACTTCGGCTCGAGCCCCTCGAGACCGGTCGGGCGCACGAGAGCGCAGGCGTGGACGAACCCCGACAGTTCGTCGCAGGCAAAGAGCACCTTCTTGAGCGGCGTGTCGCGCGGCAGGCCGAGGTGCTCCGCGTGCGACAGCACTGTTTCGATCACCTCTTCCGGATAGCCCTCGTCGCGCAAGATCGGCGCGCCGTCCTGGGGATGCTTGTCGAGCGTGGGGTGCATCTCGTAGTCGAAGTCGTGCAGAAGGGCGGCGACGCGCCAGAGCTCTTCGTCACCGCCGAGCTTGCGCGCGTACGCCGCCGTCGACGCTTCGACCGCGAGCGCGTGCCGACGCAGCGATTCGCTCTGCGTGTACTTCGTCAGCGTTTCCCAGGCCTGCTGGCGGGTTGGCGCGGCCACGCGGCTACGATACCCCGCCCATGGCTGTCGCTCCCGCCGTCGCCGACGTGTTCGTCATCGAGGGTGCGCGCGCCCTCAACGGCCGTATTCGTGCGGCCGGAAACAAGAACGGCGCGCTCCCGATTCTCGCCGCCTGCCTGCTCGCGAACGAGCCGGTCACGCTGACGAACGTCCCCCGTATCCGGGACGTCGAGACGATGATGGAGCTGCTCGCCGACCTCGGCGCGGAGATCGGGTGGACCGGCCCGAACGAAGTACAGGTGAACGCCGCGAACGTGACCAAGTCGGCGCCGGACGCGAGCCTCTGCAGTCGTATCCGTGCATCGTTCCTGCTCGCCGGCCCACTGCTTGCGCGCTTCGGCCGCGCGACGATGCCTCCGCCAGGCGGCGACGTGATCGGCCGGCGCAGACTTGATCCGCACATCCACGCGTTCGCAAGCCTCGGCGCTGAGGTCGAGGTCGAGCGTCAGTACGAGATGCGGGCGGCGTCGCTCGAGGGGGCACACGTATTCCTCGACGAAGCGAGCGTCATGGCGACGGAGAACACGGTGATGGCCGCTGTGCTCGCGAAGGGTGAGACGGTGCTCGGCAATGCCGCGTGCGAGCCGCACGTGCAGGACCTCTGCCGCTTTCTCGTGTCCCTCGGCGCCTGCATTGAAGGCATCGAGTCCAACGTGCTCCGCATCACCGGCGTTGACCGCCTGGGCGGAGGCGCCTGGGCGATCGGCGCAGACCACATCGAGGTTGGGAGCTTCATCGGCATGGCCGCGGTGACCGGCGGCGAAGTGACGATCGAGGGAGCAGCGACGGCGGATCTCGTGTCGATCGTCCCCGCGTTCGCGCGACTCGGCGTGCGCGTAGAGGTCGGCGACGGAGTCGTCACTGTCCCGAGCCGCCAGCAGCTCGTCGTACAGGACGACCTCGGCGGGATGATCCCGAAGATCGAAGACGGACCGTGGCCGGCGTTCCCTTCCGACATGACATCGGTCGCGATCACCATCGCGACGCAAGCATTCGGAACCGTTCTCATGTTCGAGAAGATGTTCGAGAACCGCCTGCTGTTCACCGACAAGCTCATCTCGATGGGCGCCCGCATCATCCTGTGCGACCCGCACCGCGCAGTCGTCACCGGCCCGACACCGCTCGTCGGCCAGCGGATGGAGAGCCCCGACATCCGCGCCGGGATGGCGATGCTCATCGCCGCGCTCTGCGCGGAAGGACAGTCGACGATCGGCGCGATCCACCAGATCGACAAGGGCTACGAGCGGATCGACGAGCGGCTTCGCGCCCTCGGCGCGTCGATCGAGCGCGCCGCCGACTAGCGCAACGCTTGCGCGCGGGCGACCGCGGCGGCGACATTGACGACGCCGTACCCGAGCTCGGGCGTCCAGGCGCCTGAACCGGACGCGGTCTCCTCGATGATCGCGACGACATCCCGCGCCGTGAGTCTCGGGTTCACGCCCCAGACGAGCGCGGCGGCGCCGGCGACGAGCGGGGCAGCGAACGACGTTCCGCTCTCGTACCCATGCAGGCCGCCGACGAGGTCGCCGAGCACATGCTCGCCCGGGGCCGTGATCGCAACGCCGGCGCCGGTGTTCGAGAACAGCGCGTGCGCGCCCGTCTCGGTTGAGGCGGCGACGGCGAGGCCCGCGTTGCCGAGCAGCGCGGCGGGGTACATGGGCGTCGTTCCGAAGCCGTTGCCAACCGGCGCGACGAGGAGCACACCGCGCGCGATGGCGTACGCGACGGCCGCGCGTTCGACCGAAGACGTGCCGGCTCCGCCGACGCTGAGGTTGATGATCTTTGCGCCATGGTTGACCGCGTAATGGATTGCGGCCGACTCGGCTCCATCGGTGAACGCGCCGCTCGCGCTGCCGGCCTTCACGATCAAGAGTCGCGCAGCACCGCTCGCGCCGGCAGCGAGCGAGGCGACGAAGGTTCCGTGTCCGTTCACATCACGGACGTCGCTTCGCCGGGTGTGTACGTCCCAGGTGAGCGGATGCCGGGCGGCGAGGTCGGGCAGCGACACATCGGCACCGGTGTCGACGACGGCCAGCCGAATGACGGCGGCGCTGCGGAGAACCGATGCTGGGACTCCGGACTCGCCGATCGCCTCGTATTGCCATGCACTGGACGTGCCGGCGCCTCCCGGCACGGCGAGTGCTGCGGCCGCCACAACAGCAGCAGCCAGAGCCGGGACTCCGACCCGCATCGACCGACCCTACGGATGCGGTCAGCGGGAAAACATGGGCCGAACGGCCCATCTTGTAGCCTGCGCCGGACCATGAGCGACCAGGCGACGGGGCGCAGCGGTATCCGTGTCGAGCTGCGCGGCAGCGGCGTCGCGAACGTCGACACGGGCCTGCCGGTCCTCGATCGCTCGCTCGAGCGCCTCGCCGAATACGCCCGCTTCGATCTCACGCTCGAGGTCGAGCCGGGCAGCGCGGATGCGGAGGTCGCAGAGGCCGGATCCGCGCTCGGCCGCGCGCTTGCAGCTCCGTTGCGCAGCGAGGGCGCGCCCGGCTACGGCTTTGGGCTCATGACCTCGTCGGAAGCGCTCGCCAATGTCGTGCTCGAGGTTGCCGACAAGCCGTTGCTCGTCTCGAACGTCGACCTCACGCAGGCGCGAATCGCCGGGCTCGATTCCGATCTCGCGCGGCGATTCCTCGAGCGGCTCGCGGAGGGCGCCGGTCTCAACTTGCATGTGCGCCTGTTGAACGGCACCGACTCTCAACACGTGCTCGAGGCGATCTTCAAGGCGCTCGGTGTCGCGTTGTCCCAAGCGTGCGAAAGCAAAGGAGCCAACATTGGCTGACAAGAATGTCGTTCGGACCGAGGAGGCGCCCGCGCCGTTTCAGGGCGCGCCGTACTCGCAGGCGATTGCGTCCGGCGGCTTGGTGTTCGTCTCCGGACAGCTCGCGCTGAGGCCCGGAGACAAAGCGCTCACGGGCGGGTCGATCGAGGAGCAGACGGAGCAGGTATTCGCGAACCTCCGCGCGATCCTCGAGGCCGCCGGGAGCGGACTCGATCGACTTGTGAAGACGACGGTGTTCCTGCAAAACCTCGACGACTTCCAGGGAATGAACGGTGTGTACGCAAAGCACGTCGGCGATCGCCCGCCTGCCCGCGCGACGGTCGAGGTGGCGAAGCTTCCATCCGGCGCGCTCGTCGAGATCGAAGCGATCGCTGCGCTCTAAGAGTGCGCCGTCAGATCGAGGAGTACGTCGGCTCGCTCGGCCTCGACGCTTACCTGGTCGGGGGCGCTGTTCGCGACGAGCTGCTCGGCCTCGACTCGAAGGACGCCGACTTCCTCGTTCCCGCCGTCGATGTCGAAGGGCTACGCGCGGCACTCGAGGCGCACGGTCGCGTCGAGGACCTCGTCGTGGCCGGCCGGCTCGTCGGGGTACGGCTCCACCCGCGTAGTCGCGACGTTCGCGCGCTTGCACCCGCGGGCATCGAGTTCGCGCCACCGCGCGCCGAGGTGAGCACCGGTCCGGGCCGGCACGACTTCGAGATCGTCGCCGATCCGTCGCTCTCGGTGGAGGACGATATGCGTCGCCGCGACTTCACGGTGAACGCAATGGCGCGGCACCTCGCAACGGGCGAGATCGTCGATCCGCTCGGCGGACGGGCCGATCTCGAGCAGCGCGTACTACGGGCGGTGTCGTCGACGAGCTTCGCCGAGGATCCGCTCCGCCTCGTGCGCGCGCTGCGCTTCGTCTCACAGCTCGGCTTCGAGCCCGACGAGCCGACGCTGCGGCAGATGCGCGAGGAAGCGAAGGCGGTGCGGCTCGTCTCCGGCGAGCGGATCGGCGGCGGTCTCCATGCCGACGGGCTCGGCGAGCTCTCGAAGCTCCTGCTCGGAGCCGAGCCGGCGCGCGCGCTCAGGCTTGCGCGAGACACGGGTGTGCTCGTCAACCTGCTGCCCGAGTTCGAGCACGCAATCCGCTTCGAGCAGGAGAGCCGCTACCACGACCTCACTGTCGACGAGCACACGTTCATGGTGGTGCAGGCCGCCGCCGATCTCGGCTACTCGCTGGCCGTGCGGCTCGCGGCGCTCTTCCACGACCTCGGCAAGCCGCACGTCGCCTGGCGCGGCGACGACGGCCGACTGCACTACTACGCGAAGCCCGGTCACGCGCACCAGAGTCACGAGCAGGTGGGGGCGCAGCTCGCCGGGGCCGCGTTGAACCGGTTGCGGTACCCGAACTCGCTCACCGGCCGCGTCGTACGCATCGTCCGCCACCACATGTTCCAGGTCGGCAAGGGCGACGCGCTGCGCGCGCGGCGGTTCCTCGCGCGGTACGGCGACGAGCTCGCGTTCGAGCTCGTCGACCACAAGCACGCTGACTATCTCGCCAAGCGCGATGCGGAGCGCGAGCCACCGCTCGCGGACATCGATAAGCTCCTGCGCTTCCGCGAGACACTCGAAGGCGCGCTCAGCAGTCCGCATCGCCTCTCGGATCTCGCGATCAACGGCGACGATCTCATCGCGGTCGGTTTCAAGGCCGGACCGGATCTCGGTCGCGTGTTGCGGCAGCTGCTACACGACGTCGTCGAAGACCCGTCGTGCAACACGCGCGACGCGCTGATCGAGCGTGCACGGCATGCATAGAGTTGAATGCGTGACGGAGCTGCCGCTGATCGAGTGGGAGCCTCGCGGTCCGTATCGCGTCGCGTTTTCGACGCGGCTCGGCGGGGTGAGTGAGGGCGCTTTCGCGTCGCTCAACCTCGGGATCCGGACGGAGGACGATCCCGCGCGCGTCGTCGAGAATCGAACGCGTCTGTGCGGCGCGGTCGACGCCGATCCCGACGGCGCGACGATGGCCTGGCAGCGCCACGGTGCGACGGTCACGCGCGCTCGCCCGCGCGGCATCGTCACGCCTGGAACCGTGTACGACCACTGCGACGGATTGTGGAGCGACTCGCCCGGCCGCGCAATGCTGCTTCTCACCGCCGATTGCCTGCCGATCGCCGTCGCGCGCGTCCCCACGCGCGGGAGCCGTCCGGCGGTGGGGATCCTCCATGCCGGCTGGCGCGGCCTGCTCGCGGGCATCGTCGGAGTGGGCGTGCGCGCGCTCAACGGCGGGACGGCGCTCACGGCTGCGATCGGGCCGAGCATCGGGCCCTGCTGTTACGAGGTCGGCGAAGAGGTTGCGCAACCGTTCCGCGAGGCATTCGGCGTCGATGTAGTGCGGGACGGAAAGCTCGACCTCTGGACCGCAGCCGAGCGCGCGTTACGTGCAGCAGGGTGCGAACACGTCGAACGCTTCGACGAGTGCACGTCGTGCAACGGCGAGCGCTTCTTCTCGCACCGTCGCGATCACGGGCAAACGGGCAGGCAGGGAGTGATCGCGTACGTCACCTGAGGAGATCGCCGAGCGGTACGCGCGCGTGCGCGAAGAGCTCGGCACTTCCGTCACCGTCGTCGTCGCGACGAAGTACGTCTCGGTCGACGAGTTGCAGATGCTCGTCGACGCAGGCGTCGGGATCGTGGGGGAGAACCGAGCGCAGGATCTCGAGGCGAAGCACGCGCGCTATGGCGACGCGTTCCGCTGGCACTTCATCGGCCATCTCCAGAGCCGGAAGGCGAAGACGGTCGACACGATCTGCGAGCTTTGCCATTCGCTGGACTCCGAGTCGGCCGCGTCCCGGTTGACGATTCCGGCCCTCCTCGAGGTGAACCTCTCGGGCGAGCAGACGAAGTCGGGCGTCCAGCCCGAGGAGGTCGCCGCGTTCGTCGACCGGTATCCGAACGTGCGCGGCCTCATGACGATGCCGCCCGAGACCTCCGACCCGGAGATGTCGCGCCCCTATTTCCGCCGCCTGCGCGAGCTCGCCGAGGCCCACGGGCTGCGCGACCTCTCCATGGGGACGAGCCAGGACTACCGCGTCGCGGCCGAGGAAGGGGCGACCTACGTCCGCCTCGGGTCCACCATCTTCGGCCGCCCGCCTCAGTAACATTCCGCGCGAGATGGCTTTCGCCGACGTCTGGAACCGCACCCTCGTCTACTTCGGGATCGCCGAGGAGGAGGAGTGGGAGGAGGACGGCTACCTCACCGACGAGGAGCTGGAGCGCGTCTACCCCGAGCAGCGCAACGTCCATCGACTTCGGCGGCGCGGCCGCCGCGAGGAGCTCGACGACTGGACGGATCCCGAGCCCGAAGCAACGGCTCGGACGAGCATCCTGCGTCCCGTGGCCGAACCGCGCCGCCTGCGCGGGGTCGAGAGCATCCCGGGGATGGGACCGACGCGCGTGCATCTCATCCTTCCGCGCAGCTTCAACGACGCGCAGCAGATCGCCGACCGCTTCAAGGAAGGCATGCCGGTGATCCTCAACCTGCAGGGCTCCGACCAGGAGCTCGCGAAGCGGCTCATCGATTTCGGCAGCGGCCTGACGTACGCCCTCGACGGGGGCATGCAGCGCGTCGCGGACAAGGTCTTCCTCCTTACCCCGCGGAATGTCGAGGTCTCCGCCGAAGAGCGCGCCCGCATGCTCGAGCGCGGCGGCTTTTTTAATCAAGCCTGAAAGCTGCGCTTTCAGGCTGTCTGGTTTCTGCTCCGCAGAGAGGATGGCGGCAGAGCCGCCATCCTCTTATCTGACGTAGTCAATTGGTCTCGCTGCGAGTGCGATGGTGGCCTGACGGCCATCCCCGCACTCGTGGATTCGGCCTCCGCTAACGCTTCGCGTTAGCTCCGGCCTTAAAGGTAGGAAAGGCACGGCCGGGGGCGAATGGGCCTGGGATGGGCGTAACAGCCACGTTCAGCTTGCTCGCCGACGCGATCGACAAGGCGAAGACGTTCGTGAGCGTCTTCGTCGGCGTCTACACGCTCGTGATCTTCCTCTACATCATCACGAGCTGGGTTCGGCTGCCGTATTCGCCCTGGCTGAACCGCATCCAGCGGTTCCTCAACGACGTCTCCGAGCCGTACCTGCGGCTGTTCCGACGGATCCTGCCGATGGCCGGGCCGATCGACCTCTCGCCGATGATCGGCGTGATCGTCCTGATCATCCTCGGCCAGGTGGTGAACGTGATCCTCGGGAAGTTCCACTAGAGAGGGGAAGAACGAAATGGCACTCACACCAGTCGAGATCAGACATCTGACACCCGGCACGGGGCTCTTCGGCTACAACCGCGGCGCCACCGACCGGTTGCTGACGGAGATCGCGGTGAGCTTCGAGGACGTGTGGCGCGAGCGCGCGGACCTCGCAGACAAGGTCGAGCAGCTCGAGGCCGATCTCATCCGCTACAAGGAGCTCGAGTCGCTGTTGCGGACGACGCTCGTCTCCGCAGAGCGCGCATCCGCCGACGTAAAGGAGCAGGCGCGCCGTGAGGCGGAGCTGATCCTCACGGAGGCGCATGCCGAGGCACGGCAGGTGCAGCGTCGTGCGGCAAGCGAAAACGAGCGGCTCATCGTCGAGACACGCCTCCTGCGCGAACGTCTGCGGGCAGCACTCGGCGTACTCGACGACGTCGAGGACACATGGCAAGAGGCGGAGCAGCCGCGGCTCGCGAAGGCGGAAACGAAGGTCGAAGCGGCGTAACACCACTACACTGGCCGCATGCCGGCTGCGCCCACACGGCTGCGGTTGCGGGTCACGCCCGGCGCTGAACGCGCGGGAATCGTCGGTCCGTACGGCGACGCCTGGAAGGTGCGCGTCACCGCGCCGGCTGAGGCCGGTCACGCGAACGAAGCGGTCATGCGACTGGTCGCGGAGACGCTCGATCTGCCGAGGAGCGCCGTCACGCTCGTGTCGGGTCACGGCGCGCGGGTGAAAGTCGTCGAGCTGGCGGGAGTGAAGTCTGCACAGGTCGCGCGCCGCCTCGCGTCGGCCTCTCGGTCATGACCGAGCCTGTCCGCCGCCCTGACGTCCGCATCGGATCGACCACCGATGCGCTGACGCCGATCTCGTCGGCGCGGCGTTCGCTCGCTGCGACCGGAACGCAGTGGCTCGGCCTCGCTGCGATCGGGCTTGCAGCGTTGGCGGCGGATCAGTTGACGAAGCGGATCGTCACGAGCCACCTGAGCCTCGACCAGGGCGTGCATGTCGTAGGGCCGTTCTGGATCCACCACGTGCAGAACTCCGGAATCGCGTTCGGCCTCTTCGCGAGGGCGACGTCGATCGTCATCGTCGCCACCGGAATCGCAGTCGCCTGGATGCTCGTCTACTTCGCTCGCTCCGGCTCGCGACATCCGGTCCTTCCAGTTGCGCTCGGCCTCGTCATCGGCGGCAGCGCGTCCAACCTCCTCGATCGGGTACGCCTCGGCTACGTCACCGACTTCCTCGACCTCCGGTACTGGCCCGCGTTCAACCTGGCCGACAGCTTCATCGTGGTCGGGGTCGCCATCCTGCTCACCGCCTTGCTTGCTGCGGAGCGCGAGCCTCGTCGCGGTCACGTACGTGACGCGGCTGCGCGTTCCTGACGCCGCCGCCGGCGAGCGGCTCGACCGCTTCCTCGCCGGCCTGCCCGAGATCGGCTCGCGCGCCGTCGCCGAACGGCTGCTGAGCGACGGCGGCGTGCTCGTCGACGGAAACGCGCGTCCGAAGAGCGCGAAGCTCGCCGGCGGCGAGGAGCTCGAGTTCGAGCCGCCGGACGCGCCGAAGAGCGAGCTGACACCGGAAGAGATGGACCTGCGTGTGCCGTACGAGGACGAGCACCTGCTCGTCGTCGACAAGCCCGCCGGTGTCGTCGTGCATCCAGCCCGCGGTCACGTGAGCGGCACGCTCGTGCACGGCCTGCTCGCATACGACGTCGAAGGCGGGGACGAGCCCGACCGGCCCGGCATCGTGCACAGGCTCGACCGCGACACGTCCGGACTGCTCGTCGTCGCCCGATCGCCGGAGGCGCACCGGCGTCTGCAGGACCTCGTGCGAGAGCGCGCGGTCACGCGTGAGTACCGCGCACTCGTGGTCGGCCGCCCGCAGTCCAGGAGCGGGACGATCGATGCGCGGATCGGGCGCGACCGGAACGATCCGTTGCGCCATTCGCTCGACACCGACGCGCCGCGCGATGCGGTCACGCACTTCGAAGTGGAAGAGCTACTTCCCCGGCACGCGCTCTTGCGCGTCACGCTCGAAACGGGGCGAACGCATCAGATCCGAGTGCACCTCGCCGCGATCGAGCTGCCGGTCGCCGGCGATCCCTTGTATGGCCGGCCCGGAGACCTCGGCCTGACGCGGCAGTTCTTACACGCGGCGCGCCTCGCGTTCCGACACCCGTTCACGAGTGAGGCGGTCGAGGTCGTGTCGCCGCTGCCGGTCGACCTCGACAACGCTCTCCGGCTCGCGCGGTAGTGCGGTACATCCTCGTACTACTGACTGTGGCCGCCATCGTCGCTGCTGCGCCTGCCGGCGCGACGACGACGTGCACGCCGAGCGCGAGCGCATGGATCGAGCTGCAGGCGAACGGGCCGCTCCCGGCGGGTGCGAGCGTGGAGGCGGGCAAGGAGCTCGATCTCGTCAACCAGGCCGATGTCGCGCTCACGGTGACGTCGAGCCTCTTCGACGTGAGCCCTACGCTGCAGCCCGGCGATTGCGTCGCCGTCGTCGCCGGCGCGGGGAACTACGCGTACACGGTGAGCGGCTACCCGACGGGGGACGTCTCGGGCTCGATACAGGTCACACCCGCACCGACCGTGACGATCTCGCCGCATGCGCCCATCGCGTACGGTCAGCGCACGAAGCTCTCGGGGACGGCGAGCGGGGAGCCCGGAACGGCGGTCGTCGTGTTGGCGCGCCCACTCAATGCAACGAAGCCGACGCAGGTTGGCACTGTCGTTCCCGTGGGAGGGGCCTGGACGCTGAGCGTCGCGCCGAAGGTGGGGACGGAGTACATCGCCGACTTTGCCGACGCTCAGGACCAGCGGCTCTTGAACGTCCTGCCGATCATCGTCGTCCGGCGGGACGGTCACACGATCTCCGCGCTCGTGACCGCGCGGCTCTCGCGGCCGACGCTGTGGCTCTTCCGCTACACGCCCGCCGCCGCCATGCTCTGGACCGGCTTCCGCTCGACGATCGCCGGCTCAGGCGGCCGGGCGACATTCAAGAACGTGCCGACCGGCCGGTATTACGTCGCCGTTCTCGGCGGCAGCCTGTATCTGGACGCCGCCAGCGAGCCGTTCAATATCCGCCGCTAGACTTAGCTCACTGAGTCCCACGACCCGGTGGATCAGCCGTGGCGCGGGTGCCGGTCCTTGAGGCCGGTGCGCCCCGAGCCCCGCCGGAGCAATACCCAAACACAACCAGGAAGGAGCATCATGGCAGTCGTCTCCATGCGCGAGCTGCTGGAGGCCGGGGTCCACTTCGGTCACCAGACGCGACGCTGGAATCCGAAGATGCGCCGCTTCATCTTCACCGAGCGGTCCGGCATCTACATCATCGATTTGACGCAGACGTCCGAGCGCCTCGAGGAGGCGGCTCAGTTCGTCCGCAACCTCGCCGAGCGCAACGGCACCGTCCTGTTCGTCGGCACGAAGAAGCAGGCGCAGGACGCGGTCGAGACCGAGGCGAAGCGCGTCAACATGCCGTACGTCAACCATCGCTGGCTTGGCGGCCTGCTCACGAACTGGCGGACGATGTCCGACCGGATCGAGCGCCTGCACGAGATGCGGCGGCTCAGGGACGAAGGACAGCTCGAGCTGCTGCCGGCGAAGGAACGCATCGCCATGTCGGGCGAGCTCGAGAAGCTCGAGGCGAACCTCGGCGGCGTCGCCGACATGCGCCGGCAGCCCGACGCGGTGTTCATCATCGACCTGAAGAAGGAAGCGCTCGCAGTTCGCGAAGCGCGCAGGCTCGGCCTGCCGGTCATCGCGCTCGTCGACACGAACTGCGACCCGGACGAGGCCGACTACGTCGTTCCCGGCAACGACGACGCAATCCGCGCGTGCAGCCTCATCACGAAGGTCATCTCCGACGCGATCGAAGCCGGGCAGCAGAAGGTGACGGCGAAGGAGTTCAAGCCCGCTGAGACCAACGGCAGCGACCAGGTCAGCGATGCTGACCTGGTCGCCGACTCTCCGGTCGAGGTGGCCGAATGACGACCGCTGAGATCTCGGCATCGCTCGTCAAGGAGCTGCGCGACCGCACCGGCGCCGGGATGATGGCGTGCAAGGCCGCGTTGCAGGAGACAAACGGCGACATGGACGCCGCGATCGTTCTCCTCCGTGAGAAGGGCATGGCAGCCGCTGCGAAGCGCGCCGACCGCGAGACGACCGAAGGCAAGGTTGGCTATCGCCTCGCCGACGACGGTACGAAAGGAACGATGGTCGCCATTGGCTGCGAGACCGAGCCGGTGTCGAACAACGACGACTTCCTCGCGTACGCGAAGAGCGTGCTCGACGCGGTGGACGCGAACGGCGTCGGGAGCGAAGCCGAGCTCGAGGAGCGACGCGTGGAGCTGTCGGCCAAGCTCGGCGAAAACATCGTCGTCGCGGGCGCCGCACGATTCGAGGCAGTGGACGATGGGGTCGTGTCCGCCTATGCGCATCCGCCGGCGAACAAGCTCGGCGTGCTCCTGCAGATCCGGGGCGGCGATGCGGAGTTCGCGCGCAAGCTCGCAATGCACATCTCGTGGGCGAACCCACAGTGGATCGCGCGCGACGACGTTCCTGCCGACATCGTGGCCGCCGAACGTGAGATCTATCTCAACACCGACGAAGTCCTGTCGAAGCCGGAGCAGGCTCGGGAGAAGATCGTCGACGGGATGCTGAACAAGCGCTTCTTTGGAGTGAATGTGCTCCTCGAGCAGGAGTGGATCCACGACTCTTCGAAGTCGGTAGCGGCTGCGCTCGAAGATGCGAGCGCGGAGGTGCTCGAGTACCAACGGTTCTCGGTCGCGGGGTGACCGCGAGCGAAACCGAGACTGCGGGGATTGCCGCTGCGCGTGGGGGCTTCCGGCGCGTGCTCCTGAAGCTCTCCGGCGAGGCGCTCATGGGCTCGCGCGAGTACGGCATCGACGTCGGCGTCGCGAAGCGACTGGCCGCCGAGATCTCGGCGGTCCGCTCGTCGGGCGTCGACGTGGCGATCGTCGTCGGCGCGGGAAACTTCTATCGCGGCCTCGCGGCTGCGGCGGAGGGGATGGAACGGGCGACCGCCGACTACGCCGGAATGCTCGCGACGCTGCTCAATGCACTCGCGCTCCAGGACGCGCTCGAGCGCGAGGGCGCGGACACCCGCGTGCAGTCGGCACTCGCCGTCTCCGAGGTCGCGGAGCCGTACATCCGCCGCCGGGCGATCCGGCACCTCGAAAAGGAGCGGATCGTCATCTTCGCCGCCGGGACGGGCAACCCGTTCTTCACGACGGACACAGCGGCGGCTCTGCGCGCGCTCGAGATCGGCGCCGACGCGATCCTCATGGCGAAGAACGGCGTGCGCGGCGTCTACGACGGCGATCCGCAGCTCGATCCGAATGCGACGTTCCTGCCGCGGCTCACTCACCTCGAGGCGATCGAGCGGGGACTGAAGGTGATGGACACGACCGCGCTCTCGCTCTGCATGGACAACAAGCTGACGATCCACGTTTTCGAGCTCGCCGACGGCAACATCGCGCGCGTCGTCGCCGGCGAGGAGGTCGGCACGATCATCGAGACTCGGTAGGAGGGCAGCCCGATGGCAATCGTCGACGACATGATCGCCAATGCGCAAACGCGCATGAACAAGTCGGTCGAACACGCACGTAATGAGTTCAACACCGTGCGGACGGGGCGCGCATCGGCGTCGCTGCTCGATCGCATCGAGGTCGACTACTACGGGACGAAGACGCAGCTGAAGCAGCTCGCGACGATCGGCGTGCCCGAGCCGCGGATGCTGACGATCCAGCCGTTCGACCCCGGCTCGATCAAGACGATCGAGAAGGCGATCCAGGAATCCGACCTCGGCCTGACGCCGTCGAACGACGGGAAGATGATTCGCCTGCCGATTCCGCAGCTGACGGAGGAGCGGCGCAAGGACCTCGTCAAGATCGTGCGGGGGCTCGCGGAGGAGCATCGCGTCGCGGTGCGCGAGATCCGGCGCGACGCCGTCAAGCATCTGAAGGAGCTCGTCGACGGCGGCACCGTGGGCGCAGACGACGAGCGGCGCGCGGAGCAGCAGGTCCAGAAGCTCACCGACGACCACACGAAGCAGATCGACGAGCTGCTGAAACACAAAGAAGCCGAGGTCATGGAAGTCTGATGACCTCTGTGTCGAGCGACACCGAGCCTTCCGCCGAGCACGGCCTACCCGAGGTCGCGCACGCCGTCGCGATCATCATGGACGGCAACGGCCGCTGGGCGAGTGCGCACGGCGTGAGCGTCGCCGAAGGTCATCGTGCGGGCTCGCGCGCTCTACGGCCGATCGTCGAGACGGCAATCGACCTCGGCATCGAGTCCCTTGCCGTGTACGCGTTCTCCACCGAGAACTGGTCGCGCTCCCCGGACGAGGTGGAGGCCCTCATGGAGATCTTCGGGGAGACGATCGACCGCGAGCTTCCCGACCTCGCGAAGCAGGGCGTGCGCACGCGGTTCATCGGCCGCCGCGACCGCGCGCCCGAGTGGCTGCAGGAGAAGATGGTGGAGCTCGAGCGCGCGACCGCGGGCGAAACGAGGCTGAATCTTTGGATCGCATTCGACTACGGCGGCCGGGCGGAGATCGTCGAAGCCGCGCGCCGCATTGCGGAGGACGGCGGGCCGGTGGACGAAGACTCGTTCGGCCGTCACCTGTACGCGCCGGAGATGCCCGATCCCGATCTCGTGATCCGGACGTCCGGCGAGCTGCGCGTCTCGAACTTCCTCCTGTGGCAGTCGGCGTATGCCGAGTTCGTGTTCGTCGACACGCTCTGGCCGGATTTCGGGCCCGACGCATTGCGCAGCGCGATGGAGGATTACGCACAGCGGCGCCGCAGATTCGGCGGACGATGAGCAATCTGTTCTCGCGCGTGTTCGTCAGCGCGCTCGGCCTCCCGCTCGTGCTGGGGATGGTTTGGCTGGGCGGCTGGTGGCTCTTCAGCCTCGCGGCTGTTGCGGCGCTGATCGCGGTGCACGAGTTCGTCACGATGGCGCGGCCTCTGCGCCCGCTTGCGCCTGCGGCGTATGCGGGCACGATCCTCGGTCTCGCGGGCGCGCAAAGCGGGGGGCTCGTCTGGCTCGTCGGCGGCGTGCTCTCGACGTTCATCTTCGCGTTTGCTCTGAATGCGGTAGCGGAGACGAGGCCGCCGGCGACCGTCGCGATCGGCGCGACGATCCTCTGCTCGACGTGGATCGGCTTCGGCCTCGGCCACCTGCTCCTTCTGCGGCAGGAGCACGTGCATGCGCAGCTGCTCGCGTTCACGGTGCTGCTGACGGTGTGGGCGTCCGACACGTTCGCGTTCTTCGGCGGTCGCTTGCTCGGGCGGCACAAGCTCGCGCCCTCGGTCTCACCGGGCAAGACGTGGGAGGGGCTCGTGATCGGGTCGGCCGCGGGCATCGTCGTCTCGTACATCGCGCTCTACGACACCCGCCACACGTATCTCTCCAGCTGGCAGGCGGCCGTCCTCGGCGTCGTCGTCGTTCTCGCCGCCGCTGCGGGTGACCTGTTCGAGTCGATGTTGAAGCGCGACATGGAGGTGAAGGACACCGGGCGCTTGCTCGGCGGTCACGGCGGTCTGCTCGACCGCATCGATGCGCTGCTCTTCGCAAGCGTCGCGGCGTACTACCTCGTCCTCGGATTCGGGCACTCGTGAAGCGCGTCGCTCTCCTCGGCGCGACAGGTTCGATCGGGCGGCAGGCGATCGAGATCGTCGCGGCTCATCCGGAGCTCGAGCTGTGCGCTGCGATGTCCGGGTCGACGCCGCTCGACGACGTCGACGCGCCGCTCAAGCAGGTCGGAGGCGATGCGATCGAGCTGCTGGACCAGGCGAAGCCGGATGTCGTCCTCAACGCGATCGTCGGCTTTGCCGGCATCCACGCGACCCTGTGGGCGCTCGAGCATGGCGTCGATCTCGCGCTCGCGAACAAGGAGAGCCTCGTCGCCGCCGGCGACCTCGCGCTTGGGGCGCAGAGGCGCGGAGGCGGCCGCATCCTTCCGGTCGACAGCGAGCACTCGGCGCTCTACCAGTGCCTGCGGGACACGTCCCCCAACCAGGTTGCGGGACTTGTCCTCACCGGCTCCGGCGGGCCGTTTCGCGGGCGGACGCGCGACGAGCTCGCCGACGTGATGCCGGAGCAGGCGCTCGCCCATCCGACGTGGCGCATGGGGGCGAAGATCACGGTCGACTCGGCGACGCTCGCCAACAAGGGACTCGAGCTCATCGAGGCGCACTTCCTCTTCGACGTGCCGTACGAGCGCATCGAGGTCGTGCTCCAGCCGACGTCGATCGTGCACGCGCTCGTTCGCTTCCGCGACGGCGCCACACTGGCGCATCTGGGCTATCCTGACATGCGCGTGCCGATCTCGTACGCGCTCACGTATCCCGAGCGCGCGGAGACGCCGGTCGCGCCGCTCGACCTCACGAAGCTCACGCTCGAGTTCGAAGCGCCCGACCTCGAGACGTTCCCGCTGCTCGCGCTGGCGCGGGAAGCCGGGGAGAACGGCGGTACCTATCCGTGTGTCTTCAACGCGGCGAACGAAGTTGCGGTCGCGGCGTTCCTTGCAGGCAGCTTGCCGTTCCTCGGCATCGCAGAGGTCGTCGCCGATGCGCTCGATCGCGCTGACGGCGCACCCGCGCGCGATCTCTCCGACCTGCTCGAAGCGGATCGCGCGGCTCGCGCGTTTCAACTCGCATGATTTGGTTGGTCGTCATCGTCGGGCTACTGCTGCTGATCTTTTTGCACGAGCTCGGTCACTTCACGGCAGCGCTCCTCGTCGGCATTCGACCGCGGAGCTTCTACATCGGGTTCCCGCCCGCGATCGCGAAGGTGAAGTACAAGGGCATCGAATACGGCATCGGCGCAATCCCGCTCGGCGGCTTCGTGCGCATCCCCGGAATGCACCGGCCTGCGGGTCACGATCTCGAAGCGTTCCTCGGGCCGGCGTTGCGCGAGGACCCCGCGCTCGCGCCGCCGATGCAGCGTGTCCGACGCTCACTCGAAGCGGGGGACCTCGACGGCGCGCGTGCCGGACTTCCCGAGCTCGAGCAGGCTGTCGCGGCAGCGACACTTACACCCGCCGCGCAGCGGTCGGCTCGCCGAGCGTTGCGCGACGTCGAGGAGGGGACGGCATCGGACGCGTACTGGCGCCAGCCGACGTGGAAGCGCGTCACCGCGCTTGCGGCGGGACCGGCGGCGAACGTGCTCGTCGCGTTCGTCGTCTTCTTCGCGGTGTATCTCACCGGCGCTCCGTCGGCGACGCCGAGCACGGAGGTCGGCGCCGTGGAGGCGAACACGCCTGCCGCGATCGCCGGGCTGCAGGTTGGCGACAGAGTCGTTGCGGTCGACGGCCGTTCGGCGACGACGTTCGACCGCGTCTCGACGCTCATTCGCGGAAGCCACGGCAAGCCGATTACCGTCACGGTGCGACGCAACGGCCGCACGATCACGCTCGGCCCGCGCGCGACGATCCGCTCAGGGACCCGGTGGATCTGGGGGTTCGTGCCGAGCGCACAGCTCGTCTCGTATCCCGCCGGCCACAGCGCGCGCCTCGCGATCGACGACTGCTGGTTCGTCGTCACCGGGACCGGCAAGGCGATCGGCGGGCTTTTCGCCGGTCACGAGCGCGGACAGCTGACGAGCACTGTCGGCATCGTCCGAGTCTCGGCCGCGGCGCTCAGGGTGGGCCTCAACTACTACCTCCAAATTCTGGCTTTCGTGAGCATGTCGCTCGCGCTCTTCAACCTGCTGCCGTTCCTGCCCCTCGACGGCGGCCACATCACGTTCTCGCTCATCGAAGGAATACGGCGCCGCGCGGTGCCGCGCGAGGTCTACGAGCGTGCATCCGTGCTCGGGATGGCGCTCATTGCGCTCATCGCAATCATCGCGTTTTCGAACGACTTCTCCGGTGGTGGACCGCACTAGACCCGGGCTAGACTGGCTCTAGGTGGCCAGCAAGCGACAAATCTCGGTCGGAGGCGTCGCGATCGGCGGCGGAGCGCCCGTCGTCGTGCAGTCGATGACGCTGACGAAGACGCACGACGTCGAGGCGACGACCGCGCAGATTGCGGCGCTCGCGTCTGCCGGCTGCGAGATCGTCCGCGTCGCCGTCCCGAAGACGGAGGACGCCGACGCGCTCCCGAAGCTCGTCCGCCTCTCGCCGATCCCGGTGATTGCGGACATCCACTTCAACGCATCGCTCGCGCTGAAGGCGATCGACGCAGGCGTCGCCGCCGTGCGCATCAACCCGGGGAACATCGGCGGTCCCGCCAAGGTCGAGAGCGTCGTCCGTGCCGCGAAGATGGCAGGCACGCCGATGCGCATCGGCGCGAACGCCGGCTCCCTTCCCGAGCATCTGCAGGAGCTCGCGCGCCAGGACACCGCCGAGGCGCTCGTCGTCGAGGCGCTCGAGCAGGTGGAGCTGCTCGAAAGGCTCGACTTCCACGATTTCAAGATCAGCGTCAAGGCGTCGCACGTGCCGACGATGATCCGCGCGTACCGGATGCTTTCGGACAGGGTGCCGTACCCGCTGCACCTCGGCGTCACCGAGGCGGGCACGCCGTTCTCCGGCTCGATCAAGTCGGCCGTCGGCATGGGCGCCCTGCTGATGGACGGGATCGGCGACACGATTCGCGTCTCGCTCACCGCCGATCCGGTGAAGGAGGTCGAGACCGCGTACGAGATCCTGAAGGCGCTCGGCCTGCGCGAGCGGGGCCCGGTGATGATCGCGTGCCCCAGCTGCGGCCGCGACAACGTCGGCGTCGAGAACCTCGCACGCGTCGTCGAAGAGCGCCTGAAGACATACCCGGAGGCGTTCGAGGTCGCCGTCATGGGCTGCGCGGTGAACGGGCCGGGGGAGGCGGGAGACGCGGACTTCGGCATCGCGGGCGGCCGCGACGTCGGATTCGTCTACGCACACGGGCGCGTGCTGAAGAAGGTCTCGTCCGACATCCTCATCGACGAGCTCTTCTTCGAGATCGACAAGTGGATCGCCGACGGCATGCAGCGCCCAAAGCGATTGAAGATGGCGAAGCCCGCCGCGCTTGCCATGGCGGAAGCATCGCTCATTCCACTCGAGTAGCCTGCCCGGACAACAATGATTGCTCGGGCTTCACAGCTGTTCTTGCCGACGCTGCGCGACGACCCCGCCGACGCGGAGGCGGTCTCGCACAAGCTCCTCGTGCGCGGCGGCTTCATCCGCCAGGTGAGCGCGGGCCTCTGGACGCTCATGCCGCTCGGCTGGCGCGTTCACCGCAAGGTCGAGCAGATCGTCCGCGAGGAGATGGACGCGATCGGCGGCCAGGAGATGCTCATGCCGGTGCTCACGCCGGCGGAGCTGTGGGAGGCGACAGGGCGCATCGGAGTGCCCGAGATCTTCCATGTCGAGGACCGCGGCGGCCGGCGCTACATCCTCCCGATGACGCACGAGGAGACGGTCACGTTCCACGCCCGCGAGATCCAGTCGTACAAGCAGCTACCCCAGCTCTGGTACCACTTCGCGGTCAAGGACCGGGACGAGCCGCGGCCGCGCGGAGGTCTCTTGCGCGTACGCGAGTTCATCATGAAGGACGCATACTCGTTCGACCGGGACGAGAAGGGCGTGGAACAGAGCTTCGCTGCGAACCGCGAGGCGTACAAGAAGATCTTCGCCCGCTGCGGGCTCGAGACGCAGGTCGTGCAGGCCGAGAGCGGGATCATGGGCGGCCGTTTCAGCGAAGACTTCCTCGCGCCCTCGGGATCGGGAGAGAACGTGCTCGTCACCTGCGAGAACGGCGACTACGCCGCCGACGGCGACATCGCACAGGCCGTGCCGCGCGAGCCCGAGTTCCCGGCGGCACTCGAGAGTCCCGGAGAGGTGGAAACGCCCGGCGTGACCACGTGCGAGGCGCTCGCGGAGTTCCTGGACATCGATCTCGCGGCGACGTCGAAGGCGATGCCGGTGACGAAGACCGATGGAACGGTCATCCTCGCGCTCGTCCGCGGCGACGATCGGTTGAGCGAGATGAAGCTCTATGACGCGATCCCGGGCGAGTCCCGTCCGTCGACCGACGACGAGATCCGCGCCGCCTTCGGGGCCGGCGGCGGCTCGCTCGGACCCATCGGGTTCACCGGGGAGGTGATCGCCGACGAGACGCTGCGTACCGGTCAGTTCGTCGCCGGCGCGAACAAGGATGGCTTCCATCTCCGCGGCGTCGAAGCGGGGCGCGACTACGGACCGCGCTTTGCCGACCTGCGCGAGCCGAAGGAGGGCGACCGCTGCCCGATCGACGGCGGCGCGCTGCACTTCCAGACCGCCGTCGAGGTCGGGCACATCTTTAATTTCGGGAGTTACTACTCGAAGCCCCTCGACGCGACGTTCCTCGACGAGGACGGCAAGGAGAAGCCCTTGCTCGGGGGCAGCTACGGGATCGGCCCCGGCCGTGTGATGGCGGCGATCATCGAGCAGCACCACGACGAGAACGGAATCGTGTGGCCCGCTTCCGTCGCGCCCTATGACGCGCACGTCGTCGTGCTGCCGGGTGCGGAGGCCGTCGCGGAAGCGGCGGCGGAAGCGCTCTCGAGCACAGGCCTCGACGTGCTCCTCGACGACCGGGACATGCGCGCGGGCGAGAAGTTCGCCGATGCGGATCTAATCGGCTGCCCGATCCGCGTGACCGCGGGGAAGAAGAGCCTGGAGGACGGCAAGATTGACGTGCGCAGTCGCGCATCCGGAAAAGAGAAGCGCTTGAATGTCGCGGACTTGGGCAAGGGAATCTGACGTGGCACGGCGACGGCGGTTCAGCGAGGAGCCCTTCGGGGCGACGATCGAGCAGCTGATGACTGAGGTCGGAGTGACGTACCGCGAGCTCGCGGCTCGCACCGGCCTGTCCGCCGGCTACCTCAACCACCTGGTGCACGGCAACCGGCCCGTGCCGTCGAACGACGTGGTGCGCACGCTTGCCGACGCGCTCGGCGTCGACGCCGAGCACTTCCGGGAGTTCCGCCTGCGGACGATTACCGAGCGGCTCGAAGCGATGCCGGAATTGATCGACCGTCTGTATAAACGCCTCGGCGAGTAATCTGTCCCGGTCGCGGGGCGTAGCGCAGCCTGGTTAGCGCGCCAGTCTGGGGGACTGGAGGTCCCGAGTTCGAATCTCGGCGCCCCGATAGCAGGAGGATCGCGGACGACATCGCGAGCAGGCCGACGATGGAAACGGCGCCACCGTTCCAGGCAGTCGCGTCCGCCCAGAGCAGGAGCGGTGCCACCCAGAGGATCGTGAACGAGCGTGCGACGAGCGCGATCGGCACGAAGAGCAGAACGAGGTAGTGCGGCCAGAGGATCGGCGTCATCAGGAGGGAGAGCGCCAACGCTCCGACGAACAGACCGCGATCTCCACGAACGAAGACCGCGAGAAGCGCGAGCACGATCGCTCCGACGAGATAGACGACTGCTTGAGCAGGGGCGTCTCCGAGGCCGAGCGATCGTTCAAGCGCGTAGAGCGAATAACTGTGTGTGCCCTCGAGCGTGGTGAGCCTGCTGAGCAACCTCGGATACTCGCGCAGGCCGGAGAAACCGATGACACTCCACGAAAGAGCGAGCGCAGCGACGGTTATGACGACCGTCAGCGCCGCTGCGCGGAAGCGACGCGTACGAACGAGCCACAACCAGAGCGGCCAGAGGAAGACCTTCGCCGTGATGGCCGCGCCAAGCAGCATCGCTACGGCGGCGACGCGCTCGCGGTAGCGCCAGGCGGCAGCCACGACGAGCAGCAGAAACAGGCTGATCGTTCCGTTTCCGCTCGCGGCATAGACGGGCACCGACCCGAACGCGGCTCCGTAGCAACGCCAATCCGAGACTCCGAGCAGTCGAAGTGCGAGGGCGAGGGCGGCGAGGCTCAGTACGAGGAAGAGAAGCTTCGCGACGGTGTACGGAAGGAGGGCGAGTGGCACGAACATGACGGCGGCGACCGGCGGATAGACGAACGGCGCAAACGTCCGTGTGGCCTCGTGCGGAAGCGACTGCAGCGCCGGGTATGGCGAACGGCCGTGGAGGACTGCCCGTCCTGCGTCCCAAAATGTCCAGAAGTCGGATCCGTGCACGCCGGTCGTCGCGACGACGGCCACCAAGAGGGCGACGAGCAGCGCAGGGAGCACACCGAGCGCGATGATGGTGACGCAACGCGAGATCGTGCGCAGCCATCTGCTCACGACCGCACCGCCACTGCGGCGTGAGCGCTGCGAGCGACCATTCGCCAGCCGCCCGCGGCGACGAGCCTCGCGATGTGCGCAGGATCGTCGACGACAACCGAGTAGCCGCGTAGCGCGGCGCTCCAGCCGGCCGCATGCAGCCGCCATCTCAGCAACCGCACGATCTGCGCGCGCATGAGCAGCTCGAACCGCACGTCATAGGCGAGGCTGCCCCGGAGCGACGGCACCTGCCACAGCAGCCAGTCGGCCGTCGCGTCGTCAGCGAGCACGCGGTGCCCAACTGTGGCGTGCTGGCGGACGGCGTCGGCGACGGCCGGGGAGAGGCGCGCCTCGTACGCAGAGGCCGGTCGTGCCGCGGCCCAGGACAGCGCAACCGCGATCGTCGCGAGCGCTGCGGCGGCCGACACGGCGGCGGTTCGACCGGTGAAGCGCACGGTCCCCGGCTGTCGCGTTGCAAGCGCCGGAAGGAAGGCC
>DASSXM010000068.1:0-22181 GCA_035703805.1 Gaiellaceae bacterium | reverse complement strand
CCTGTGGAGCGCGGGGTGGTTCACCTTCAAGGAGGCGCTCGGCGGCTTCGTGCTCGGCTCGGCGCTCGCAATCGTCGTCGCCATTGCGCTCGCGCGCTGGCGCAAGGTCGGCGAGGCGGTCATGCCGTATGCGATCGCGGTGAACGCGATCCCGATCATCGCCTTCGCGCCGATCACGAACGCCTGGTTCGGCCCGTTGAACCCACACTCGAAATGGGCGATCGCCGGGATCCTCTGCTTCTTTCCCGTGCTCGTGAACACACTGCGCGGGTTGACCTCGGTGCGGCCGGAGTCGATCGAGCTCATGAGCTCGTACGCGGCGAGCCAGTTCGAGGTCTTTCGGCGCGTACGGATCCCCTCAGCGCTCCCGTTCATCTTCACCGGGCTCAAGGTCGCGACGGTGCTCGCGATGATCGGGGCGATCGTAGGCGACTACTTCGGCGGCTCGAACCGGGCTCTCGGCGTGCAGATCGAGAATTCGATCTCCCTCTTCGACTTCCCGTTCGGTTGGGCGGCAATCGTCGTCGCGAGCGCCTTCGGAATCGTCTTTTATCTCGCAGTCGGGACGGCCGAGCGGCTCGCGCTGCGCGGGGTCCCATCGACAGGCGACTGACGATCGTTCAGAATCGTTCTCTGGAACGGGGCGACAACAAGGAGGGCGAATGAGCCGGAAGGTCACGATCGCGCTCGGCCTCGCGGCCGGCGCGATTGCAACGGCAGGCATCTTGGGAGCGAGCGCGGGAGCGTCCACGCACTCGCAGAAGCTGACGCAGGTCACCCTGCAGCTGAAGTGGGTGACGCAGGCGCAGTTCGCGGGCTACTACGCGGCGCTCCAGCAGGGCTACTACAAGGCAGCGGGCCTTGACGTGAAGATCAAGGTCGGCGGTCCGAACATCACGCCTGAGACGGTCGTCATCGGCAAGGGCGCCGACATCGGCCTCGACTGGCTTCCGAACCTCTTCGCCACCCGTGAGAAGGGCGGCAAGATCACGTCGGTCGCACAGGTCTTTGCGCGCAGCGGCATGACAGAGCTGACGTGGAAGAGCAGCGGGATCGACACGATCAAGAAGATGGCGCACAAGACAGTCGGCGTCTGGTGCTGCGGTAACCAGCCGGAGCTCTACGCCGCGCTGGCGAAGAACGGGATCGATCCGAACAACACCAAGGACGTCACGATCTTCACGCAGCCGTTCGACATGGTCGCGTTCCTCGGCCACAAGATCGACGCGGCTGCAGCGATGACGTACAACGAGCTCGCGCAGGTGCTCGAGACGAAGAACCCGAAGACGGGCAAGCTCTACCAGCTGTCCGATCTCAACGTCTTCAAGATGGCGAGCCCGAGTGTCGGGACCGGCATGCTCGAGGACAACCTCTTCGTCCGCGACGACTGGCTCAAGAGCGCGACGAACCAGGCGACGCTCGTGAAGTTCCTCGGCGCGTCCTTCGCCGGGTGGATCTACTGCCGCGACAACGCAGCCGCATGCGTCAACACCGTGCTGAAGAACGGACCGACGCTCGGCAAGGGTCATCAGACGTGGCAGATGAACCAGATCAACGCGCTCATCTGGCCGAACCAGAGCGGCATCGGCCTCGTGCCGGCATCCGCTGTCACGCAGACCGCGACGATCGCGAAGACGTACGGCGTGATCAAGAACGCGCCGGTAGGTGCGACGAACTACACGTTCGCGCAGAAAGCAGTCGCCCAGCTGAAAGCCAAGGGCCTCGACGTCTACGGGAGGAGCTGGAAGCCCGCGAACGTCCAGGTGACGGCGGGCGGCGCGTAAGAGAGACGACCGAGAAGGGAGATTCGCCATGTCGGTGCTGATCAAAGGCGGCCGCGTCGTAACCGCAGCAGACGATTACGTCGCAGACGTCTTCGTCGACGACGAGCGAATCTCCCTGATCGGCGAGGACCTCGACGTCCAAGCCGACAAGGTGATCGACGCGACCGGCAAGTACGTGCTGCCGGGCTGCATCGACCCGCACACGCACCTCGACATGCCGTTCGGCGGAACGACGACGATCGACGACGTCGAGTCCGGTCAGACGTCCGCCGCGTTCGGCGGCACGACGTGCCACGTCGACTTCATCATCCAGCCGCAGGGCCAGACATTCGCGGCCGCGATCGACGAGTGGCGCTCGAAGGCGAACGGCAAGCAGGTGATCGACATGGGCTACCACATGGCGGTCACGGACCTGAAGGAAGGCGGCACGCTCGAGGAGCTCGCGTCGCTGCCTGACCAGGGCATCACCTCGTACAAGCTCTTCATGGCGTACAAGGGCGCGCTCATGGTCGACGACGAAACGCTCTTCAGGACGATGGAGGTCGCGGCGAAGACCGGCGCGCTCGTCATGGTGCACGCGGAGAACGGCGACGCGATCGCCGTGCTCGTCGAGCAGGCGCTCGCCGCGGGCCATACCGAGCCGAAGTACCACGCGCTCACGCGCCCGCCTGAGACTGAAGGCGAGGCGACGAATCGCGCGATTCAGCTCGCGCGCGTCGCCGGCTGCCCGCTGTACGTCGTCCACGTCTCGTGCAAGGAGTCCGTCGAGCCCATCGCGCTCGCGCGCGAGAAAGGCTGGAATGTCTTCGGTGAGACGTGCACGCAGTACTTCTTCATCGACTACACGCATCTCGAGCTGCCGAACTTCGAGGGCGCGAAGTACGTGTACACGCCGCCGCCACGTGACAAGGCGAACCAGGACGTTCTCTGGAACGCTGTTCGCACCGACACGCTTTCGGCGATCTCGACCGACCATTGCGCGTTCCGCTGGGACACCCAGAAGACGCTCGGACGCGACGACTTCTCGAAGATCCCGAACGGCGGTCCCGGCATCGAGAATCGCCTCCAGATGATCCACGAGTTCGGCGTGCGCACGGGACGCCTCTCGCTCAACCGGATGGTCGAGCTGCTCGCGACGAACCCGGCGAAGCTTTTCGGCCTCTATCCGCGCAAGGGCACCATCGCGGTCGGCTCAGATGCCGACATCGTCGTGTTCGATCCGGCGAAGCAGGTGACGATCTCGGCGAGGACTCACCACTCGAAGGTCGACTACAACCTCTTCGAGGGGACGAAGGTCACGGGATCGCCGGAGGTCGTGCTGCTGCGCGGCCACGTGCTCGTCGAGAACGACGAGCTCGTTGCTTCACCCGGAATCGGGCAGTTCGTCAAGCGTGCGCGCTTCAGCGAGGAGCTCAAGCCCGCGCGCCTAACACTGGCTTCATAGGACTTCGCTACCTTCGAGGCGTGTTGGGGGTCAGGCTGGCGGCCGCATGCGCGGCGTTCCTCGTCGTGGTCGCTTCGGCGGGCGCCGCGACGTACGCCAAGGGCATCGACGTCTCGAACTACCAGAAGTCGATCAACTGGAGCAAGGTCTCGGCGGCCGGCTACCAGTTCGCGATCGCGAAGGCGACCGAGGGAACGACGTTCAACGACGCGTTCTACGCCGCGAATCGTGAAGGCACGGAAGGGCTCGGCATGCGCTTCGGCGCGTATCACTTTGCGCAGCCCGCGGGGACGAGCGCAGCAACGTTGATTTCGAGCGCAATCGCGCAGGCGGACCATCTCGTCGACGTCGCGCAGCCGCAGCCCGGTGAGCTGCCGCCGGTGCTCGACCTCGAGGTGAAGAACGGCCTCTCCACAGCATCGTTGCAGCAGTGGGCGCGCGCGTGGCTCGACGAGGTGTATGCGCGCACCGGCATCCTCGGGCTCATCTACGCGTCGCCCGCGTTCTGGAAGAGCGCGCTCGGCGACACGACCGCGTTCGCCGCCGCGGGCAACAAGTTGTGGATCGCGCACTGGACGACGAATGCGGCGCCGACGCTGCCTGCGCAGAACTGGGGCGGCTTGTCGTGGTTGTTCTGGCAGTGGACCGACTGCCTGAGCGTTCCGGGGATCACGACGGGCTGCGTCGACGGCGATCGCTTCAACGGGCCCGATCCATCACTCGTCGCGATCCCGCCCTATCCGACCGGCCTGCCCGTGCAGAGCGTTCCGCCTACGATCGTCGGCGCCGCGCAGAGCGGCAAGGTCCTCGCCGGAGTGCCGGGTGTCTGGACCGGCGGCAAGCCGGTCGCGTTCCTCTACCAGTGGCTCCGCTGCGACGCGGCGGGAGCGAACTGCATTTCGATCACGAACGCGACCGCCGAGAAGTACACACCGGGTATCGACGACGTCGGGCACGCACTCGTGCTGACGGTGACGACGCAGAGCGCTGGCGGCGTCGCGTCGGCGTCCTCCCCGCCGACAGTCGCGGTCGGCGCAGCGGGAACGACGTCACCGTCGCGTCCGATGTCGACTTCGGCGCCGACGGTTTCCGGGACTGTGCAGGCCGGCCAGGTGCTGACGTCGTCGGTCGGGACGTGGACCGGCTCGCCGACGTCGTTCGCGTATCAATGGCGCCGCTGCGACGGCACCGGCAACGCCTGCGGCGCGATTCCCGGCGCGATCAACTCGTCGTATGCGATTTCGCCCGGCGACATCGGGTCGACGATGTCGCTCGTCGTCACCGCGACGGGGTCCGGCGGCTCGCAGGCGGCGACGACGTCGCCGACTGCAGTCGTCGCCGCGGCTCCGGTGCCGCCCGCGGTGCAGGAGTCGCTCGTCGTGCAGCCCGGGCTCGCCGGCGCGGTCGTCACCGCAGACGGCCGGGCGACGGTCACGTTCCAGCCCGGCGCCGTTCCCGACCAGCAGACGGTGACGTTGACGGCCGCCGACCGCCCTCTCGCCCTCCCGGGAACGGGCCTGCTCTTCGGTGTCACGAATACGCCGACGCTCCCGTGGCCGGTCGACATCGCGTACGCGGCCGCGCCGGCAGGCGCCGTGGTCGGGGTCTCGAGCGACGGAATCGTCTGGCAGCCGGCCGCGACGCTCACGACCCCGTCGCTCCCGGTCGGCGACAACGCGGGCGCGTACTTCGACGGCACGCTTCTCCACGTCCAGACGCGCACGCCCGAGCACGTCGCCCTCTTCGCCGCGGGGCGCTGGGGCGATCCGAGCCTCGTCGCCGCCGGGCCGCCGACGATCACGAAGACCGCGTCGTTCGGCGCGAAGCGACAGGCGGACGGTTCCGTTCTCGTCTACGCGCGGCTCTCCGTTGCGTCGCAGGCGCACATCTACATCGGGCTTGTCGACGGACCGATTCGTCAGCAAATGCTCCTGCTCAAGCCCGGCGTGTTCTCGATCCAGCTGCGTGTGCACACGAAACGCCATACGGTCGGGCGGCTGCGCGTCGCGGCCGTCGATCCGTACGGCCGGAAGGCCGTCGCAGTGCTCGCGTTCCGCTCGCCGTAGAGGCAGCGACCAGGTCGCGACCTCGTCGCGACCTGGTCGCGGGACGTGTCTCTTCTAGCGTGTCTGCGGGAAGCCGAGGTCGACCTTCGACGTGGCCGGATCCGGCCAGCGCGAAGTGACGACCTTGCCGCGCGTGTAGAAGTCGATCCCTTCAGGGCCGTAGATGTGGCGGTCGCCGAAGAGCGACGACTTCCAGCCGCCGAACGAGTAGTACGCGACCGGCACCGGGATCGGAACGTTGATGCCCACCATCCCGGCCTGCACGTCGAACTGGAACTGCCGCGCGACGCCTCCGTCGCGCGTGAAGATCGCCGTGCCGTTCCCGTACGGGTTGTCGTTCACGAGCCTGACGGCTTCGTCGTACGTGTCGACGCGCGTTACGCCGAGAACCGGCCCGAAGATCTCGTCCTCGTACGCGCGCATACCGGGCTTTACGTCGTCGATGAGCGAAGGCTTGAGGAAGAAGCCGTCGCCGGGCGCGCCGTCGCGGCCGTCGACGAGCACCTTCGCGCCCTCGGCAGAAGCGTTCTCGATGTACGACGCGACGCGGTCGCGATGCGCCTCCGTGATGAGCGGTCCCATCTCCGAGTCGGGATCGAGCCCGTCGCCGACCTTCACCTTCGGGATGCGCGCCTTGATCGCGTCGATCAGCGGCTCTGCCGCGTGCCCGACCGCGACGACCTGCGAGATCGCCATGCAACGCTCACCGGCGGAGCCGTACGCCGCCGAGACCGCCGCATCTGCGGCCATGTCGATGTCGGCGTCCGGCAGCACGATCATGTGGTTCTTCGCGCCGCCGAGCGCCTGGCAGCGCTTGCCGCGCGACGTCGCGGTCTCGTACACGTAGCGCGCGATCGGCGTCGAGCCGACGAACGACACCGCGGCAATGTCGGGATGCTCGAGCACCGCGTCGACGGCGACCTTGTCGCCGTGCACGACGTTGAACACACCGTCGGGCACGCCCGCTTCCTTTAGCAGCTCGGCGACCCACATCGACGCCGACGGATCCTTCTCCGACGGCTTGAGCACGAACGTGTTCCCACACGCGAGCGCGGGCGCCCACATCCACATGGGCACCATTGCAGGGAAGTTGAACGGCGTGACGCCGGCGACGACGCCGAGCGGCTGGCGGATCGAGTAGACGTCGATGCCGCTCGAGACCTGCTCGGAGTATTCGCTCTTCAGCAGCGTCGGGATGCCGCAGCAGAACTCGATCACCTCGAGCCCGCGCGTGACCTCGCCGAGCGCGTCGGAGAGCACCTTGCCGTGCTCTGTCGTAAGGATGCGCGCGACGTCCTCGCGCCGGTCGTGCAGGAGCTCGCGGATGCGGAAGAAGAGTTCTGCGCGCTTCGCAAGCGAGACTTCGCGCCAAGCCGGGAACGCCGCCTTCGCGGCCTGCACCGCTGCGTCGACCTCCTCCGGCGTCGCGAAGTCGACCTCGCGCGTCTGCCGGCCGGTCGCCGGGTTGTACACCGCGCCGCCGCGTCCGGACGTCCCGGCGACGGCGCGCCCGCCGATCCAGTGGTGGATCTGCTTGAGCCCGGCGGGAGCCTCGATCGTCTCGGTCATATGTGGAGGGTAGCGCTACGCTCTCGACTATGGCCACCATCGAGACGAACCCCCAGCTCGGCGAACAGGTACGCGCGGATGCGAAGCGCTACGTCCTCCATTCCTGGTCGGTCCAGGACGCGATCAACCCCATCCCCGTGGCGGGCGCCGAGGGGCGCTACTTCTGGGATTACGAGGGCAAGCGGTACCTCGACTTCGCGTCGCAGCTCGTCAACGTCTCGATTGGCCATCAGCATCCGCGGCTCATCGCCGCGATCAAGGAGCAGGCGGAGAAGCTCTGCACGATCGGTCCGCCGATGGCGACCGAGCCGCGCTCGACGCTCGCGCGGATGATCGCCGAGGTCACGCCGGGCGACATCTCGATGACGTTCTTCACGAACGGCGGCGCGGAGGCGAACGAGAACGCGATCAAGCTCGCGCGCTGGTACACGGGCCGGCACAAGATCATCGCGCGCTATCGCAGCTACCACGGTGCGACCGCGGGCGCGATCACCGCCACCGGCGATCCGCGCCGCTGGGCGGCCGAGCCGGGCATCCCCGGCTTCGTGCGCATGTTCGACCCGTACACCTATCGCTGCCCCGCCGGCCATCCCGATCCGTGCCCGGTGTGCACCGGCGCGCCGCATCTCGAGGAGATCCTCCAGTACGAAGGCGCGCACACCGTCGCCGCCGTGATCCTCGAGACGGTGACCGGGACGAACGGGATCCTCGTTCCGCCCGACGGCTACCTGCAGTCGATCCGCGAGGTTTGCGACCGCCACGGTATCCTGCTCATCGCCGACGAGGTGATGGCCGGCTTCGGCCGCACCGGCACGTGGTTCGCGGTCGACAACTGGAACGTCGTCCCCGACATCATCACGATGGCGAAGGGGATCAACTCCGGCTACGTCCCGCTCGGCGCGATGGCGGTGCGCGAGCCGATCGCCGAATGGGTGCGCGACAAGTTCTTCGCCGGCGGGCTCACGTACAGCGGCCATCCGCTCGCGTGCGCGGTCGGCGTCGCGTCGATCGAGGCGTTCCGCGAAGAGGCCATCGTCGAGCACGCGGCGGAGATGGGTCCTGTCTTCGCGGACGCGCTCCGCGGGCTCGCGGTAAAGCATTCGTCAGTCGGCGAGGTGCGTGGGCTCGGCGTCTTCTGGGGCCTCGAGCTCGTGAAGTCGCGCGCGACGCGCAAGCCGCTCGTTCCGTTCAACGGCTCCGGCGAGGACGCCGCGCCGGTCGCGCGGCTCGCGAAGGCGGCGCTCGACCGCGGCCTCTACCTCATGACGCACTGGAACATGATCATGATCTGCCCGCCGCTCACGATCACGCGCGAGGAGCTGGCCGAGGGCATCGCCATACTCGACGATGTCCTTGCAATCGCAGACGAGTACTACGTCGACTGACGAGCGTGACTCTCTGCGAGCCACGCTCGCGTGCCAGCGCCGTACGACGACTCCGTGCGAACACGGTGACAGTTCGCACACACAACATCACACTTAGCAATTTCCGCCCGGACTCGTTCGAGGCTTAACGCGTATGCCTTCTGGACGGCCTCGGAGACTTTGAAGACTTTCGTACCGCGAACATGATCAAGGTCCATAGCGCAAGTTGGGAACCGACCACCGCAATCAGCGCAAGGACGATCCTTAGCCTCTTCGATCACCTTTCTAATCATGGCCCGGTATTTCGCCGAAGAGCGCCGCGTGTGCTCACGCTCGCGTAGGCGTTCATCCGGAGTAGCAGCCTGCCACCTCGTTAAGACGGCGCCGCATCGCTCGCACACCCACCGATGGCCTTGTGTCACACCCGCGATGCCGTAGCGGCGGGCATCCTTGTATCGGAGCCTGCCGCCACACGAGCAGAACCTAGCCTTCATCCGGGCTAATGCCCTGGCAGCATCCGAGCTTTAGCTTGCAGCGAGGACACTGCATGCTCTGGTGCCGCCACTCCATCTCGACACCACATCGCGGGCAGAACTCAGGATTCGAGTCACACTTCTTCACGTTGTCCAACGTAGCAACGCAGTCGGACGTAATGTCTTTCTTGATTTTGGTGTCGCGATGGCCATGTCCGTAATGGACGAAGGCGAGACCGGCGAGTGCCGAGAGAACAGCTAGAGCAGCTCGAGACCTCCGATCTCGACCTCGGCGTCGCGCTCGCCTGGCTCGTGCGCGAGCAGGTGAGCATCGACGAGCCCGACCTGAACGCCGCGCGCCGCCGCGCGATGTTCGTCCTCGCCGCCGGCGGCGATCCGCATCGCGAGCTCGACCTCGACTCGGTCGCCGCCGAGCGACTCGCAACCGAGCTCGACACGCCGGAGCGGCGGGCTGCGCTCGCGACTGCGCTCGCCTCGCTCGCGGCCGAAGCGGACGGCCTCACAGCGGTCTCGGCGGCGCTCGCCGAGCTGCAAGCCGAGCCCGAGCTCGCGTGGCGCAGCCTTGCGCTCGCGCTGCTCGCGGACGAGCTCGCCGAGGAGTGAAAAACCCGCCTACCATGAGCCGCGCGTGAGGATCGAACCGTATTCGCGCGCCGAGGCGCCGTTCTTCCGGAGCCCGGGCTTCTATGTGCGCGTCGGGGGGCTCGCGGTCCTCGTCGGCGTCGGCATCTGCCTCCTGGTGCTGCGCGCGTGGTCGATCCAGATCCTCCACGGGCCTTCGTACACGTCGCTCGCCTACAACCAGGCCTTCCGCACCGTGTATCTCGACGGCCCGCGCAGCGCGATCGTCGACTCTGAAGGGCGCCTGCTGGCGACGATGACGGGCCACGTCGTCGTCGCAGCGGACGCCGGTGCGCTCGGGTTCACCGACTCGAAGGGCTGGCACGCCACCACTGCGGGATCGGCGGAGCTCAAGCGCTTGTCGAAGCTCGCGCACATTCCGACGTGGAAATTCGTCACGCACATCCGGCGCTCGGTCGTGCGCTCGCCGTTCGCGCCGGCGGTCGTGATCGATCATCCGAGCAACGCGCTGCAGGGGTTCCTCTCAGAACGCGCAGGCACGTATCCCGGCTTCAAGGTCGAGGTGATCCCGTCGCGCAGCTATCCGCGCGGCGCGTTCGGCAGCGAGTTCCTCGGCCTGCTCGGCGAGGTGAACAAGGACCAGATCGGGACGCGGCGCTACCGGCACGCGACCGCCGGCGAGACCGTCGGTCAGACGGGCGTCGAGGCGGTGTACGACTGGCTTCTCAACCCCGGGTTCGTTCGCGCGCACCTGCGCGTCGACTCCATGGGGCGCATCGCCGGCCCGCTCGAGTTCGCGAACGACAAGAACCTGCCGCGGCTGCAGCTGACAATCAACGCGCGACTGCAGAACGTCGCCGAGCGCGCGATCCAGGACGGGATGAAGAGCGCGCAGGCATCCGGCCACCACCCCACCGGCGGTTCAGCGGTCGTCATGAATCCGTGGACGGGAGCGATCTACGCGCTCGCAAGCTACCCGACCTACAACCAGGGCCGCGCGGTGCATGACACGGGCTATCGCAACAGCTTGTACGGAAACGATCCGCAGGCGCTGCTCGTCAACCGCGCGATCGCGGGCGTGTATCCGACGGGCTCGACGTTCAAGCCGATCGTCGCCGAGGCCGCGCTCTCAGCGGGGTTGATCACACCGTCGACAACGCTCCTGTGCAGCGGCTCCTTCAGCCTCGGCAGGTTCGTCTTCCACAACGTCGAGGCCGGAATCTTCGAGAGCATGTCGCTGCCGACGGCGCTCGCACAATCGTGCGACACGTGGTTCTATCGCCTCGGCGACCGCATCTACACCGCCGACCCGAGCAAGCAAGGCATTGTCATACAACAGTGGGCGAACAAGCTCGGCCTCGGTAGTAACACCGGGATCGACCTCACCGGCGATTCGCCGGGCCTCGTACCTACCCCGCCGTGGTTCCTGCGGACACAGCGCTACCCGTGGACGGAGGGCCAGACGATCAACCTCGCGATCGGCCAGGGCGCGCTGCAGGTGAGTCCGCTACAGCTCGCGGTCGTCTACTCGACGTTCGCCAACGGCGGAACCGTCGTCCGTCCCCACGTTGCGGGTGCCGTCCTCGACGGCGAGGTGGCCAAGCCGCTTTCCTTCAAGCCAGTGCGCCATGTGAAGCTCACGGAGGTGTGGGCCATCCGTCAGGGCCTTTACGAGGCGGCGCATACGGGAACGTCCGCATCTCTCTTCGCGAACTTCCCGATCCCCGTCGCCGGCAAGACCGGCACGGCGGAGAGCGGCGCCGGCCGCGACGACCACTCGTGGTACGCCTCGTGGGCGCCGGCAAGCCATCCGCAGATCGTCGTCGTCACGATGATCGAGCACGGCGGATTCGGCGTGCAGGCCGCGGCGCCGGCGGCGAAAGAGATCTACGAGGCGTACTTCCACGTCAAGCCGACGGCGGGCTGAGCTTCACACGTAGCAGCGCGTGCACGTCGACGCCGGCGGTCGGCGAGAACGTCACCGAGACCGAGACGAAGCGCGCCCGATGCAGCGGAGCCGTCAGTCGCAACCACACGGTGAGTGCGCCTGGCGCGATCGCGCGGACCGACGCACGTGCGATGCCGCGACCGGTGACGGTCGCAATGCCGGCTGCCGGCACTGAGATCGTGAGCAGGATCGACCCGTCCGGTCGCCGGACGCTCGCAGTCCGGCGGACAGGCGTATCGCCGATCATCGACGCGACGAGCGCACGAAATGCGCCCGGCTCCATCGACGCCGACCATCATCGGCCCCGGAGGGCTCCATGCTGTTCTGCGGTGACGGCCAGTACGCCCAGGCGAGCGTCGCGGCGAAGCGCTCACACGCATTCGCACCCGGCGGAAGCGAGGGATCCTCGTAGCACCACTGCCGCGCGCCCAGCAGCGGGATGAACCGCGTTCGCCGCTGCGCATTCAGAAGGCTGAGCTGCACCTGCTGCGCGTACTCCATCTGCACGACGCGAACGTCCACTTGTCGAGCAGTCCGGCGTCGAGCCAGATCTCACCGGGGGCGGAGTGCGAGTTGCCGACGTTCCCGATGTGGATCGTCACCGGACCTGGAACGCGGCTCCAGTTGAACGTGCTCGTGTCCAGCGCCTGCACAACTTGCGAGCGCTCGAACTGCGAGCAGCCGTCGATCGTGTAGTTGCCACCCGAAGACGTCGCGGCTTGCGTTGCGCGGAGCGAACAGGCGATTGCTGCGGCGATTGCGATGAGGCGAAACACTCACCATGCAACGTGCCCGTATGCAGGCGCTTTGGAGCTAGTCCACGTGCGTCAATCGACCTAGCTCAAGCGGATCAAGTGCGATGAAAGCTCCCCCAAACGAGGGATCGAATTGCGTTCCCAACGCCTCGTCGATGCGCTGCATCGCTTCGTCATGCGTCAACGCGGCGCGGTACGGGCGGTCGCTCGTCATCGCGTCGTACGCATCGGCAAGCGCGAAGATGCGCGCGGCAAGCGGAATCGCGCCACCACGACGGCCGCAGGGGTAGCCGAGCCCGTCCCACCGCTCGTGATGGCACGCGATCACGTCGCGCGCGATTCCGTCGATGAACGTGAGCGGCGCGACGATCCGCTCGCCGAGCACCGGATGCGTCCGCATGATCGAGAGCTCGGTGTGGTCGAGAGGCCCCGGCTTGTGCAACACACAGTCCGCGATGCCGATCTTCCCGACGTCGTGCAACAGGAAGCCGTAGCGAAGGGCTGGGTCCGCAGCGAGACCCGGTGCGACAACGGCTGTCAGCTCGAGCGCGATTGAGCAGACGCGCTCGAGGTGCGCGCCGATCGCCTCGTCGCGAAGCTCGACGGCTGCAACAAGCGCGAGCACAGTCTCCTCGTGATGCCGGTCGGTTGGCACGCGCTCATCGTGCCCGCGTTCACTCGTTCTGCTACTAGTCCGAGTGGGTCATTCGATCAGCCCGCGGCGTCGCGCTTCGATAACTGCTTCGAGGCGTGAGTGCACGCCGAGCGCGCGCAGCAAGCCGCGAACGTGGTTGCGAACAGTCTCCGGAGAGACGCCCATCTTGTCCGCCATCTCGCTCGTCATGCAGCCGGCTGCGAGGTGGCGCAGCACTTCGAACTGCCGTGGTGTGAGCTTGGTGCCGATGAGCGGTGGCACCGGCGGCCCGGGGTCGAGCCCTACGACGCCGAACACACCGACGGCATGTCGGCCATCGGAGAGAAGCACCGATGCGATCTCGGCCTTGCGCCGGCGACCATGCTTGTCGAGAACCTCGAGCGCGTACGCGGACGCCTTCTGGGTGCCGAGCATCTTCTTCGTGAATGCGTCCTTCGCCGCAGCGCGGTAATCGGGAGGGACGAAATCGGTGTACGGGCGCGGGACCACCGGTCCGAACAGATCTACGGCCGCCTTGTTGTGCCAGACCTCCATCCCACGCCGGTCGATCACGTAGATCGGCAGCGGCAGGTCGACGAGCTCGTCGACGTTCGCGCCGATCTTCGTGAGCACGCTGCTCAACGGTTGCTTGGCCACTGCAGCCTCCGCCGGAACGCTACTCCTCCTGCGCGCGAACGGCCGCGCCGTATCTGAGTGGCCGTACCAACGGGCTCCACGCGTGCACGCGCAGAGCCTACTCGGCACAGTTAGGCTCGCCCAAATGGCGAGGAATCCTCTGGCGGCGAGTAGCGCCGTGCTCGGCGAGTCGTCGTTCTGGCCTTCCGCCGCAATCGTTTCCGCGGCGGCGCTCTACGCCGACATGCCTGCACGCTTCATTGCGGGGCCATCGGCCGGTGCCTTCTCGGTCGTACGGTGGGTAGTACCGGCGTTGACCGTCGTGCTACTCGGAGCGCTGATCGCCAGCGCTCCCAAGGGAAGCCTCGCCCGGACCTTCGACTGGGGCGAGCACCACTTGCATCTGACGAGGCGCTACCTCGCGATCGGAATGATCGGCGTGGTCAGCGCCGCGAACTCCGCGTCGATCATCCTCCTCATACACCTACTCCTGCACGGCGCAAGTGCGAACGCCTCGACCCTTTTGCGCGCGGCCGTGCACATGTGGACAGTGAACGTGCTGCTCTTCGGTCTCTGGTTCTGGCAGCTCGACGGCGGCGGGCCAATCGCGCGTCCGACGAGCCCTGTGGTTGAGCGTGACTTTCTCTTTCCACAGCAGATCGAGCCATCACTGGCGGAGGCCGGATGGCACCCGACGTTCATCGACTACCTCTATGTGTCGTTCACGAACGCGACCGCATTCAGCCCGACCGACACGATGCCGCTCAGCCGATGGGCGAAAATGTTGATGCTCGTCCAGTCGGCGATCAGCCTCGCGCTCGCGGTCATGGTGGTGGCGCGCGCCGTGAACATCCTAAAGTGAGTTCCGATGCCGGGCTGGTTCTACACGTATTTCGTCCACGTCCTCTCGGGGAGGGGCTACCAGTTCTGGAGCGGCATCGGGTCGGACATCGGAGAAGTCGCGCTCCTCGGTGCTCTTGCCGCGTTCTGGACCAAGCACAATTGCCATGTCCACCGCTGCTGGCGCCTGGGTTGGCACCCGAGCCAGAAGTACGGAGGCCACGTCGTCTGTCGCCACCACCATGAAGACTCGGGGTCGGACATTCTGAAAGAGCAGTGACGGGCTTAGGGCATGCCATGAATCTTGAGGGCGTCTTGAGGTCGACCGTGCCAGGCTCGCCCACGACCAGGCGTATAGACGAGCCCTCGTCAACGTCCGGTCGAGAGAGTCCGCCTGGTCGCGGCCCCCGGCGGGCTCTCACGTTTGTGCCCGGCTCGAGCTAGCCGGCCATCCGCCTAAGAGCGCTCAGCGTCTGGCTGCCGAAAATCCCGTCGGCGGTAAGGCCCGAGGCTCGTTGAAAGCGGGCGACAGCGCTCTGAGTCGCCGGCCCGTAGTTGCCATCCGCGGCGCCCGACGAATAGCCGACCGCCGCAAGCGTCTGCTGTAGGTCGGTCACCTGTGAGCCCGTGTCGCCCGGCTTGAGGGTCGATGTGGGTGGGGTCACAGCGCTACGCACTGTCGTTGTTGCGGCCGTTGTTGTGGGTGTAGTTGGGTTAGGCACCGTGGTCGCGGCCAGTGTTCTTGGCGGGTGATGCGTGTTGGTGAAAACGCCGGCAATTGCGAGCCCGGCAAAGAGAGCAACGAGAAGCGCGGCGGCCGCGAGCCCGACTTTGTCCAGCGACCTGGGCGGCGAAGCCTGCTCTGAGACCGTGTTACCGGCAAGCCAATCGTCGGGCGGCGTGGGTGCGTCCTGATGTGACGCCGGTAGCGCGGCCCGTTGCGCAGCCGGTTCGGCCTCGACGAACCAGTCATCGGAGTCGCGATCCCGCGGGTCACCGCAGCGAGTCATCTCGCGAACGCTAACTCGAAGACCGAACGCTGGGTAAAGTCGGCGCGCGTGACTTCCAAACCGAGGCGCTACTTCGACCCCGAGGCTCTCGAGGAGATTGACCTTGGACGTCATCTCCGATTTCTCGGTTCGAACTGGTGGGTCGTCGCGCTAGGGATCGTCTTCGGCGCCATTGTCGGCTTCGCACTCGCGGTCGGCCACGGACAGACGTACGTCGGGACCGCATCTCTCTATCTCGGTCAGCCGTTCGGTGGTAGCGGCGACATCGCGCTCCAAGACCCTCAGACGAATCCAAGCACGCTCGATCAGATCGTGCATTCGTTCGCGATCGACGAGCGCGTCGCGCGTGCGTGCAAGGCGAAACCAGATAACTTCAGTCACGGGATCTCGACCCTGCAGGTGGCGGGTAGTTCCCTGCCGAACCATCAGAACCCACACGTCACACTAAGCGTGCTCGCGCAGCAGCCGCGCCTTGCGCAATGCGCAGCCAAAGGGCTAGCACTCGCGGCGGTCAACCTGCTTGCGTCATATGCTCGTTTGAAGATTGCGACAGACCACGCACAGATCGCGACCGACAATCGTCAGATCGAACGGCTGCAGGCAAGTCTCGCCAGTGACACGTACTCCGCCGCCGGCAAGGCACTCCTCACTGTCGACCTGCGGAGCCTCGAGTCGGATCGAGTAACGACAACCCAGCTCCTCGAGCAGACGACGAAGGTCGAGGTTCCAGAGCTGCTGGCCTCACCTCGTGCTGAACATGTGACCGCGCGGACCACGCGGGCCAGCACGTTCGTCGCCGCTCTCATCGGTGCGATTTTCGGGATAGTCGCCGCCTTAGGCGGCCGTGCCCTCATCCAGCGACGGCGGCGAGCGTGACAGTCTCGGCGAAACGCGCGCGTGTCCAAACATTGGTCGCCGTCGCCACCGTCACCGGTTTGCTGGTCGCGACCGCCGCCGCGTTCGTCATCACCGAGAGATTGAAGCTCACGCCGTCACCAATCCTCGACACGTTGGTGTCGAAGACATTTTCGCCGGTGTGTGGCTGCGCCACACGGAGTGCGACGGTGACCTTTCGCCTGCGTCGCGGTGGACGTGTAGAAGTCGAAGTGATCAATGCGAGTGATGCACTTGTGCGTCGTTTGGCACGGCGCAACTTCAGCGCCGGGTTCGTGTTCTTCAGTTGGTTCGGTCGAGACCAGGCGGGTGCGATCAGCCCGGACGGCGACTACAAGATTCGAGTGCGGTTGTTCTCGCAGCACCGCACGATCGTGCTGCCGAACGTGATCCGGCTCGACACGGTCGCTCCGAAGGTCAAACGGTTCCGCGCCGAACGCCGGCTCGTCCGTATCGGCAAGCGCGTCCGTGTCGACTACGTACTCGGCGGAGTCGCTATTCCGATTCTGCTCGTCGACGGGCGGGTGGCCGTGGTCGGTCGCTTCGCGCATCGCTCCGGCACACTCGACTGGTACGGCAAGGTCAACGGCCGGCCGGTTCGGAAAGGGCTGCATCACTTGGCGCTCGAGGCGCGTGACGGCGCAGGCAACATCTCGCCGGCCTCCCCAAGCGTGGCCGTCCGGATTCGCGCCCGGGCAGCGACGCGCAGCCACCGGCCCACCCAAGCTAAGCGCTAGCCCAACCTCAATGTTAAGCGTTCGCGTAGCGCGGGGTCGCTGCGTTAACGCTCTGTTGTGCCGCATGGGCTGTCTTCCTCGGCGCGTGTCTAATCGCCTTGCTGTCCGCGCCGCCCTGAACCCCGGCGCGACCTCGACGAAGGACCGCGCTGCGCGTGAAGCTGCTGATCGTCACCTTCTATTTTCCGCCCGCCGGAGGTGGCGGTGTGCAACGCGTACTCAAGGTCGCTCAGCTTCTTCCGGAATACGGCATCGAGACGCATGTGCTGACACCGGAGGACCCGCAGTGGATCCATCGTGATGAAGAGCTCGAAGTTCCGGCTGGGCTCCCCGTGCATCGCTGCCGTTACATCGGGCCGCGCGGCCGCAGGCCGGCCGAGGAGCTCTACGGCCTGGACGGAGTACGCCGGCTTGCCCGGCGCGCATCTCTCGCGCCGCGCCGGCTGTTCGTGCCTGACGAAAACGCATCGTGGGCGTTGACCGCGGTCCCGGCAGGGCTCCGGGTTGCGCGTCGCGAGGGTTTCGACGCCGTGATGACGAGCTCGCCGCCGAGCTCGGTTCACGTGATCGGGGCGATTCTCAGTCGCAAGCTCGGCATTCCGTGGATCGCAGACTTGCGCGACTCCATCGTTGCGAAGGAGGATCGCCGCGTCGACCGGCCGCTCGTGCGTGTCAAGGAGCGCACGCACGCGTCCGTTGCCGCGCTCGTCGCCGCGAAAGCGGCTGCGATCGTGGGAGTGACGCCCACGATCTGCGCCGAGATGGAGCGCCTGAAACCACGCGGCCGGGTAGTGACCATTCCGAACGGAGCTGACTTCGAAGACTTCCACTTTCTCTCCTACAGGCCCGCGGAGCGCTTCCGAATCACACACACCGGCAGCTTCTTCGGTCAGCGCTCACCCCGGCCGTTTCTCACCGCACTTGCACAGTCTGGCCTGGACGTAGCCGCCCGCTTCGTCGGAGATTTTCGCGCAGCGGACCGAGACTGGGCGCACGCTCTCGAGCTCGGCGACAAGCTCGAGCTGTACCCCTTCGTGTCGCACCGGCAATCGCTTGCCTTGCAGCGCGATTCGGATGCGTTGCTTCTACTGCTCCCCGAGATCGGCGAGCGTGGAAAAGACATCCCCTCCGGAAAACTCTACGAGTACATCGCGGCGCGACGCCCGATCCTCGCCGCCGTGCCCCCCGACGGCGCAGCGGCCGAATTGATTCGTGAAGCAGGGGTCGGCGTCATCGTCGACCCGGACGATGTCGATGGGATACGCGGCGCGCTCGAGAGCCTTGTCGAGCGCTGGAGACAACGTGAGCTCCCCGACACATCCTTGCGCGACGACCTGAGGGCGTCGCTGTCGAGACGTGCCAGAGTCGAAGAACTTGCTCAACTTCTAGCCGATGTCACCGATGAGGCGACGTCTCCTGCCAGGACGGGCGCGCTCCTCGAACGGGCGTGATTCCCTCAGCCTCCGGTCGCTCGAGCCTCGAACCCGGCGGCTGCGTACGCGAGCGCGGACGGCAGCGTCGAACGCCAAAACCCGAGTGAGTTATCGGTGAGCCAGAGCTTGTGCGGCAGAGCCAGCCGGGAGAGCTCGGCAGAAAACGCCGTCGACCAGCGACCAAGGACGACGCCGTGGCCACCATCGGAGGAGATGTAGAAGCGCTCGCCGGCTCGACGCAACGCCACCGCCTCCCGGCGAACCAGGACCGTCGGATCATGAGCCTCGAGCTGCCCTCTTGTCATGTGAACGAATGGGCCGTCGCGGAAAACCGGCGCGAAGTAGCCGCCCCATGAACCCAGCGTTCCGAAGAGGCCGGGATGGCGGAGGCCGATATCTACTGCGCCGAAGCCGCCGGCACTGAGACCCTCGAGCGCACGATCGCTCGCCCGCGGCAGGGTTGGAAGATTCGCGTCAACCCACGGCACGACGTCCTTGACCACGTAACGCTCCCAAACGCCCGCCCATTCGCCTTGCCCGCGATGTGCGCGCGGCCCCGCTACCGGCATGACGACGATGAACGGCCGCGCACCGGAAGCGATCACCGCGTCGGCCACCTGTGCGAGCTGAAGGGAGTCCCAAAAACTCGAAGGACTGCCGGACATGCCGTGGAGGAGGTAGATGACGGGGTACCGCCGAGTGACCGGATCGAAGCCGGGCGGAAGGTAGAGAGCGCTCGGACGGTGATCCCAAGCGACGATGCTGTTCGGGATCCGCCCTTGCCAGACAACGCCGCCCCCACGGTCGACGCTCACCGGGACGAACCCGGCAAGCGCGAGAACGAACGGAGCGAGAGACGCACCCACGAATCCCATGGAAGCACAGCAGCGAGATGTTTGCCCTCGTGGACCGCAGGAGGTTAGGGTCACTGTCTGTGCGTCCACCAGAAGTGAGCTCGCGGCGGCGGCTCGGACGTGTGCTCGCCGCTGTCTGGCTCGTCGCGGTTGTCAACGTAAGCATCGCGGCGAATGCTCGGCCCGGTTGGGTGAGCGCGCTCGCGGCCAGTCCCGAGCGAGTTCGGGAGGGGAAGCTTTGGTTTCTGGTTTCAAGTGCGGTCCTCGTCGACCATCCCGTTGTGCTCTCGTTGCTCTCCTTCACAGCGCTGGCCGTGTCCGCGCTGACCTTGTGCGGAACGCGCACCTTCTGGTGGTCGGCATTTCTCGGCCAGGTGCTCGCAACGATGCTGGTCTACGCGTTCATCGGTTTGGCGCGCTGGCTGGTAGTCGGCGCCTTCGACTCGAGCGTTGTTTCGCCTGACTACGGCGTCTCGACCGTGTGCGCTGCGTGGTTGGGATCGATCGCAGCCCTGATGTGGCGGCGGCGCGGACGAAGTGCTGTGGGGAAGCTGTCGATCGCGTTGAGCTGTTTCGCAGTCGGGCTGTTCGCGTACAGCGTTCGCCCTGACGTGAGCGTTCTCTCCAGCGAGCACCTCGTCGCCTTCGGGCTTGGCGTGGGCGCTGCGATCCCGAGCCTATTGCGGCGCGTCTTCGACGTCACGCTGCGGAGGCCGATATATGAGCTGTACGCCCTTACGCTCTCGACCGTCAGCGGGCGCCTGAAGCCGACCCGGGTAGTAACGCTCGTGCTTCCGCTGGTGATCGCGATCGCCGCAGCGCCGAGCGGTTTGGCTGCGCTGCGCCATCAGATCGCTGCACATCTGCAGCCGACGGTGAGCCGGTGTGCACGCGACTGGAACCTCCTCGGCGCCGCGTCCCGCCTGCCGGTCGGCGAAAACTTCACCTCCCTCGTCTCACTCGCCATCCTCCATCGCGGCAGAGCCGGCGGCCCTAAGGGAGAGGACTGCAGCTACACGTTCATCGAAGCAACCCGAGCCCTCGTTGTGCTCGGGCGGTGGAATCACGGACGCGTCGACCGTTGGAACATCTCGATCGCCGCGCGCGGAACCAGTGCGGTGACAAGCAATGCGACGCTTGAACGCGGCGGACGTCTCCGCCTGCGCGACCGCCACGGCCGTCTAGTCCTCGCCTCGTAGCCGCCAAGAGCAACCCGACTCTCCGCTCCGGTTACTGGCCGCGCAACGACGCCTCGACTCGGAGTCGTCACCGACGCGTGCTGACTCGCATCCTGTCGCCGGTCGGCGAACACAGTGAGTATGTACAAGGTCCTGCTTCCAGGGCCTTCGGTAGAGCGGATGATGGGACTCGAACCCACGACCTTCTGCATGGCAAACGGGTCGTGGGTTCGAGCGTTCTGACGCGCTAAGCAGCATCACTAACGGGTTGCGAGCTATCGCCAGTGTTCAACGTGTCGACGGATATACCGTTCGTTTCCAGGGAGTTCCGGTGAGTTTGGGCAGCGAGACAAGCTTGCTGCCCAAACGCGCGGTGTAGCCTCGGCGAACCCCATGGACGAATCGCCTACCCAACCTCTCGCCTCTGCCGTCGCGCTGGCGGACGGGATCCTTTCCCTCGTTTCCGAACGTACTCCTACTGCCGTTCATAGCCGCGATCGCAACGACCAATTCCTCGCGCTCGCGTTCGGCCGCGCTACCCGATGCTTTCGCTCGATTCGCGACCTCCCAGCCCTGCATGCCGAAGCTGACGACGTCTACGTGCTGACTCGCGCTCTCACAGAGGTCTGCTTGCGATCGCTTTGGGTCGCTACACCCGAGGAACCCGCCGAACGTCTCCGCCGAAGACGTGTCCTCGAAAAGGACGGGCTGATGCATCTGCGGAGGCAGGGTCGAGCGATAGAGAAAGTCGGCCTCGACTTCGGGGTTCCTCCGGCTTCATTTGACGAGCGCATCGACCACCTTGGCAAGCTCGGAGCCGGCGGCATGCCGCCAGAGGAAGCCATCGCACGTGAGTTCAATCTCGAGGTCGTTTACGCGCGCGTCTATCGCGTCGCCTCCGATGCGTCGCATTACTCACTCTCGACGGCTCTGCAGGGCTTCGACTTCTCCGCAGTCGAGGGGAAACTCGAGGAGCTCGAAACGCTCTCGGGGATCCCCATTCGCTTCCTCGACGGCGAGCCTGAGCGTGCCGCCGGGGCGCTCGCCCTGGCGACCGTCGTCTATGGGACCTTCCTTGAGCGATCCGACTTCGTAATCAAGCACGGAGTAGCCGGCGACGCGCTCGAACTTCTTCAAGCGCATGTTCGAAGCGCCTCCTAAGGCTCTGGTGCAGCGAGAGACGCTTGGTGCCCAGACGCGTGCGGGCGCTTAGTCGCCGTGCTGCCGGTTCCTCTTCTTCGCGTCGGATGCGCGGCGCATTTCCTTCGTGGCCAGCGTTGTTATTGCACGACCGATCGCGTCGTCGAGTGGCGTTGCATGGCTCTCGTCGATTTCCGTCCATGCGTCGCTGTCAAGGTCGACGCAGTGCGAGCCGTCCAGCATGTCGGTGAGGTTCACGCGCGCCACGTTGAGTGTCCGCAGCTGTTGTTCGCGTCGTTCGACCGTCTCCGTTGGCCACCTCTCGACGCGGGAACGCTCGACAACCCAGCCCGGTATCGGCTCGCCCACTTGCCAAGCTTCGTGTTGCACCGCCTCTAGCTCGCCTCCGAGTTGTTGCCGTGCGTCTCGGCGACCGGCGTCACGACCACTGACAGAGAGTGGAGAAGCGTCTCTGTGTTAGCGGCGTCCTTCTTCCATCGGATGAGTACGTCGTAGGCGGCGGCATCCGACTCATCAGAGCCGACCACAACGCGAATCGTGGTCCCGGCGCCGACGTGCTCGCGCCTGTCCCGCAGGTCGCCAACGAGCGGAAGGCCGATCTTCAGCTCCCAAGGTTCCTGTTTCTTCTTCTCGTTCGCGTCTTGTGCGGGAAGTGCGGCAAAGCCCGCCGTTCCTCCCGGCTTAGTGATTCTTCGGCGAATCAGCGTCCCGAGATCGAGCACGCGGACGGCCCCAGAAAAGATCACGACCGCCTCGTCGTGCGCTCGAGCCGCCGCGCCCGCCCACCCGAGCGCCGGC
>DASSXM010000134.1:0-3260 GCA_035703805.1 Gaiellaceae bacterium | reverse complement strand
GCCCGGATCACCGGACACGCTCGCCGGCAGCATCCCGTACGCCTTCGAGACGGTGAAGTCCTTGTCCCCGATGATCGGATAGTTCGGCGCGTTGCCTTGGGTCTCCTCGATGTCGGCCGCCCACTGCGCATGCTTGTCCGTCGGGTCGACCGACAGCCCGATGATCTTCACGCCCCGCCGGTCGAACTCCGGCTTGATCTTCGCCATGTACCCGAGCTCGGTCGTGCACACCGGCGTGAAGTCCTTCGGATGCGAAAACAACACCACCCACGAATCACCCACCCAATCGTGAAAACTGATCGTCCCCTCCGTCGTCTCCGCCACAAAATCCGGCGCGGTATCACCGAGTGACAGGGCCATTTCTCCTCCTTGTTTGCGTGCCGCGAATTGTCGCGATTACCGCCGGGCCACCGCAACACCCGTCAGACAGAGCGCACCGCCGAGGAACGCAAGGCCGGGCGGCGTCTCGCCGAGGACGAGCCACCCGAGCAGAACGGCCGTCGGCGTGACGAGGTACATCGTCGATCCCATCCGCCCCGCGGTCGTCCGCGCAAGCGCATAGCCCCACGTGAGGAAGCCGATCGCCATCGGCACGATCGCGAGGTACACGACCCAGCCGATCGCCGTCGCGTGCGCGCGCGGCAGCTCGTGCGCGAGCCTCGGCGCGAACGGGAGACAGATGAGCGCTCCGACCATGCACGCAAGCCACGTGATCGTGAGCGGCGAGACGCGCACGAGCAGCGGCTTCTGCGCGATGACGCCGATCGCGTAGAAGAGCGCCGCGGCGACGCAGAGCACCGCGCCCCAGCTCGGCGTGACTCCGTGCTTCGCGGTCGCTGCGCCGATGATGACCGTTCCGGAGAAGGCGACGGCGCAGCCGGCAAGGAGCATGCGCGGGAAGCCCTCCCGCAGGATCACGCCCGCGAGCAGCGCGATGAGGATCGGGCCGATGTTGACGAGCATCGCCGCGGTCCCGGCATCGACGCGGCGCTCGGCCTCGTTCAGGACGATGTTGTAGAGGCCGAACCAGAAAAGGCCGCAGATGGCGATGCCGGGAAGGTCCCGGCGCGCCGGCAGGCGCTCGCCGCGGGCAACGACGATCGCGCCGAGGGCGAGGCTCGCGACGAAGAGCCGACCGAAGGCGAGCGCCTCCGGCGAGAACTGCCGCGCAGCCGAGCGAATGCCGACGAACGCAGAGCCCCACACACCGACGGTCACGAGCGCGGCGACGATCGCGAGGTTGCGCTCGCCCTCGAGGCGCTGGTCCTGCACCGTCACGACCGTCGCCATGGAGTGTGCAACGCCGCCTGGGCCGGAACTAATCCATCGAGCGAAAATGTCGTCCACCCTCCTCCGGTGGCTTTGAAGTTGCTCGCGATCGCATTTGCGGGGCTCGCCTTCAGTCCCGCCGTCAACCCGCCATCCGCTCCTGGCCAGTGGAAGCAGATTGGCGCGGCCGTGACGTCGAAGCCGGGTAAGGCGCTGCACGTCTATCGCTGCCCAGGCTGCGGGCCGTGATCGTCTTCGACACGAAGGCGCGGCGCGTGGTGAAGGCGATCCCAGCGCCGGCGCGCACGGCGTCCTCGCGGTGCCTGCCCTCGGGCGCGTCTACGCGACCGCGACCGACAGCGGCGAGCTCCTCACCATCGCCGCGCGCACGCTGAAGGTGATCGCACGCGCGCCCGCCGGCGAGTATCCGGACGGCATCGCGTGGGCCCCGGATCACCGTCGCATCTACGTCTCGGATGAGACCGGCGGCATCGAGAGCGTCTTCACCGCGGCCGGGCACCGCGTCCGAACGATTCGCCTCGGCGGCGAGGCCGGCAACGTCCAGTACGACCCGGGCTCGAAGCACATTCTCGTCGACGTCCAGACGCGAAACGTCCTGGCCGTCATCGACCCGCGCACCGAGCGCGTCATACGCGACGTCGCTATGCCGCCGACGTGCGCGCATCCGCACGGCCTGCTCGTCGACGGGCAACGCCGGCTGGTGTTCATCGCCTCCGACGGGAACGCGACGCTATTGACGCTCGATCTCAACGGCATGAAGGTGATCGGGATTACGAGCGTCGGCGACGGCCCGGACGTCCTCGCATTCGACGCCCCGCTGCATCGGCTGTACGTCGCCTCGGAGAGCGGCGTCGTCGCGGTGTTCGCGGAGCAGGCGCACGCCCTCACGAAGCTCGGGCAGGCGCTGCTCGCACCTGAGGCGCACGTCGTCGCGGCCGACCCGAGCACGCGTCTTGTCTACTTCCCGCTGCAGAGCCAACCGGAGCTGCGCGTGATGAAGCCGACTCGGTGAGAGCACTGCTTGCGCTCGCCGTCGTGTGGACATCGGCGAACGGAGGGCTCGCGAGCCAACGCTCGACGCAGGCGACGATGCTCGACGCGCGCACGATCCCGCACCTCATCGTGCGTTGGCGCTTCCGGCTGCGGTCGAGCGCGCATTTCGGCGCGATCACCGCCAACGCGATCATCCGCGGAAACATCGTGTACATCCAGGACTCGCGCTCGAGCGTGTACGCGGTCGACGTACGCAGCGGCAGACTCTTGTGGAAGCACACGATCGTCGCGCCGAACGACGGGCCGAATGGACTGACGGTGTCGGGATCGCGCGTGTATGCCGAGACCGATACGGCAGCGTTCGCGCTCGATGCGACGACCGGCCGGCGAGTCTGGTCGCGGCAACTTACGAACCAGTTCGAGCAGTTCGTCGCGATCGCGCCCGTCGTCGACCGCGGGCGCGTCTACGTAAGCAGGGCTTCCCGCCCGGCGGTGGCGGGGCGATCTACGCGCTCGACGCCGCGACCGGCCGAGTCGTCTGGCGCTTCCAGACGGTCGCGCAGCCATGGGCACACGCCGCTGCCGGCGGCGGCGGCATCTGGTACCCGGTGAGCGTCGACGAGCACGGCGATGTCTACGCGGCATCGCGAACCCGGCACCGTGGGGCGGATCGAAGGCGTATCCGAACGGCGGCCTGTTCCCGGTCGCGTGCTCTACACCGATTCGCTCGTGGTGCTCGACGGAACGACGGGCGCACTCCGCTGGTACGACTAGGTCACACGTCACGACATCCGCGACCACGACTTCCAAAACTCGCCGATCATCGTGGGCGACCACGTTTTCGGCAGCGGCAAGGCGGGACGCGTCGTCGCCCGCAGCGTGAGCGATCCCTCAGGTGATGGTGAGCTTGCCCTTCATGCCCGCGGCCGCATGCCCGGGCACTGTGCAGAGGAACGTGTAGGTGCCCTTCTTCAGGG
>DASSXM010000028.1:0-4102 GCA_035703805.1 Gaiellaceae bacterium | reverse complement strand
GAACAGACCTCTGGTGTATCAGTTGTCGTGCCAACGGCACTGCTGATTAGCCACGTCTGGATGGGATAACCGCTGAAAGCATCTAAGCGGGAAGCCCACCTCGAGATGAGAGCTCCCATCCCCTCGAGGGAGTAAGGGCGGTCGTAGACCACGACCTTGATAGGCGAGACGTGTACGCACGGCAACGTGTTCAGCGCACTCGTACTAATTGCCCGAGGTCTTGATTTGAACGCCGGTTGAGTCGCTATGGAGTTTTGAAGGTGCCGCGCTCGGCGCGACCTTTGACAGTTCGGCGGTCTTACCGGCGGGGAAATACCTCTTCCCATTCCGAACAGAGAAGTCAAGCTCGCCAGGGCCGATGGTACTCGGAGGGCAACCTCCCGGGAGAGTAGGTCGCCGCCGATTAACTTGATGATTGGAAAGGGCCCGCGAGAGCGGGCCTTTTTCATGCCGGCAGCGTGAGCGACTCGAGGTCGCGCGGGTAGTACGTGAGCCACTCGACGCCGTCGTTCGTGGCCGCGATCGTGTCCGAGTGCCGAAAGCCGCCGAGCTGGGGCGCGTAGAGACCCGGCTCGACAGTGAACACCATGCCGGGGCGGATCTCGGTCGCGTCGCCGCGGTCGAGGAACGGGCCCTCGTGATAGCGCATCCCGATCGCGTGCCCGACGTGGTGGCGCCAGTTCTCCCACAAGTCGTGCTTGTCGTAGTACGCGCGCACCGCCTCGTCGACTGCAGCGCATGGAGAACCCGGCCGGATCGTGTCGACCGCGAGATCCTGCAGCGCGACCATGTGGTCGAACATCCGCTTCTGCTCGTCGCTCGGTGGGCCGATCACCATCGTGCGCTCGAGCTCGGAGTGGTAGCCCCAGACCGGCGCGGATGCACCCGTGACCAGAACGTCGCCGGCCTGGAAGACGATGTTGTTCCCGTGCGCGTGCGGAATCGCCGCGTTGCGGCCGATTTGTCCGCGATACCCGGCGATCGCGCCGTTGTAGTACGGGCTCTGCCCGCGGTACATGGGGCCGATCGCATCCAGCATGGCGTGCGTCGCCTCGTTCGATGCGCGCGTCTCGACCTCCGTCTCGGTCATCCCGACGCGCGTGTAACGCTGCAACAGGGTGTGCGCGAGGTTCGCCCACTTGCAGCTCTCGCGCAGGAGCTCGATCTCGGCTGCGCTCTTGATCGCCATTTGGTCCTCAACGAGGTCGGCGACGTGCGTCCACTCACCGAGTGACGGCCCGCGGTACCCGAAGATCCACGGGTAGCCTTCGTGATCCGCGCCGAGCTTCTCGCGGATGCCGAGCGCGTCGAGCAGCTCGCGCATGCCCTCCATCGGATGGCGCTCGCCGGGGTACTCGTCGTAGTGCGCGACCTCGTGTACGGCCGTGTTCGCCTGCGCGTGCTCGAGCTCCAGGCGCGGCACGAGCATGCCGCCGCGTCCGTCGGCGGCGAGCGCGAACGCGATCGGCCGCTCAGTGGGGATGAAGAAGAAGCCGCTGTAGTAGTGGACATACTCGGGATTGAAGAGAACTGCGCCGGCGAGGCCACGCTCCGCGAGCTTCGCGGCGAGCGCGTTGCGCCGGGCAGCGAACTCCGCCTCCGTGATCCTCATGCCGCCGCCTGCGCGGCGTCGAGCGCGCGCAACCGGCGCACGCGCTCCTCGACCTTCGGGTGCGTAACGAACAGAGCAGCGAGGCCGACCTCCATGAATGGATTGAACGTCCACAGCGGCTCGGTCGCAGGGCTTCCTGCGAAGTCGACGAGCTCGGCGGCCTGCTCCATTCGCCCCAACGCGTCCGCGAGCCCGTGCGGCGACCCACACAGCACTGCGGCCTCGCGATCCGCCTCGAACTCGCGCTTCGGAGACAGCACGATGTGCACGCACGCCGCAGCGACCGGTCCGAGCACGAACAACAGGCCGCGCTGCAGCCAGCCGCCGACGCGGCTCAGCTCGATCATCGACGCGGCGAGAACGACGACCGCCGTCTGCAATGCGACATCGCGGTGCTTCACGTGCGCGAGCTCGTGCGCGAGCACGCCTTCGAGCTCAGCGGGCGGACACGCGGTGACGCAGCCGGAGCTGACCGCGATCGCCGACGACGTCGGCCCGCGTCCGGTCGCGAGCGCGAGCGGCAACCCGTCGGGGATCAAGTACAGCTTCGGCTTGAGGACGTTCGCGTGCGCTGCGAGACGCTCGACGGTCGAGTGCAGGAGCGGCGCCTCAGCGATCGGCAGCTCGCGCGCGCGGACCATGCCGAGCACGACGCGGTCGAACGTCCAGTACGCGCCGCCGACGAGCAGCAGCGCGCAGAAGACGAAGATCGAGAGCAGTCGCACCCCGCCGAGCGCCCAGCCGGCGAACGCAAGCACCCCGGTGATGCCGACGAGCAGGAGCCACGCCTTGAGGATGTTGCGGGCCGCGATCACCCGGCCGCCTACGTCTCTTCGGGTTCGTCCCGGCCGTCGTCGTCCATCAGTCCGCGCGGCGGCCAGTCTTCATTCTGCTGCGCGTCGCAGCGGCTCGAGCAGTGGAGCGAGGCGATGTTCTGCAGCGGAACGAGGATGTGCCCGTTCAACTCGATGTGCGCGACCTCGTCGACGTAGCAGTACGCGGTGAGGACGCCCTCTTGGTACTCGCCGCCGAAGAGCGCAACCTCGACCTGCTCCCCCTTGTACTTGCCCGTGTAGTCCTCCACGCCCAAGTCACTCTACCGCCCTGAAGATCCCGTCCTCATGCGCCACGGCCCAGACGGAGCAGTTCTCGATGACAGGCAGCGCGAATCCGGACACGGCCGCCTGGATGCGGCGCACCGAGCCGCCATGCGTGACGACGACGACGCGCTCGCCGGGGTGGCACTCGACGATGCGGCCGATCGCGCGCAGTGTTCGGTCGCGGTGCTCCTCGGTCGACTCGCCTGCGAACTCGACCGTGAGCCGCTCGTCGCCGGTCAGCCCTTCCCATGTGCCCCAGTTCTTCTCGCGGAGGTCGGGATCGAGGACGACCGGAACGCCGACGCGCGCGCCGACGATCTCCGCGGTCTCCTTCGCGCGCGCGAGATCGCTCGAGTAGATCGCTGCGATGTCCTCGCCGGCGAGGCGGTCGGCGAGCGTGTTCGCCTGCCGCCGACCGAAGTCGTTGAGCGGCCGGTCGGTGTGACCTTGCAGCTTCCCTTCCGCGTTCCAGTCGGTCTCGCCGTGTCGCACGAAGAGCAGCGTCGTCATGTAATTAAGGTAGTCGCGCGATGGAACTGGGACTGCGCGATGCGGTGTGTCTTGTCACCGGCTCGACCGGCGGCATCGGCGCGGAGACGGTGCGACTGCTTTCCGCCGAGGGCGCGAAGGTCGTCAGCTCAGGTCGCAGTGCGGACGGGCCGGGCGATCTCCACGTCCAGGTCGACCTCTCTCGGCCCGGCGAGCCCGAGCGTGTCGTGCGGCAAGCGGAGGAGAGCTTCGGCCGCCTCGACGTCCTCGTGAACAACGTCGGCGGCACCGAGATCCGCAAGCTCGAGGAGCTGACCGATGCCGACTGGCAGACGTCGTTCCAGCTCAATCTCATGAGCGCGATCCGTGCGACGCAGGCGGCGCTCCTGGGGATGCGCAAGCACGGCGGTACGATCGTGAACGTCTCTTCCACTGCGGCGAAGCGGCCGTCGACGTCGATGCCCGACTACTCCGTGATGAAGGCGGCGCTGCTTTCCTTCTCGCGCCTGGTCGCCGACCTGTACGCGAAGGACGGCGTGCGCTGCAACGCGGTCACGCCCGGGCCGACCGCGACCGAAGCGTGGCTCGGCGAGGGCGGGCTCGCCGACCAGCAGGGCGACCGCGAAGCCGTGCTCGCGAAGGTCGCCGCGGGCCGCCCGCTCGGTCGGCTCGCGCAGCCGGAGGAGATCGCCGCCGTCATCGTCTTTCTCTGCTCGCCGCTGGCGAGTTACGTCACCGGCGCGGCGTGGAGCGCCGACGGCGGGACCGTCCCGATCATCATCTGACACGCAGTCGACACAGACGCGTCACGTCTTCCGAAATACGATCGATGGTGGGTAAGGGGGGACGGGCCGGGGCCCGTGTTTGACACGTGTAACTGGTCCTGCGCGGGCCTCTTGCA
>DASSXM010000086.1:0-53285 GCA_035703805.1 Gaiellaceae bacterium | reverse complement strand
AGAATCGCCTCGTCGACCTTGCTCAAGGGCGAGTGGACGTGCAGCAGCGGCAGGTGCGAGACCGCCGATTCGACGATCCCTCCGGCGCCGATCGAGATCGGCCCCACTGCGAGCGCAAAGAGGAGAGAGCCGAAGACGAAGGCGACCGCCCCCAGCGCCCACGCGGGCGACACGCCGCGCGCGCGGACCGCAGCGTGCGGAATCGCCTTCGCCCATCTCGTCGCACGCCTCTCACCGGCTTCGCCGTCGTGCTTTGCGAAGCTCGTCAGACACTCCGGGCACAAGCAGTCGTCGGCCAGCTCGCGGATCTCGGCGAGCGTCTCCCGGTCGAGCACCACCGATTCGCACCAGCAGCCCGGCTCTCCGTGCGCGCAGCCGAACTCCTTGCCGCACCGCGAGCACTGCTTGACGCGAAGCGCCGGCCGACGTGTGCGCTCCTCGATCACCACTGCGTCACTTCGCCTGGCCTTCCAGCGTCTTGACGGCATCGGCGACCGCCTTGAGGAACAGAACGATCCGCGGTCCCCACTCCGACGCGATCGAGTCGTTCACCGGCACCACCGCGCCGCTCTGGACGGCGGCGATGCCGCTCCAGCCCGGCCGCGCGGCGACGGTTGCGCGCGTCTGCCCGCAGCACACCGTGTCGGCGAGGACAATCAGGTCGGGATTGCTCGCGACGATGTACTCGGCCGAGAGCTGCGGGTAGTCGGTCGTGCCGCCCGCCCCGTCGGCGATGTTCTGCAGCCCAAGCAAGGAGTACATCTGCCCGATGAAGGAGTGAGACTTCGCCGAGTAATAGGTCTGATCGAGCTCGTGGTAGACCTTGAGCGGCGTCGTCGGCCGCGGCACCGAATGCACGATCGCGGCGACCTGCGTACGGATCTTCGCAACGACCTGTACAGCCCCCTGCGAGTGTCCTGTGGCCCGCGCAAGCTGATCGATCTGCGCATAGACGTCGTTCAGGTTGACCGCCGCAGACTCCACGAGCACGGGGATGTGAAGCTTGCCGAGCTGGGCAACGATGTGATGCAGGTCGTCTGAGACCACGACGAGATCCGGCTTGTACTTTGCGATCGCCTCGATGTTCGGCGTGTACCCCGAAAGCTTCGTGCGCGGCGCTCTCGGCGGATACGTGGAGTACGAGTCAACCGCGACGACCTGCTTGCCGGCGCCGACGGCGAAGAGATCCTCGGTTCCAGTGGCCGACAGCGAGATGATCCGCGTCGGGAGGTGCAGAATCGTCACCGTGCCGTTCGCCGCCTTCAGATGAAGCGGGAACGGTGACGACGACGCGGATGCTCCCCCGATGCACACGAGCGCGACGAGCGCCGCGATGCCGATTGAAAGCCTGTTCATACAAAAACCTCCGCGTGAGCGGAGGTAGGAGGTTCGCAGGCTCAGTGCCGTGCGGACCGCCCTATCCTCCGAGGGCTTGTTCGCTTCGGCGTAGGGCAGGCGACCTGGCTCGTCCCCACGGAGGGGCATCACAGTTGCGGGACAGCGCCGGAATCACACCGGCTTCGCTGCGACTACACCGGCCGGGGAATATGTGCCCGGCCCGCGTACCCTACACGGGGCCAGCTCGACGCTGGGGAGCCCCGGGTCCGCGACTGCCTCGGGATGGATCAGGTGGGCGAGCTGGCGGACACCGTCCGCGAGCCGTGGCGCCGGCCGGGAGAAGTGGGCATCGCCGTCCACGACCACCGTGCGCACCGGGAGGCGCAGGTCGTTCGTGCGCTCGACCGCCTGCTCGAGGCTGAACCCACATGCCGCCATGACGATCAGCTCCGGCTCCTCGCCGAGGACGGTCTCCCACGTGGTCGCGAAGGAGTACTCGCCCGGCTTGCTGAGGATGTTCGTGCCGCCCGCGGCGTCCACCATCTCCGGAAGCCAGTGACCCGATCCGTATGGCGGATCCATCCATTCCGCAACGAACACGCGCGGCCGCTCCAATCCCGCGACAGCTTCGCGCACCGCGTCGATCTTCTCGCGCGTCTCCTCTGCGACGGCGATGCCGCGCTCGCGCACGCCCAGCCGATCGGCCAGCGTGATCACGCTCTCGATGACGTCGTCGAGGCTGCGCGGATTCATCGAGAACACCTCGGTGCCGATCGGACACGCGGTCGCGAGGTCGCCGCTCGACACCGCGCACACCTCGCAGAGATCCTGCGTGATCACGAGATCCGGCTGGAGCTCGTCCATCAACTGTGCGTCGACCGCATAGATCGAATGGCTCTCCGACGCCGACGCGCTGACGACCGCGTCGATCTCGGCAGCGGTGAGACTCGATACGTCGATCCGCGTGCGCGCGACCAACGGCTTGGCGGCGGCCTCGGGTGGCCAGTTGCAATCCTCCGAGATACCGACGAGCGAATCGAGCAGGCCGAGCTCGGCGATCATGTCGGTCGCGCTCGGCAGCAGGGAGACGATCCGCACGCACGGACTGTAACGCGCCGCGGTAGCGTGGCAGGACATGCAGCCTGAGCTGAGCGCGATCGTCGTCGCGGGCACACACAGCGGCGTCGGCAAGACGAGTGTCACGCTTGGACTGATCGGCGCCCTGCGCCGGCGCGGACTCTCAGTGCAGCCGTTCAAGGTCGGGCCGGATTTCATTGACCCGTTGCACCATCAGCACGCGAGCGGTCGCCTGCCGCGAAATCTCGACGGCTGGATGCTCGCCCCGGAGACGAACCTCCGCCGCTTCGCCGCAGCAACCGCCGATGCCGATGCGGCCGTCGTCGAAGGCGTGATGGGCCTTTTCGACGGAAGCGACGGCGGCAGCGAGCGCGGAAGTACTGCCGAAATGGCCAAGCTCCTACAGCTACCTGTCGTGCTCGTCGTCGACGCGAGCGCGATGGCCCGCAGCGCGGCAGCAGTCGTTCACGGCTTCGCGAGTTTCGACACCGATCTCCGGATCGCCGGCGTGATCCTCAACAAGGTCGGCGGCGAGGCGCACGCGGACATGATCCGCGACGCGATCGGCGGCGCGGTTCCCGTGCTCGGCGCGCTTCCACACGCCGCCGACATCGTCGTCCCCGAACGGCATCTCGGCCTGCATCTCCCCCATGAGGCGCACGAGAGCTACGTCGAGCGGCTTGCGAGCCTCGTCGAGGAAGACGTCGACCTCGACGAGCTGCTGCGCGTGAGCCTGACGGAACGTCGACCGTCGCCGCCCGCGCCTGCCCGCGACAGGCCGAGGGTGCGCATCGGCGTTGCCCGCGACGACGCCTTCTGCTTTTACTACGCCGACAACCTCGAGCTACTCGAGCAAGCAGGTGCGGAGCTCGTCGAGTTCTCGCCGATCGACGGCACGCTCCCCGACGATCTCGGTGGGCTCTACATCGGCGGCGGCTACCCCGAGCTCCACGCCGAAGCGCTCGCGGCCAACGGTGGCGTGCGCGATGCGATCCGCGACTTCGCTGCCGCGGGCGGCCCGATCTACGCGGAGTGCGGGGGCCTCATGTACCTTGCCGACGCTCTCCACGTCGACGACCGGACGTATCCGATGTGCGGGGTTCTGCCGCTCGAAACGAGAATGCCGGCTCCGCTGCAGATCGCATACGTTCGGGTGAAGACGACGGGCGGCCTGTTCGGCGCCGGCAACGACGCGCGCGGTCACGTCTTCCACCAATCGGAGATAGTCGGCGAGCCGCGGCTCGACTGCTCATATGAACTCGAAACGACCCGAGGCGAGCGGGCTCAGGAGGGATTTAGCACCGGAAACGTTCTCGCGAGCTACGCACACCTTCATTTCGCAAGCTGTCCCGCACTGCCGGCTGCCTTCGTCGGTAGATGCTAGAGAGGGTTGCGCTCGATCTCGACACAGTTCTCGCGGACACGCGGCCGCTGTGGCGCGACTGGCTCGCGGATGCCGCGCGGCGCACGCGCGTGGAACTCGACGTTCCCGAGGACCGGATCGCTGCTGCTTCCGTGCTCGACGAGCGGCTCGGCGACTGGCGGCCGCTGCTCGCGCTCTTCGCCGCCGACCGCGGCCCCCTCCACTTCCGGCCCAACCCGGAGACGAGCGCACAACTCCGCAGGCTGCAGGCGGCGGGCGCGCGCATCGGCGTGTTCACCGACGCGCCGCGCGAGCTCGCCGACGTCGCGCTCGCGCACATCGGTGCCGCGCGGCGCGTCGAGACGGTCGGCACGCTCGACGAAGTGCGTAGCGCGCTCGGCGGCTCGCCCGTCGTCGTCCGGACGCGGAGCGAGCTCGCGGATCTAAGATGAACGGGTGGACAAGGAGCTCTCCGACCGGCAGTTCGACGCGCTCGTCGAGCGGCTCGACCGCATCGGCGACGAGTTGACGAAGCTCAACCGCCGCGTCGACAACGACGAGAACTTCGTCCGACTCACACGCGAGCTCGCGTCGCTCAACGAGTCGCTGCAGGCGATCGCGTACGCGGCACTCGGCCAGCAGGCGCCGCAGGTCCGGCGCCGGCGCGCCGGCTAGCTAACCGGCTGAATGCGGATGATCGTCTTTCCTGTGACCCGGGCGGTCGAGTTGAGGGTCGCGATGGCCTCGTCAAGGGTCGCGACGTTGCCGATGTTCGTCCGCAATCGACCATCCCGCACCCGCTGGACGATCTCACTCAGTTGGCCACGATCGGACTCGACAACGAAGTCAACCGCGAGGCCATCGGCAGGCCGCACCTCGATCGGGCCGACGATGGACACCAGTGTTCCTCCGGCCCGGATCAGACCGGCGGATCGCTTCCCGATGTCGCCGCCTATGACATCGAAAACCAGGTCGACGCCGCCGACGTCCTCCAGGGCGTCGTTCTCGAGGTCGACGAACTCCTGCGCGCCGAAGTCGAGCGTCTTCTGACGGTCGGCAGCGCGTCCGGTGCCGATGACATAGGCGCCGGCCTCACGTGCGAGCTGCGTCACCATCGACCCGACTGCGCCGGCCGAGCCGTGCGCGAGGACGCTCTGCCCCGGTTTAAGGCGGCCGTGCTGGAACAATCCCTGCCACGCAGTGAGGCCCGAGATCGGCAGGCTCGCGCCCACCGTGAAGTCGACGTCGCCCGGCAAGGGCGCGAGGTTGCGTGCCTCGACGGCCGCGCACTCGGCCAGCGTGCCGTCGCGACTCCAGTCGGTGAGGCCGAACACTCGCTGTCCCACCGAGAGCCCCGTCGTGCCATAGCCGAGGGCGGTGACCACTCCGGCCAGCTCGTGTCCAGGGATCGACGGTGTTCGGTCACGGTCGAGGCGATCCGTCCACGTCGAAGGCCACGCCAGCTCAGTCGGCACGAATCCCGACGCATGAATCTCAACGACTACATCGTTTATCGCTGCCTGCGGCTCGGGCCGCTCCACCAGCTTCATCCCGGCTGTTCCCGCAGCCTGGTCCGTCACCACGATCGCCTTCATCGTCCGCCTCCTGTGTCGAGTTCTCCCCTTTGGCGACCGGGAAAAACAGCAGGCGTCCTAGGCGAGCTCGAACGGGTTGCGTCTTAGCGTCTGAGCGACCAGATGTCGAGGACGCCGCTCGTTGAGTGGTCGTTCGCGTTCCCCTCGGGCAGCGCGACGCGTCCGGCGACGACGATCGGACTGTTCCAGTGCCCCGGCCCGCACGCCAAGGTCGCGACGAGTCTCCCCGTCGTCGGCTGATAGACGTTGAGCCCGCCGTTCGGGTCGTAGATCCACAAGAGGCCGCCGGCGACGACCGGGCTCGTGCCGGCCGTCCCGTTTCCCCACGCCTTCGTCAGCTTCCCGCCGCTCCAACGCCACGCATCCGTGCCTGCACCGTCCGCGACGAAGACCGTGCCGTTCCAGACCGCCGGCGCCGTGAAGAGGTCGGTGCTCCCAGGCGTCGAGACGACCTGCAGCTCGCCTCCCTTGTGCCCGACCGTGCCGGCCATCTGCGGGGCGCCGAGCACGCGGATCTTCCCGTCCTTGCCGCCCTCGGCGATGTGGCCGGAGTCGAGCACGACCGGAGACGTCGAGCCGATGTCGGTGTCGGACGCGTTGAGCTGATCCGTGTTCGTCGGCGTGTAGTTGCCGCGCATGGTCGTCGCGTCCGGCGAGAGGCGGATCACCGCATCGCCCCAGTTCGTCGCCCCATCCCATGGTCCGTTCCCGGTGGCGACGAGGAGATCGCCGGTCGCCGGGTCGACGACCGCGCCCGCGCGGCCCCAGATCGCAGAGTCGCTCGCCCCACACGAATGCGGGTCGATCAAGCCGCTGCGGTTCGAGCACAGCGAGTTCCAGACGTGCAGGAGCCGGCCGCTCGCGCCGTCGAGGATCGCGACATGCCCCTGGTACGGCGGCGCGTCGCCGATGTACCCGCCGGTGGTCGCGATAACGCGGCCGTTCGCGTAGTTGAGCGCAGAAGCGATCTTCTCGCGGCTCGGCAGCCGTGTGATCGAAACGCCCCATGCCGCCCGACCGGTCGCAGCCGAGAGCTTGTAGATGCTCCCGCCCGGTGAGGCGGCGTAGATCCATTTCTCGGTCGGGTCGGCGATCGGCGTCGCGGTCGTGATCCGCGCGCTCCCCGCCCAGGACGAGTACCCCGGCGGCGTGAACCGCCACCGCACCGCGCCGGTCGCGGCGTTGATTGCCTCCGTGCGCCCGTAGGTCGTCGTCAAGACGAACAGGCCGTGCACGTAGATCGCCGACGAGTCGACGGTGCCGTCCAACCGAACCTGCCGGCGCGCGAGACCCCTGACGTTCGCAGCCGTGATCCCCGTCGTGTACGGATAGACGCCGCTACGCGACGGCGTCACGTTGAAGCCGCGCCAGTCGGGTGCAGAGGTCGTGGCCGATGCAGATCCGGCTATGAAGAAGGCAAAAACAACGACGAGAGCTCCGCGCATGGTCCTACCGTGCTCGCTCAGCGGCGCAATAAAACGCGGCGGAGCTCGTCTTCCTTGCCCGGCTCCAGGATGGCGAGCACCTGGTCGCCCGCCTCGAGCGTCGTTGCGCCGACCGCGATCTCCGCCTGGCCCGAGCGCATCACCGAGATGAGGCGCGAGCCCTCCGGGAGCTCGAGCGACTCGACGCGCTTGCCGGCCGACGGCGAGTCGCGGTCGATGAGCACCTCGACGATCTCGAGGTTCTCCTTGCGCAGCTCGAGCAGATGGATGAGGTCGTGCTCGGGAACCTCGTGCTCGACGAGCGCCATGATGCTCGACGTCGCGCAGATCGTCGGCGAGATGCCGAGCAGGTCGAAGTGCGCCTGATTGCGCGGGTCGTTCACGCGCGCGATCACCTTCGGCACGCCGTACTTCTCCTTCGCCAGCTGGCAGATGACGAGGTTGTCCTCGTCGTCGCCCGTGAGCGCGAGCACGATGTCCGGCGGGCGCGCGATCCCTGCGCGCTCGAGCACGTAGATCTCGGTGGCGTCGCCGCGATGGACCTGGTGCTCGAACTCGTCCTCGAGCCGCTCGAAGCGGTCGCGCCGCTGCTCGATGAGCGTCACCTCGTGTCCGAGGCGCATCAGCGAGCGCGCGACGTTCGCACCCACCTTGCCCCCGCCTGCCGCAATCACGTACATCTACGCGGTGGCCTTGATCGGGATCTCGCACGCGCGCACGGCCTCGTTGAGACCGTCGATCGCGGTCTTCGTCGGGCAGAACGTGCGCATGCCGCGCGCGGCGTAGAAGTCGGCTCGCGCCGGGTCGAGGACACGCACGACGACGCAGTCGATGCCGAAGCGCTTCTGGGCCACCTGGCCGATCACGATGTTCGTGTTGTCACCGTTCGTCGCGACGACGGCCGCGTCGGCGTCCTCGATCCCTGCCTCGCGGAGCAGGCCGACGTCCATCCCATGCCCGACGAGGAACCGGCCCGGCCAGTGGTCGCCGAGACGCGAGAGCGCGTCCTCGTTCTCGTCGATCACGGTGACGTCCCAGCCTTCGCGCTGAAGCTCGAGCGCGACGGACGACCCCACCCGGCCGCAGCCGATGACAAGCAGGTTCACGGGCTCAGCGTAGCGCTGGACGGCTCTTCGAGGACTCCTTGCGGGAAGGCGACGATGAGCACCTCGGCGGGGGCCTTGCGCAGCACGTAGTCGACGGTCGGCGAGAAGAACCGCGACTGCCGGCGCCAGCGCGGCGACGATCCGAGCACGATGAGGTCGACGCCCTCCTCGGTCGCCGCCTGCACGATCGCTTCGCCGATCGAGCGCGCGCGCACGGAACGGCCGTTCACCAGGACGCCGTGGTCGGCGCCGAGCGCGGCCGCCTCCGCGAGCGACGCGGCCGCCTGCTCCTCGAGGTCGAAGAGCGGCGCATCGAGCGGCTCGTCGAGCGGCACCTTGATGACGAAGAGCGCCTCTACCGTCGCCTGCTGCTCCTGCGCGAGCTTCACAGCGGTCGCGACCATCTCCTCGCCGATCTCGCCGAGCTTCATCGGCACTAGGATCTTCGAGAACGTGGCCGCCTCGGGCAGCACCTGCTCATCCGCGGCGGCGACATGCTCGAGCAGTCCCGAGCCGCGCCGCTTGCGGACGAGGAGGTAGACGACGACGCCGGCGACGAACCACGCCGTGCCGCCGTAGCGCGCGCCGCGGTGCGTCACCACGGCAACGACGAAGACCGCGGCGGTCGCGAGCGCGCCGACGACGGACGGGACCGGAATCCCGCGCACGGTGAACGGCACGCGGAACGGGCGGCGCAGGTCGGGCTTCGTCATCCGCAGCCGCACGACCGCGAGCTGCGCAGACGTGAACGCCAAGAGGACGCCGAAGCTGAAGATGCTTGCGAGGAACGCGACCTCGTGCTTGAGGAACGACGTCCCGATCAGCAGGCCGATCGAGATCGCCGTCGCCGCGACGACCGACGCCGGCGCGACGAGCGTGCGGCGATTGAGCCGCCCAAACATCGGCGGCAGCTGACCGTGCTCCCCGAGCGAATACGCGAGGCGGCCGAAGCCCGAGATCGACGTCGTCGCGGCCGCGAGCAGGACAAGCGCGCCGGTGAGCCCGACGTACACACGCAGCACCTGCCCGAACCAGTGCGCGACGTGCAGCTGCAGCGCGGAGACGATTCCCATGAGCGGCGCGCGCAGCCACTCGGTGCCGAGCGCGGTCGTCCCGTGCGGAGCCGGGAACGCGGACAGGCCGACGAGCGCAATCAGCACGTACACGACGACGACGCTGCCGATCGCGCTGAACAGGCTGCGCGGCAGGTCGCGGCCTGGACGGCGCACCTCTTCCGCGTAATTCGCGACCGTCTCGAGCCCGGTGTACGCGAGCATTGCAAGCGGCAGCGCGAATGCAATCGAGTGCCACGACGGCGACGTGCCGAGCGACGTGCCGCGCGTGAGCGCGCTGCCGGAGAACAGCAGCCCGAAGCCGAGAATGACGAGCAGCATCTGCGTGACGAGGTCGAGCAGCGGAACGGCTAGCCCGAAGCTGTAGAGACGGTTGCGCTTCGTCAGGCGCAGCAGCCCGATGAAGCCGATGAGGAAGCACGCGGTGATGACGTCGCCCGGGTGGCGTGCGATGGTGTGGATCCGGAGCGCGAGCCCGAGGTAGTGCGGGAAGAAGAGCGCCGAGAGCGCGATGACGATGAGGTAGTCGAGGAAGAGCACCCAGCCGGTGAGGAAGCCGGCGAAGTCGTTGAACGCGACGCGCACGAAGGTCGCCGCGCCGCCCGTTTCGCGAATCGACGCCGTCCCTTCCGCGTACGAGAGCGCGACGATGACGAAGAGGATCCCGACGATCCCGAGCAGCGCGGGTGTGAGCCCTAGCGCGTAGAGCGCGACGATCCCGAGCGCGAAGTAGATCGACGACGCGATCTCGCCGTACGCGACCGATGCGAGCGCAGGCGCATCGAGCGCCCGTTGCAGCTGGGGAAGCTTTCGTGCCATCTACCGCCTGTGCAGAAGGTAGATGCGCCCGGCTCCGACCGCGACGAACAGGCAGCCGAAGACGTAGCCGATGCCGCCGCCCTCCCAGGCCGTGCGGACGAGGATTCCGAAGCCGAGCACGATCGCGATCAGCCCGAACGTCTGCACCGAGCGGCGGTACATCGTGTTCACGCCGCCGCCCTCCCGGATGCGACCATCACGCGACACGGCGAGTGCTTCAACACGAAATCGACGGTGTCGCCGAAGATCGCGCGCTTCCCCTGCTGCAGCCGCATGCGGCGCGGTCCGCCCATGACGATGAGCTCCGAGTGGCGCCGCGCGGCCTCGTCGACGATCGAGCGCCCCGCGTTGCGCACACGCACGAGGCGCGTGATGACGTTGACGCCGTACGACTCGCCGATCGCGCGCGCCTCGTCGAGCTGCGCATCCGCCTCCGCCACCTGCTCCGGCAGGTACGCGTCGAGCGGCTTCTCGAGCGGAACCTCGATCGCCGTCATCGCGACGATCGTCGCCCGGCGCTCCGTTGCAAGCCGGCAGGCGACGTCCATCGCCTCGTCGGAGGGATAGCCGGCCGCGATCGGCACGAGGATGCTCCGGTACTCGAGCGCGGCCGCGGGGCCGATGACGACCGGCGCGCGGAGCGTCTCCGTCAGCGGCACGTGCAGCACGTTGCGGCGGTAGAAGACGTAGATCGCGAAGCCGACGACGAGCCAGCCGAGACCGGCATAGCGCGTCCCAGGGCTCTGGACGACGACGACGAGCCACGCGAGCGCCGTCGCGGTGCCGCCGAAGACGGCGAACAGCGGCCAGTCGACTCCGCGCCAGCGGAAGTTCGGCTTCGCCTTGAACGCGAGCTCCTCGTCCTTCTTCCGCCGCCGGAGCTGGACGACGGACGCGTGGGCGATCGTGAACGAGAGCATCGCGCCGAACGAGTACATCGTCCCGAGGAATGCCGTGCGTCCCGGGATGAGCACGAGACACGAGACGAGGCCGGCGAACACGAGCAGGCTGAGCCACGGCGTCTTGAAGCGCGAGTGGAGGCGGCGGAAGATCTCCGGCAGCTGCCGATGCGACGCCATCGAGTACGTGATGCGCGACGCGCCGATGACTCCCGCGTTCGTCGCGATGAAGAGGATCGTCGCCGCGAGGATGCCGACATAGATCTTCAGCCCGGAGAGCAGCGAGCCGCCGATGCCGAGGTTCTCGACGACGCCGAGCACCGGGTCGTTCTGAAAGCCGTGCTTCTCCGGCGTCAGCGCGAGGAGCGTCGTCAGCTTCCCGTCGATCACGTGCACTGGCAGCGCGGAGAGTGCGACGAGCGGCAGCGTGAAGTAGATCGCGAAGACGGCGACAGCGACCATCGAGATCGAGCGCGGGATGCTGCGCACCGGGTCGCGCGCCTCCTCCGCAAGGTTCGACACGGTCTCGATGCCCGTGTAGGCGATCATCCCCACCGGGATCGCTAAGAAGAACTGGCTCCACGTCGGCGCCGTCCCGAGATGGATGTTCGCGTGCAGCGTGTGCGGGCTGAGGATGAGGATGAACCCGAGCAGCACGAGCAGAAGCTGCGTCGCGAAGTCGACGACCGCGAGCACGATGTTCAGGCGCGCCGACTCCTGGATGCCGACGATGTTCAGGCCGACGAGGAACGCGATGACGAGGACGCCGCCGATGATGTCCCACGGGTTCTGCTTCAGCGGCGCCCAGAAGATCGAGAGGTAGTGCGGCACGAAGAACGCCGAGATGGCGATCGTGATGACGTAGTTGAGCATCTGCGCCCACCCCGCCCCGAACGAGACGAGCTCGTTGAACGCGTGGCGGGCGAAGCTCGCCGAGCCGCCGGCCTCCGGGTAGCGGACGGTTCCTTCTGCGTACGTGGCTGCCGTCGCGGCGAAGAAGACGCCGGCGATGACGAAGACGAGCGGCGTCAGCCCGAGGGCGAAGACCGCGGTGACGCCGAGGGCGTAGTAGATCGAGGAGCCGACGTTCCCGTACGCGGTCGCGAAGAGCGCGTTCGGCCCGAGGACGCGCTCGAGGCCCTGCTGGCGCCGTCTCCTTGCCACCCGGTGACTCTATTGCCCCAGGTGGAGATCATCACCCGGCACGGCGACTCCCGGAGGATCGAGAGGACCTCGGGCGGGAAGGGGCGACGGAAGCCCCGCCGCGACTCCACCGGCGCGCCCACGACGACGAGCTCGGCCCGGTGGTCGTCGGCGATCTCGGCGATCTCTTCGCCGAGCCCGCCTTCGCGCGTCCGCACGATCATGCGCCGCACGCCGACGCCGTACGTGTCCGCGATCGCCGCCGCCTGGTCAAGGTCCTTGCGCAGCTGGGTGAGATCGAAGTGCGCGTCGAGCGGCAGCTCCTGCTCGACGACGAGCGGCGCGACGAGGACGACGCGGGCACCGCGGTCGGCCGCGAGCCGGCACGCGAGGTCGAGCGCATGCTCCGTCTCCGCGAGGCCGAGCAGCGGGACGACGATGTGCCGGTAACGCACCGCCGCGGTTCGGCGCGCAAGCCTGCGCAGCTTGCGGCGTGAGGGAAGTCTCAGCCTCATCGACCGCGTCGCGGTCGATGAGGGGGGAAGGGTCGAGGTTCTTGCGGGGGAACCGGAAGGTTCCCCCGCACAACAATTAAAGAAGGGAGCTCGCGAGGGAAACATGGTTTCCCTCGCGGGAGCGAGCTGAAAGCGAGCGACCTCATCGCAAGAGGTGGTAGGGGACACTCGTGAGGATGACGTTCGGCTCGAAAAGCAACAGCCGCTTGAGGTAGAGCGCCTTCTGGTTGTGCAGCAGGCGGCGCCAGCCACGCGTGACGAGCTCCGGCATGAGCAGCAGCACGGTCGTGTCGCCGTCGGCCGTCAGGTCGCGCAGATACTGAAGCAGCGGCTTTCCGAGGTCGCGGTACGGCGCCTCGTCGACGTCGAGCGGGATGCGCGCGCCGCGATTCGCCCAATCCATACGAATCTCGTGCGCGTCCGACGAGCTGAAGGCGAAGTGGACGGCGCGCGTGTCTTCGACGCCGAGCGTGCGTGCGTAGTTGACGGCACGCATGGACGCTGCGTTCGCGCTTGCGACGATCACGCGCGCGATCAGCTTCTCGGTCGTCTGGGCATGCCCCGGCACCGCCGGTACGTCGGCGACGACGACACCCGGCTCCGTCAGCAGGCGGAGCTTCAGCAGCAGCTCGAGCGGCTTATGCCGTTGCTCGAGGATCGAGTCGGAGCGGAAGAGCTCGGGCACGACCACCGTGACGAACTCGGACTCGCCCCGCGGCAGCCGCCAGACCTGTTCCAGCACCGCGTCGACCGCGCCGAGGCTCGGATCGAGGATCTCGAGCTCGTCGCCGCCGGTGTGGTGGAACCACCGTGGGCGGATCCCCGGATCCGTGCCGCGCGTCGGGACGTGCAGCGCACGGAGCGGTGCGTCCGCCGAGATGTGCTCTGCGAACCACAGCGCGCGATCGGCGGCCTCGTCGATCGACTCCACGAGCAGCAGTGTCGTGTTGCGCGCCGGCGGCGCGGAGAGGACGGCGTCAGCTCCCGCTGCGAGACGGCGCCCGACGCGGCGGTAGTGGCGGCGGATGCCGAGCATCCCGACGACGAGGAGCGGAATCGCGACGGTCACGAGCCACGCGCCTTCCGCGAACTTCGTGTAGACAACGATGAGCGTCACGAGCCCTGTCGCGGTCGCGCCGACGCCGTTCACGAGCGGGCGCCAGCCGAAACGAGAGCCGGTCGTGCGCCACCAGTACTTCACCATGCCGGCCTGCGAGAGTGTGAACGCCGTGAAGACTCCGATCACGTAGAGGTGGATGAGGCTGTTCGTGTTCGCGCCGTAGATCCACAAAAGAAGCCCGGCGATGGTGGCGAGCACGACGACGCCGTTCGAGAAGACGAGACGGTCGCCGAGGTTCGTGAACTGCCGCGGCGCGAAACGGTCGTGCGCGAGCAGCGCGGACAGGCGCGGGAAGCCCTGGAACGACGTGTTCGCCGCGAGGATGAGGACGAGCAGCGTCAGCCCCTGGACGGCGTAGTACATGAACGCGCCCGGCGAGCCGGACGAGAACACCGCGCGCGCGATCTGCGAGACGACGGAATCGGTCGAGCTCGGCCGCGCATGCAAGTGGACGGCGAGAAACGAGACGCCGAGGAAGAGCGAGATGGCGATCGTCCCGAGGATCGCGAGCGTCTTCGCGGCGTTCTTCCCGTGTGGATGCCGGAATGCGTTGACGCCGTTCGCGATCGCCTCGACGCCGGTGAGTGCCGTCGAGCCGGACGAGAACGCTCGCAGGAGGACGAAGAGCGTGATCGTCCCGGTTCCGACCGGGAGCGCGTGCGGCGTGACGGCGTGGTGCGCGGTCCCGGTCGCCAGCTCCACGATCCCACCGATGACGAGCGCGGCAATCGACGTGACGAACAGGTAGGTCGGAAGCGCGAACAGCAGCCCCGACTCGCGGACTCCACGGAGGTTGACGACCACGATCACAACGAGCGCGGCGATTGACAGATCGACCTTGTGCGCGTTCAGCGACGGCGCAAACGAGGTGATCGCGAAGATTCCGGCCGAGATCGAGACGGCAACCGTGAGCACGTAGTCGGTGAGCAGCGCCGCAGCGCCGACGAGGCTCGGGAGCGTCCCGAGGTTCTCACGTGCAACGACGTACGCGCCGCCGCTCGTCTCGTAAACGCGCACCGTCTGCATGTACGAGATGACGACGATCGCGAGCAGAACCGAGATCGCGATCGAGATCGGGAAGACGAGATGCGCCGACGCTGCGCTGACGGCGAGGAGCACGACGAGCGCGGACTCGGTGGCGTAGGCGACCGAGGAGAGCGGGTCGGACGCGAAGATCGGCAGCGCGAGGAACTTCGGGAGGAGCGTCTCCTCCATCTGGCCCGTCCGCATCGGACGCCCGACGAACAAGCGGCGGAGCGGGCGGGTGGGTTCTAGTACTTCCACCCTTCGAGCGTAGGGCGGCCCGCCTCAGCGACTCCTCAAGAATTCGGTGCCACGAGCCGGTAGCCGGCGCCTGGCTCGGTGACGATGTAACGCTGCTTGCCGAGCTTGCGGCGCAATTGTGAGACATACACGTGGAGGTAATGCGACTCGGCAGCGTATGCCCTCCCCCACACTTCGCGGAGGATCGTGCTGTGCGTCATCAGCCTGCCCTCATTTCGGGCAAGTAGCGCAAGGAGCCGGAACTCGTGCGGCGTCAGCTGCACCGACTCACCCGCGACCGTGACGAGCTTGCGTTCGAGGTCGACGACGAGGTCACCGATGTTCAGCACGGGCTCACTCGCGTCGACCCTTCGCATGGCGGCACGCAGGCGCGCAAGGAGCTCGTCGATGCCGAACGGCTTCGTCACGTAGTCGTCCGCGCCGGCATCGAGCGCTGCGACCTTCTCGCTCTCGTCGCCGACGACAGAGAGCACGATGATCGGCACAGTGCTCCACGTTCTGAGCTCGCGCGCGACATCGGTGCCGCGGCCGTCGGGCAGGACGAGGTCGAGGATGACCGCGTCCGGCACGCGCACCGATGCGGCGGTCAGCGCCTGCTTCGCCGATTCCGCAGTGTCGACCTCGTACCCTGCGCCGCGCAGGCTCGTCTGCAGTGCGCGAAGGATCTGGGGCTCGTCGTCGACGACGAGCACACGTCCGCTCATACGGCCAACGCAAGCACGAAGTGCGCGCCTGCCCCGTCGTTCTGCGTCCACAGGCGGCCGCCGTTCGCCTCCGCGAAGCCGCGCGCGATCGCGAGCCCGAGACCAGCTCCGCGCGACCCCGCTTCGTCGCTGCGGCGGAACGGTTGGAAGATCGCCTCGCGCTCAGCCTCCGGGATTCCGGGTCCGTGGTCGACGACGTGGATGCGCAGCTCGGTCGTGCCGTGCTCACCGCGCACGACGACCGGCGATCCCGCGGGCGAGAACTTCAGCGCGTTCTCGATGAGATTCGCGAGCACGCGCTCCACCTGCGCCGCGTCGACGCGCACGGGCGGCGAGTTGAGGTCGAGGTCGACGACAATCCGATCCCCGTCGTGACCGACCGCATCGATCGCCTGGCCGACGAGCTCGTCGACCGACCAGAGCTCCGGGTTCGTCTCCGTCACGCCGGCCTGCAATCGGGAGAGGTCGAGCAGGTTGCCGACGACGCGGTCGAGGCGCGCGGCCTCCTCGCGGATCGTGCTGACGAGGCTCTCGCGATCGGATGCGTCGAGAGCGAGCTCCCGATTCGCGAGCGCGCCTGCGCTGGCGACGATCGCGGTCAGCGGTGAGCGCAAATCGTGCGAGACCGCCCGCAGCAAAGCAGTCTTCAGCGCATCGCTCTGCCTGAGCGTCTCCGCCTCGAGCGCCTCCGCCTGGAAGTTCGTGCGGTCGACAGAGACCGCGAGCAGCGCGGCGACCGCCGGCAGGAAGCGCTTCGCGACTGCGCCTGGCAACGGCTCGGAGTGGAAGAGCGTCGCGACCGGACGCCTGCCTGCGAGCAACAGCTCGCCCCCGTCGTGCTTGCCAAGCTCGATCCGCACGTCGATGCCGAGCACGCCGGAGACGAGTGCGGTGATCTCCTCGAGCTCCGCGCCGCGCAGCATGGCCCGGGCCGCCTCCGCCAGCACAGCCGTCTCGCGCTCGCGCTCCTCGGCAGCTTCGGCACGGCGCCGCACACGCGCGGCGAGCGCGCTCACGACGATTGCCGTGGCGAGAAAGACGGCGAGCGCGAGCCAGTTCGCACCGTCACGGAGCTGGAACGTGTGCGTCGGCGGAAGGAAGAACCAGTTGAACGCGAGCATGCTCGCCACCGAGACGACCGACGCGAGTGCGACGCCCCAGAACACCGCGACCGGTAACACGGCGCACACGTAGAGCACGCCGAGGCCCAGGACCGGCACATGCGGCTTGAGCGCCGCCACCGCCGCAGTCACGACTGCGACGGAGACGGCGCTTGCGAGCAGTCCGGATGCGAGACGCCTCACGGCGTCAACGGTACTCCGTTAAAGGCATGCGACCCGGTCGCGTTGCGACCTGGTCGCCGACTTTCGTCGCTAGCCGTGAATCGAGATCAGCAGCGGAATGATGAGGATCGCGACGATGTTCGCGATCTTGATCATCGGGTTGATCGCGGGACCGGCGGTGTCCTTGTACGGATCGCCGACCGTGTCTCCGGTGACCGCAGCCTGGTGAGCCTCGGAGCCCTTCCCGCCGTAAAGGCCGTCCTCGATGAGCTTCTTCGCGTTGTCCCACGCGCCGCCGCCCGAGGTCATCGCGATCGCGAGGAAGAGACCGGTGACGATCGTCCCGATGAGCAGGCCGCCGAGCATCTTCACGTTGATGATCCCAACGACGATCGGGAACGCGATCGGAACGATCGCAGGCAGCAGCATGCTGCGGATCGCCGACTTCGTGACGATGTCGATCGCACGCCCGTACTCAGGCCGCGTCGTCCCCTCCATGATCCCTGGGTTCTCGCGGAACTGACGGCGCACCTCCTGCACGACCTCGCCGCCGACGCGCCCGACCGCCTGCATCGCAAGCGAGGCGAAGAGGAACGGCATGAGGCCGCCGACGAAAAGACCGGCGATGACCCACGCGTCGTTCAATTGGAAGATCGTCCGCATGCCGTGCTCGGCGAGCCCGTCCGAATACGAGCCGAAGAGAACAAGTGCGGCGAGCGCGGCGGAGCCGATCGCGTAGCCCTTCGTCACGGCCTTGGTCGTGTTGCCGACCGCGTCTAGCGGATCGGTGATCGCGCGGACCTCAGGCGGCAGATCCGCCATCTCGGCGATGCCGCCCGCGTTGTCGGTGACGGGGCCGTACGCGTCGAGCGCGACGATGAGACCGGTCATCGAGAGCTGCGCCATGACGGCGACGCCGATGCCGAACAGGCCGGCGAAGTGATTCGCGAGCAGGATGCCGATCGCGATGACGATCACCGGGAGCGCGGTCGCCTGCATGCCGACGGCGAGGCCCTCGATGATGTTCGTTGCGTGGCCCGTCTGCGACGCCTTCGCGATCGACTTGACGGGATTCCAGCGCGTACCTGTGTAGAACTCGGTGATTCCGACGAGCAGTGCCGTGATCGCGAGGCCGATCAGCGCTGAGCCGTACAGGTGGCCGAACGAGAACTTGCCGCTCGTGCAGAACGCACTCGTGACCGGGATGAAGAGCGCGGCCGAGATGATCGTCGCGACGAGCACGGCGCGATAGAGCGCGTTCATGACGTTGCCGCCCGGACGCACGCGAGCGAACTGCACGCCGATGATCGACGCGATGATCGACACGCCGCCGATCGCGAGCGGATACAGCCACAGATGCTTGCCGTTAGCCGCCGCTGCGCCGGTGACGCCGAGCAGCATGACCGCGACCGCGGTGACCGCGTAGGTCTCGAAGAGGTCGGCTGCCATACCGGCGCAGTCGCCGACGTTGTCGCCGACGTTGTCGGCGATCACGGCCGGGTTGCGCGGGTCGTCCTCCGGAATCCCCGCCTCGATCTTCCCCACGAGGTCGGCGCCGACGTCGGCGGCCTTCGTGTAGATGCCGCCGCCGAGTCGCGCGAAGACGGAGATGAGCGAGCCGCCGAACGCGAGCCCGACGAGATCCTTGATCGCCGAGTGCGGCGTGTGGTTGAACCAGTCGGTGAGCGCCCAGTAGTAGCCCGCGACGCCGAGCAGGCCGAGGCCGACGACGAGCAGGCCGGTGACCGCGCCCGCGCGAAACGCGACGTTCAGCGCGGCGGGCAGTCCGGTGCGCGCCGCCTCGGCGGTGCGCACGTTCGAGCGCACGGCGACGTTCATGCCGATGAAGCCGGCGGCGGCCGAGAAGGTCGCGCCGATGAGGAAGCCGACTGCCGTCCCCCACCCGAGCGAGTGGTAGAAGCCGAGGAGGAGGAACGGCGCGATCGCAACCACCGCGATCGTCATGTACTGGCGGCGCAGGTACGCAGCGGCGCCTTCCTGCACCGCGCGGGAGATCTCCTGCATGCGCTCCGTGCCCGCCGGCTGGCGGAGGAGCCAAAGGGTCAGCCACAGGCCGTAGAGGATGGCCGCGGCGGCGCAGATCAGCGCGAAGAGGACGGCGTGGTGCGAAAACCAGCTCATGAGCGGGGGTTTCTCCTTCTCAGGCGGACATAAATTGCGCCGGGAACCCCGGCGCGACGCGCAATCCTAACCGACGATCGGACGGCGGGCGTAGTAGACGAGGTACGCCACGGGGTCACGCCGGATCCGGCCCGCGTAGCGCTCGATCGCGTCGACGTACCGAAGCGACGGGTTGTAGTGGTAGAGCGCTCCGCGCTCGTCGTGCGTTCCGCCCGCCGCGTGCAGGAAGCGGGCGGCGGCGAGGATCGCTGCGTGCGGGTCGTGGACGTTGCCGCGGCCGTACGCGGCCCACGTCGCCGGCAGGAACTGCATCGGGCCGAGCGCGCCGTCGGCGCTGGCCTCGCGCAGGCGTCCGAAGTCCGACTCGACGAAGTTCACGGCGGCGAGCACCTGCCAGGCGATGCCGGAGCGCCGCTGCGCCTCGGCGTAGTACGCCCGGAGCTTCGCGGCGGCGAGCGCAGGGCCGAGCTTGATCGGCGGGCCTGGCTTCGACGGCTTCAGCGTCGTCAGCTCACGGTGCGCGAGCACGTCGTCGGTGATGTCGCGCGCAAGCCGCGACGGCAGGAGCTTGATGACCGCGCGCGAGAGCGTCGGATGGTCGGAGAGCCGAAGCTCGATCAGCTGTTCGGTGCGCGCATCGAGCGCGGTGACGTGCACGTGGAGCGCCGCATTGACGCGGACGAGTTGAGCCGCGATCTCAGCCGGAGGCGGCGTCGGCATACGCGAGCTGCAGATTTGCGAGCAGCGACTGAACGTCGCCGCGCTGCTCCTCGGGGATGAGCGGCGTCAAGGCCTTCAGCGCGTCGATCGCAAGCCGTGCCTGCTCGAGGTCCCGAGCCTCAGGCGCGAGCTTCCCGAACGCGAGCGATCCGATCAGCGAGCACGTGTGCACGAGCAGATCGGAGACTTTCGCCTTCCGAAGCTCCTCTACGAGCTGTTCAGCCTGTGACTCGCTCACCGGCCGCGATCTGCTCGGCGAAGATCTGTTCCATCGACGCGCCCTCCTCGTGGCGGGCGATCTGCCGCTCGGCGGCATTGCGCTCAGGAATCGCAAGCCACGGCGTGACGCCCAGCTCGTCCGCGACCGGCTGCACCCAGTCGACGAGCTGCTCGAGGCGTGCGCGCGCGGGGATGGACTCGCCGCGATCGAAGTCGATGAGCTCGCCCGAAAGGCCCCAGCGGATGGCGCGCCAGAAGTTCTCCTCGAGCAAGCGGTGCGGCCACGACGGCAGCGGTTCCCCGGCGTCGATCGCGCGCGCGCAACGCGCGGTGAGCGCATACGTCAGCGCGACGAGCGAGCGCGCCTCGGCGAGCTCCGGTTGCGCGTCGCAGATGCGCGTCTCGATCGTCGGGAACGCGAGGTGCGGACGCACGCTCCACCACAGCTGCGTGTGCTCGGTCATGGAGCCGGTCTCATAGAGGAAGCGCACGAACGACTCCCACTCGTCCCAGCTGTCGAGCGCGTCGGGGATGCCGCAGCGCGGAAACATCCGCGTGAAAATCTGCGTGCGCGCCGAGTGCAGGTACGTGAGCACACCTTCGACGAACGGCGAGCTCGCGGATAGCGCGAGCAGTTCAGGCAGGAAGTTGCGCATCGCGCTGTTGACGCGGATCGCGCGGTCGGGGCCGTGGATGCCCACGTGCACGTGTAGACCGAAGCTGTTGTTGCGCCACACGACATACCGCAGGAGCTGGTCGTTGCGCCGGTAGTGCGGCGTGTCGATGATCCGTTGCTCCTGCCACGGGCTCCACGGATGCGTACCGACCGACGAGAGGCCGATGCCGAGCGCGTCTGCGAGCGTCCGCAGCTGCGCGCGCCGTTCGCCGAGCCTGTCCATCGCTTCGGCGAAGGTGTCGCAGCGCCCGGTGCGCACCTCGACTTCGGAGGCGATCAGCTCGCCGACGAGATGCGGCTCGAGCTCGGTTCCCTGTGCCGCCTGCTGCAGCTCCTCGAAGCGGTTGACGAGGTCGAGCGTTGTCGGATCGAGGAGCGCGAACTCCTCCTCGACCGCGAGCGTGAAGTCGGGCACCTCTTCGAACGCGGCGCGAGACGCCGCGAGGAGCTCCTCGTAGCCCAGCGTCTGCTCGTCGCCCACTTCAAAAAGTTTAGTTGGGAGAGGCGAGCGGCTCCAAAAGGCGTTCCGCGATTCGCGGCCAGCCCCAGTTCCGCTCGACGGCGCGGCGGGCGGCGAGGCCGAGCTCGCGCCGCTCCTCCGCGGAGAGCTCGAACAGCTCGCGCAGGCGCTCGTGCAACGCCGCGACGTCGCGGTTCGGGAAGGCGGCCAGGTGCGCGTGACCCGCTGGATACTCCGCGGCGATGCCCGCCGCAACCTCGGCAAGACCGGAATGGTCGGCGACGACCGGCGGCACGCCGGCGGCCGCGGCCTCGGCGGCGACCATCCCGAACGCTTCGGGAAAGATCGAGGGCACGACCGACACGTCGCACAGCGGCAGCAGATGGACGAGATGGCGGTGCTCGAGCGCTCCGGTGAACAACGTGCCCGGCGGCGCGAGCTTCTCGAGCTCGGCACGGTAGTCCCCGAAGCCGACGATAACCGCGCGCGCGTCGATTCCGCGCAGCGCTTCGAACAGGACCTGCACGCCCTTGTTCTCGATCAGCTTGCCGACGTACACGACGGTGGGGAGATCACGCGCGAACGCATGCTCGAAGCGCTCCGAATTGCCGGGATCGGGATGTCGCTCGTCCCCGTCCCGCGGATCGATCTCGGCTTCCGCGATCAGCTCGGCGAACGCGCGCAGCCGATCCTCGGGAACGAACTCGTCGACGTCGACGCCGGGCGGAACCTCGTGCACGCGGTCGACATGGCCGACCACGTCCTCGAGCACGGCACGGATGTGCGCGGAACCGACGAAGACGGCCTCCGCGCCGGCGAGCGACTCCGCGCCCGAGCGCTCGAGCTCGGGACGCCCGCGCATCGAGTACTCGAGCTCCGAGCCGTGCGCCTTCACGGCATAGCGCGCGCCGGATGCGGCGGCAACCGGACCGCCGAGGAGCACGTGATTCGCGAAGACGACGTCGGCGGGAAGCAGCTCTCGCAAGGCGGCGGCGTTTGCCTCGACATAGCGCGCGCGCTCGTCCGCGGTGAAATCCTGCAGGAGCTTCGCCGTGAGCCCCTCGTAGCGGTCGAGGACGAACACCGGCAGAAGGCCGTCGGGCAGCTCGGGCACGACGACGCGCGCATCGCCGAGGTCGTATCGCTCGGGATGCCGCTCCTGGCAGACGACGGTGACGTCGTGACCCGCGAGGCTCCACGCGCGCGCCACCGCTCGCGTGTACACGTTGGAGCCGGTACCTCCGAGGAGGTACCCATGCCAGAGAACGATCTTCAGGTCAGGTGGAAGTAGAGCGCATAGAGCAGCTCCACCGCCGGGTTCGACGTGTGCACCGTCACGTCGCCCGGCGTCTCGAGAAGAGCCTCGGAGTAGTTGAAGATGATCTTCACGCCGGAGCCGACGAGGTCGTCCGCGGCCTGCTGCGCAGCTGATGCGGGAACGGCGAGCACGCCGACGATGATGTTCTTCTCGTGCACGAGCTCCTGCAGGCGCGGGTACTCGCTGACGTTCACGTGCCCGATCGGCGCGCCGATCTTCTCCGGATCCTTGTCGAAGACCGCCGCGATGTTGATGCCATGCTCGGCGAAGATCGGCGAGCTCGCAATCGCCTGGCCGAGTCGGCCGGCGCCGATGAGCGCGATGTTGTGCTGCCCCTGCGTCCGCAGGATCTTGCGGATCTCACCGAGCAGCGAGTCGATGTTGTAGCCGACGCCGCGCTTGCCGAACTTGCCGAACGCCGACAGGTCGCGCCGGATCTGGGTCGCGTTGATGTTCGTGTACTCGGCGATCTCCTGGGAGGAGATCCGCACCTTTCCCATCTTCCGCGCCTGCGTCAGCACCTGGAGGTACCGCGACAGGCGAGCGGCGACGCCGACCGTCAGGCGGTCTGCCACACGTTCTCCAATCGTCGAGCTTGTAACAGCCGAACGTGTTTTAGCAGGCTGGCTCAGGTGCCTGCTTGTGCAACCGCTTTTCGGAGCGCATCAGGCTGGACGTGGTAGGTGAAACGGCGCCGGCCGTCGATCTCGACGACCGGGAGCCACTCCCGATACTCGGCCTCGAGGGCGGGATCGCCCCCGATGTCCACCTCGTCCAGATCGAAGCCGAGCTCGTCTCTGAGAGCGCGCACCTGCTCGAGCGCGCGCTCGCACAAGTGGCAGCCTTGAGCGTGGTAAACGGTGACTCGGGCTACGGGTAGATGCCCCGCGTGATCGTCGCCTCGGCGACGCGTAGCACCGCGAGCCCGTAGGCAGCGATGCGCATCGGCATCTTCCGCCGCTGCGACGTCTCCCATGTCTCCTCGAACGCCCGGCTGACGATGTCGTTCAGCTTCGCGTTCACCTCGACTTCCTTCCAGAAGTACTCCTGCAAGCCCTGCACCCACTCGAAGTAGGAGACGACGACACCGCCCGCGTTGGCGAGCACGTCCGGGAGGATGAGCACGCCCTTGTCTTCGAGAATCGAGTCGGCGGTCGGCGTCACGGGACCGTTCGCGCCTTCGCAGATGATCGACGCCCTTACCCGATCGGCGTTGCGCTCGGTGATGACCTGCTCGAGCGCGCATGGCGCGAGGATGTCGACGTCGAGCAGAAGGAGATCCTCGTTCGTGATTTGCTCGGCGTCCTTCAGCCCGACGAGCGTGCGGTTTTCGTGCTTGTACGCGATCGCCGCGGGAACGTCGATGCCCTTCGGGTTGTACAGCCCGACGGTCGAATCGGAGATCGCGACGACGGTCGCGCCTTCCTCGTGCAGGAACTTTGCGAGGAAGCTGCCGACGTTGCCGAAGCCCTGCACGGCGACGCGCATGCCGGCGAGCGAGCGGTCCCGCTTTGCCACCGCATCGCGGATGCAATAGAGCGCGCCGCGGGCGGTCGCCTCTTCACGCCCCAGCGAGCCGCCGATGGTGAGCGGCTTGCCGGTGACGACGCCGAGCACGGAGTGCCCCTTGTTCATCGAGTACGTGTCGAAGATCCACGCCATGACCGAGCCGTCGGTGCCGACGTCCGGGGCCGGAATGTCCTTCTCGGGTCCGATCTCGTTGATGATCTCGCTCGTGAAGCGGCGCGTGAGCCGCTCGAGCTCGACCCGTGACAGCCGCTTCGGATCGCAGACGACGCCGCCCTTCGCGCCGCCGAACGGGATGCCCATGAGCGCGCACTTCCATGTCATCCACATCGCGAGCGCCTTGACCTCGTCGAGCGTGACGTCCGGGTGGTACCGGATGCCGCCCTTCGACGGGCCGCGCGCGATGTTGTGTGTGACGCGGTATCCCGCAAAGACCTGTGTCGTTCCGTCGTCCATCCCGACCGGAATGGAGACCTCGACCGCCTTCTTGCAGTTGCCGAGCACGGTGATGAGGTTCGAATCGATCTCGAATGTCTCGCCCACCCGGCGCAGCTGTTCACGAGCGATCTCGAACGGGTTCTCGCGCAGATGGGAGACAGGGGCTTCAACTGCCACAGTCGACTCCTTTTTGGGATCCGAAGGCGAGTATATGCAGGCTGAGAACGCGATTTGGGAATGAACGCGATGTCGCCGGAACGCGCTCGGCGGCGCGCTGCTGCGTCCTCGGTCGCGCCGATAGTGGTGACTATCGGCGCTCCTTGCGTCCTTGCATCGCATCCGCCGAATCGCGCCCCGTCGACGGGCGTCATCCCCAAACCGCGTTCTATCGGAGCGAAAACGGGACCTGCGTCACGCTGGGCAGGCCGTCGCCCACCGGGTACGCACTGATGTTGAGGAGGTACTTCCCTGGCGCCAGCAGCTTCCCGTCCGGGCCGCGCCCGGTGATGCCGAAGGCGTACCTACCCGGGAGGAGGTCGCGCACGCGCACGAGCAGCCCGATCGGCGTGCCGTCGGCGTGCGCGAGCGCGATGTCGAGGCGGCTCACCGGCCGGATCTCGAGATAGCCCGCGTCGACGAGGACACGGCCGGCATCGACGGACAAGAGCGCTGGCGCCTGGTCCGACGCGGCGAACTCTTTGCCGGACAACGTCGCACTCCCGATCAGGCTCGGTGTCGCGAGCGCGAACGAGACCGACCAAGGAATGCGGGTCTCTCCCCCTCCCGCGACGCGCGCGACGACCGCGCCGTCGGTCTGCGCACTCCCGAGGAGCGTCGAAGCGAGCGTCGCGTGGACATGCACGACGATGCTCTGCCCCGCCTGAAGCGCAGCGCGCGAGGGCGTGATGCGCAGGCCGACCTGCGCCGCGCCTTCCTGCTGGCTCACGGAATCGAGGGTCACGCTGAGTCTCCGCGTCGAAAGATTCGTCAGCGTGAAGGCGCTCTCCGCACTCCACACGGGGCCGGTCACTCGGCCGAGGGCGAGTGCGGACGGTGCCGCGGCGAGTTCGGTTGCCACCGCTCCACCAACGGTGACGAGGCCTGCTCCTTGCGCAGCGACCGGCGTTCGCGCAAGCGCGCGCGCGGAACCGACGAGAACGCCCTTGAGTGCATCCGCGGCGAGCGTGGGCCGCGCCTGCGCGATGAGCGCCGCTGCGCCGGCAACCGTTGCCGCCGCCGCGCTCGATCCGTTCACTGTCACGTACCGCGCCGAGCCGTCCGCGTTCGCTCCCGGCTCTGAGGTCGCGAGGCCGACGCCCGGCGCGACGAGCTCGGGCTTCACTCCACCGTCGTACGCGATCCCGGCGGACGAGAAGCTCGCGACACTCCCGCGGGCGGCGTTCGCGACCGAGTCAACGCTGCCCAGCGTGACGGTTGCGCTGCTTCCGGCCGCGAGCCCACGAAACACAGCGCGCGCGACGACGTTCGAGACCGAGACGATCGGCACCGGCGCAGCCTCGTCGAGGCCGAGCCCCCCGGCCGGGAGCGACGTGCGCAGGCCGTAGAGCAGCACCGCGGTTGCGCCCGCCTCTGCCGCCCGCTCGGCCGCGGGCGCGGGCGAGGCGCCGCCGGGAACGAGCGCAGCGCGGCCGGCGACGAGACTCGTGCCGTCGCTCGCGAAGAAGTCGGAGAGCCGCGGTGCCGTACGACGCGCGTCACTTTGGCTCCCGCGTGGCGCCGCGATCTGGAGTGCGAGATGCTCCTTGGGCCGCACCGCCCCGGCCACCGCAGTGGACTCGTCGAGGATCGTCGCCAGCCCGCTGCGGATGAGCATGCGCGTTCGATCGACACGCACGCGCGTATCGAGCGCGCCGACAGTGAGCGCATCCGGCGAGCCGCCAGGGCCTGCGATGTCGCCGTATGCGGATGCATTCGCGCCGTCATTGCCCGATGGAGCGACGACGAGCGTGCCGAGCGCGGTCGCGCCGGCGACCGCCTGCGCCTCGGGCGAATCGTCGAAGCCCGCGAACGGCTCGGCGAGCGCGAGCAGCGCGATCCGCGTGGCATCGTGCGCGTCGCCGTCGCCGTTCGGATCGACTGCGCGATCGAGGCCGGCGACGATCTGGTCGCCGCGCGCGTAGATCGCCCAGTGCCCGAGAGCGTCGGGCTGCCAACCCGCGACGCGAATCGGCAGAACGGCCGCACCCGGCGCGACGCCCGACAAGCCGGCCGGACCGCCGCTCCCGACAACCAGGCCGGCCATCTCCGTCCCGTGACGCTCGAGCTGGCTCGCGTCATCGGGCCGAGGCTTCGCGGGCGCGCCCGCATCGCCGCCGACGATGTCGATGCCGCGGGCAACACGGCCTCGGAGATACGGGACGGTCGGATCGACGCCGGTGTCGAGGAGCGCGATGGTCACGCCGCGACCGTCGAGCCCAGAGATACGAACGTTCGCACGACCGTAGTCGGGACGGGACAGAACCTGCGTAGTGATCGACGCGGGATACGCAACGCGCACCGGGTAGATGCCGGCGACATCCTTGTCCGCCTCGACGACGGGAAACGCGCTCGGATCAAGCAGCGTCGAGAAGCCGTCGAGCACGCGCGTGAACGTGAACTCCGGACGAACGGAGACGCCGCGGAGCGCGAGTCGCGCGATGAGCAGGCGTTGCGCGGTCGCAGCGTCGCTCGACCACGTCTGCTCTTGCGTCGCGGTCGCACTTCCAGCGCTCTCGACGCGCTGCGCGAGCGACGGCGTGCGCAGCACGATGATCACGCGGCTGCCGAGCGCGACGACCGGGCGCGAGCCGACGAGGCCTTGCCACGCGGACGCCGCCGGCGGCGGCATGCTCCCATTCCCTGCGCTGCTCCCGCTCGTCGCGACGACGATCGCCGTCGATCCGGCAGCCAGAAGCGCGAGCAGCGCCGCAAGCCTGCGCTCAGCGCGAGGCATACGCATCGAGCCCAAGATATCCCGGGTACGGGACGGGCTCAACGAGGCGCCCGGCGGAAGCGATCATCGCGGCGTTGTCGGTGCACAGCTCGAGGGGCGCGAGCGCAGCCTCCGGCAGCGCCGCCCTGAGCTCCGAGTTGGCCGCCACCCCGCCGACGACGGCGACCCGCGTGGCGCCCGCCGCTCCCCGCACGCGCTCGACGAGCGCGGTGACGATCGCGCGCTGGTACGAGGCGGCAAGGTCGGCGCGCCGCTCAATCAGTTCCGATGCGCTCAGCTCGCGCGTCGCGTAGAGCAGCGCGGTCTTGAGCCCGGAGAACGAGAAGTCGAGGCCGGGAACACGCGCGACGGGAAAGTCATAGGCCCAAGGATCGCCCGTGCGCGCGACCCGGTCGATCTCGCGCCCGCCGGGATAGCCGAGGCCGAGCAGCCGCGCGCCCTTGTCGAACGCTTCGCCGGCCGCGTCGTCGAGGGTCGAGCCGAGGATGTCGTGCGTTCCGTCCTCGCGTACGTCGATGAGCAACGTGTGCCCGCCGCTCGCGAGCAGGCAGAGAAACGGGGGTTCGACCGCGTTCGGCTGGAGATAGAGGGAGGCGACGTGCCCGCGCAGGTGGTCGACGGGCGCGAGCGGCAGGAGGCGCGACCACGCGAGCGACTTTGCCGCGGCGATGCCGACGAGCAGCGCGCCGATCAGGCCCGGCCCCTGCGTGACGGCGATGCGATCGAGATCGTCGAGCGTTGCGTCGGCTTCGGATAACGCCTCGCGCACGACCGGTCCGATGAGCTCCAGATGACGGCGCGACGCGATCTCGGGCACGACACCGCCGAACTCCGCATGCAGCTTGGCCTGCGACGCGACGACGTTGCTCTTGATGTGCCCATCGGCAGTGATGACGGCTGCGGCGGTCTCGTCGCAGCTCGTCTCGATGCCGAGGATCAAGCGATCGGGTCCTTCCACATGATGAGCGCGTCTTCGCGGTTGTCCGTGTAGTAGCCGCGGCGGATTCCGCGCGACTCGAAGCCGAGCCGCTCGTACAGGCTGATCGCGGTCTCGTTCGACACGCGCACCTCGAGCGTGTAGCCGCGCCGCGCGTCGTCGGCGGTGAGCTCGAACAGCCGCTCGAGCAGCATCGTCGCGATGCCGCGCCCGCGCTGCTCAGGATCGACGGCGATGTTCATCACATGCCACGCGTCGACGTAGCGCGACACGACGAGGTAGCCGCACAGCTTTCCGTCTTCGACGTCGCCTTCGAACGCGCCGATGCAGATCGAGCTCGGCTTGGCGAGCTCGCCCGCGAACATCGAGCGCGACCACGGCGTCGGATACGAGCGGCGCTCGATCTCTTCGATCTCCTTCAGGTCGCCGAGACCGAGGCGGCGAAGCTCGATCGTCGTCATCGCGCGCTCTTCTTCGCGTCGGGCGCGCGCAGGTAAAGCGGCTCGATGGCCTCGACCGGGCCAAGGTCGCCGGCGAGCTGGGCATGGAACCGCGCGCGCAGGAGATGCCGCTCGTCGTCGTCGGGGGGAACCTGCGCGCCCTTCTCTTCGAGCAGCGCGCGATAGCGGATGGCACCGTCGCCCACGCAGATCTCCCCCGCTTCGACGTAGAGGTCGGCGGGCGCGAGCACCGTCGCCTCACCACCGACGAGCGCGAACACCTCGCTCCGACGTGCGTCGACGACCGGCGTCGCGCCGGGCGCGCCCGCGGCGAGCGCGTCCAGCGTCGAGACGCCGGCTCCGCTCAGATCGAGCGCGAGCGCGAGCCCGCGCGCCGTCGCGAGCCCGATGCGCACGCCGGTAAAGCTTCCCGGGCCGATGCCGACGGCGAGCATGTCGAGATCGCGCGGATGCGCACCGCCCTGGCGCAGCAATGCGTCGACGTCCTCGAGCAGCGTGACAGCGCGCGAAGACCGCTCGGCGAGGACCTCGCCGTCGTCGACGAGCGCGCTCGTCGCAACATCGGTCGCAGTGTCGAACGCCAGCGTCAGCACTCGTCGATCGAGACCATCCTCCGGGCATCTCCAGCATGCCGCAAATGCACCGCGAAGCGCGGCGGCGGCAGGACTCCCTCCCCCGCCTCCGGCCACTCGACGAAGGCGATCGCGCCGTCGAAGTACGGCTCGAGGTCTCCCCACTCCGCCGGCGAGACGCCCTCGAAGCGGTACAGGTCGAGATGCGAGATCTCGATCCCGTCGCCGTGGTAGCGGTGGCCGATCGTGTATGTCGGGCTCGTCACGTGCGCGTGCACGCCGAGGGCCTCGCACGCACCGCGCACGAACGTCGTCTTGCCGGATCCGAGCTCGCCGGCGACGGTCACGACGTCGCCGGACTCGAGCCGCCGCGCAAGCGTCGCGGCGAGCGCGGCCGTCTCCTCCGGCGAGGAAGTCTCGCTTTCGCTCACGGAACGAGACTAGAAGAGGCCGAGCTGCTCGGCAGGCTTCGTCTGCACGAGCGCCAACTCCGGCTCGGGCACGGGCTTGCCGCCCATGAGCTCCGGGAGGCGCGCGAAGTCGGACTCGAGCACCTTGAGCATCGCAGGCGTATAGAGCGCCGCGGCCGGGTGGTAGAGCGGATAGAGCAGGACGCTGCGGCTGCCGATCGTCGTCTCCTGCTCCTGCCCGTGCACGCGCGTGATGCCGAGCGGGCGGCCGGAGAGGAGCTTCGTCGCGAAATTGCCGAGCGTCGCGACGACCGCTGGCTCGATCAGCTCGATCTGGCGGAAGAGATGGCTCTCGCACGCCTCGATCTCGTCCGGCTGCGGGTCGCGGTTGCCCGGCGGCCGACAGTTGTGGACGACGCCCCCGGAAGTGACGAAGTTGTGCGTCTCTTCAACGTCGATGCAGAAGAACGTCGTATCGCTCCGGTACTCGTCCGTGATTTCTTCAACCTCTACTTCGTCGTAGAGGGTCTCCGCAGGACCGGGCTGAAGGCACCCTGGATCGAACGGAACACAGGATTCCACCTCGGGGTCGAGCTTGTACCGCATCGATGGCGGTACAAACGGAGCGATCCGCTCCGATAGCGCCCTCGTCGCCTCGACGCCGAAGTGGATGCGGCCTCGTAACGCTTTCGCGGAGAGGCCCAACCTCGAGAGACCTTGAAGCAGGATCGCGATGTCGCAATCATCGAAGGCGCAGGTGGCGATCTCTGCACGGGGCCGCCGCCCACCCTCGCGGATCCGCAGGTAGCCGTCATCCATGAACCAGATGGCCAGCATCCGCTCGTTGAGCTCCGTAGCCAGCCGCGTCGGGACATGTTTCTCCGGTCCGTAGAACTCGGCTCCGATTGTGCGGAGGGCTCGGTGAGCGCGCGTACGCACGTGCACGGTCGGATACGTTGTGGATCCGCCAGCTACCGCCGCTACCGCGACCTCACTGATTTGCGGTTCGAGCTCACAGAGCAATTCGGCCTTGAACGCCGCGTACTCCGCCTGTCGCCCCGAGTGCGCGATCTGGACGTGGCTGCTGGACTTGTTGATCGACCCATCGCCGAGCAACGATCCACAGACGACGTCCTGAGCTAGCCGACTGAGACCCTGTCCCGTCGCGATCCGGTCGCGGCGTTCGAGCTTGGACACGGCGACCCAACCGCGTGCCGTCATAACCTCGTGGTCGCCGGTCAGTTGAACGCTCACGCGTCCCGCACCGGCATGCTTGGCCGACTTGTAGGTGAGCCTGAACACAGAACGCCCCGCCAGGGGCGAGGCGTGCCAACCGGTGACTCGGCGCTGGACAAGCCGACCGTCGCCATCAACAGACATGACCGTTCCCGCGTAGCGAGTCCGAACGAGGTGGCCCACTCGCTCCCACGAACCGTCCCCCAGCTGGACCGGAGCGTTGTACCTAAGGCACTTCAAGACATTCGCGATGTAGACGTCCTGCCGCGACAGCCCGATGCCGGCAAGGAGCTTCTCGAGCAGCTTGCCCGCCTGGCCGACGAACGGCAGTCCCTGCTTGTCCTCGTGGAATCCCGGCGCCTCGCCAACGAACATGAGGTCGGCGTGCGGGTTGCCGGCGCCGAAGACGACCTGTGTGCGTCCTTGCGCGAGCCGGCAGCGGGTGCATCCCGCAACCTCCGCGGCGTAGGCCTGGAGCTCGTCAAGCGGCTCGACGGGGACCGCACTCACGGCGGTGACTCTACGACAGCGCCCGGACGATCGCCCGCCACGTGCCTTTGGGCGCCTCCACGACGATTTCGTCGCCGATCGCCTTGCCGAGGACGGCCCGTCCGACCGGGGAATCGGGTGAGACGCCTCCGACACTCGAGATCTCGAAGGTCATGCGCTCGCCGTCATCGCGCTCGAGCTCGACCTGCGAGCCGACGCCCGCGACACCGCTTTTCGCCTCGACCGTCTCGGCGTTGTAGAGCCGCGAGCGGAGGATCGTGATGCGTCGCTCGAGCAGCCCTTGTTCGTTCTTCGCCGCGTGATATTCGAAGTTCTCGGAGAGGTCGCCGTGCGCGCGCGCAACCGAGATCGCCTCGACAACCGCTCTGCGCTTCGGGCCTTCGAGCTCGGCGAGCTCCGCCTCGAGCTGCTCCCGCTGGGCGCGGGTCAGCTGCTCCCCCTGTGGCTCGGACACTTAGTGGCCGCAGCCGCACGAGCCGCCGCAGCAACCGCCCCCACCGCCACCGCCGGTGAAGCTCGGCTGCTTCGAGATGCCGTGCACGGCGAACGTCGAGAACTGCCGCGACACGTTTGTCGCCGTGCAGTCCGGGCACGCAACCTGCTCTTCGCCGCGGACGAGCTCCTCGAAATGCGACTCGCACTCCATGCAGACGTACTCGTAGATCGGCACAGGCTGATTGTACGCCGGAGCCAGGTCTGATCGATTAGCGAAGCGTTCTGAGGGGAGAAAGACAGCGACCTGGCACCGGACGGCCGGGTAGACTGAGGACTGCCCGGCATCCGCTACGGAGCTGGAGCGAAGGCAGTGAACAGAATCCACGTCATCGGCTCGGGCCGCGCCGGCTCCGCCATCGGTGCGCGGCTGCGTGAGCGCGGGATCACGGTCGGGGAAGCCGACCCCGAGCTCGTGCTCCTGTGCGTGCCCGACTCCGCGATCGCCGAGGTCGCCGCGTCGATCGCGCCCGGCCCGTGGGTCGCGCATGTGAGCGGCGGGACGCCGCTCGCAGCGCTTGAGCCGCACGCACGCCGTTTCAGCGTTCATCCGCTGCAGACCTTCACGCTCGCACGGGGCGCGGAGCAGCTCGACGGCGCGTGGGCGGCGGTCACCGGAGAGAGCAACGAGGCACTCGAAGTGGGCTTCTGGCTCGCCGAGACGCTCGGCCTGCGTCCGTTCGAGCTCGACGACGAGGCGCGGACGCTCTACCACGCAGGCGCGGTGTTCGCGTCGAACTACATCGTCACTCTCCAGCGCGCCGCGACGCTCCTGTTCGACGCCGCGGGCGCGCCGCCCGAGGCGCTCGACCCGCTCATGGTGCGCACGATCGAGAACGACTTCGAGCTGACGGGCCCGATCTCGCGCGGAGATTGGGACACCGTCGCAGCTCACAAGGCAGCGATACACAATGAACTGCCCGAGCTCGACGACCTCTACGCGACCCTCGCCGAAGCGACGCTGGAGCTCGTGACGTGAAGGTCGTACGCACCATTCGCGAGCTGGAGCTCGAAGGCGAGGTCGGCCTCGTTCCGACCATGGGCGCGCTGCACGACGGCCACGTCGCGCTCTTTCGCACTGCGCGTGCGGAGAACGACGTCGTCGTCGCCTCGCTGTTCGTCAACCGCGCCCAGTTCGACGAGGCAGCGGACTTCGGCGCGTACGCACGCGACGAGGCGCGTGATCAGGAGATCGCCGCGGACGCACGCGTCGATGTCCTCTTCGCGCCGAGCGCCGACGAGATGTATCCCGCGGGCTTCGGAACCTGGGTCGACGTCGAGGGAACGGGCGGCGAAGGCGCAGCTCGGCCCGGCCACTTCCGCGGCGTCGCCACGGTGTGCCTGAAGCTCTTCAACATCGTCGAGCCGCGGCGCGCGTACTTCGGACAGAAGGACGCGCAGCAGGCGGCTGTGGTGCGCAAGCTCGTGCGCGACCTCAACCTCGGCATCGACATCCGCATCCACCCCACCGTGCGCGACCCGGACGGGCTCGCGCTCTCGTCGCGCAACGTTCGCCTCTCCAAGGAGGAGCGCACGCGCGCGCTCGCGCTCCCGCAGGCTCTGCACGCCGCGATCGGCAGCGCCAATCCCGTCGCAGCCGCACGCGCGCAGCTGAACGGCATGAATCCGGAGTACGTCGAGCTGATCGACCTCGACGGCGCACTCTTGCTCGCCGCGGCCGTACGCGTCGGCTCGACGCGTCTCATCGACAACGTCCTACTCGAAGGAGAGCTGACATGACACGCAAGCCCTCGCGCTACGCCTCCTGGACGGCGGGCAAGCTCCCGCTGCCCGAGCTCCTCGAGATGAAGCGGCGCGGCGAGAAGATCGTCATGGTCACCGCGTACGACGCGCCTGCCGGGCGCCTCGCGGACGAAGCCGGCGTCGACCTCATCCTCGTCGGCGACTCGTCGGGCATGGTCGTGCACGGCCGCGAGTCGACCGTCGCCGTCACGCTCGACGAGATCCTGATGATGACCCAGTGGGTGACGCGCGGCGCGAAGCGGCCGATCATCGTCGCCGACATGCCGTTCGGCTCCTACGAGGAATCGGACGAGCACGCGATCGCGAACGCCGTGCGCCTCGTCAAGGAGGGCGGCGCCGACGCGGTGAAGCTCGAGCGGGCCGGCACGAGCATCGACCGCGCTCGTGCAATCGTCGGTGCAGGCATTCCCGTCATGGGGCACGTCGGCCTGACGCCGCAGACAGCGACCGTGCTCGGCGGCTTCAAGGCGCAGGGGCGTACCGCCGATCGCGCGACGCAGCTCATCGAGGACGCGAAGGCGCTCGAAGCCGCTGGCTGCTTCGCGATCGTGCTCGAGGCGGTCCCGCCGCCGGTCGCGGCCGTGGCGACGCGCGCATTGACGGTGCCGACGATCGGCATCGGCGCGGGCGCGGACACCGACGGCCAGGTGCTCGTGTGGCACGACATGCTCGGCTACTACGAGGGCCGTGCGCCGCGCTTCGTGAAGCGCTACGCCGATCTCGGAGAGGTAATCACCGACGCGCTCGCGCAGTTCGCCGACGACGTGCGCACCGGGACGTTCCCGGAGGAGCAGCACACGTACGCGATGCCGGAAGAGGAGCTGAAGGAGTTCTCAGGCCGAAACGAGGCCGACGTCCCGGCCAACTGAGACGAACGCCTCGAGCGCACGCTCGAGGTGCTCGCGCTCGAGCGCAGCGGACATCTGCACGCGGATGCGTGCGGTCCCTTCCGGCACGACGGGGAAGCCGAAGCCGGTGACGAAAACGCCGCGCTCGAGCAGGCGCTCGGAGATCTCGATCGCGCGAGCCGTCTCGCCGACGATGATCGGGATGATCGCCGACTCTCCCTCGAGCGGAGCGAAGCCCGCCTCGCGCAGCGCGCCCCGGAACCAGTCGGTGTTCTCGTGCAGCTTCGTCACGAGCTCGGGATGCTCGCGCAGCACGCGCACCGCCGCGCGCGCACTGCAGGCGACCGTCGGCGGCAACGCGTTCGAGAACAGCTGCGGGCGCGAGCGCTGCTGCAGCAGCTCGCAAACCTCCTTCGACGCCGCGACGTAGCCGCCGGCCGCGCCGCCGAGCGCCTTGCCGAGCGTCCCGGTGAAGACGTCGACCTGGCCGAGCACGCCGTAGTGCTCGGCGACGCCGCGTCCTGTCTCTCCGACGGCGCCGACGCCGTGCGAGTCGTCGACGACGACGACCGCGTCGTGCGCGCGTGCGAGCTCGAGGATGTCAGGGATCTTCGCGAGATCGCCCTCCATCGAGAACACGCCGTCGGTGACGATCAGCTTGCGCTGACCGGGGTCGCAAGCGCGCAAGGCGTCGCGCAGCTCACCCATGTCGGAGTGCTTGTACCGCACCTTGCGCTCGGGCTTCGCGAGCCGCATCGCGTCGATGATCGAGGCGTGGTTCAGCTCGTCAGAGATGAGGGCAGTCGTCTCGTCGACGAGCGTCGGGATCGACGCCTCGTTCGCGTTCCAGCACGAGACGTACGTGAGCGCGCTCTCGGTCGCTGACAGGTCGGCGAGGTCGCGTTCGAGCTCGAGGTGCGGCGTGAACGTGCCGCAGATGAAGCGCACTGAGGCGGTCCCCGCCCCGTACTTCCTGAGCCCTACGATCCCGGCTTCGACGACCTCCGGATGGTCGGCGAGCCCGAGGTAGTTGTTCGATGAGAGCACGACGACCTCGCCGCGCCCGGCCATCTCTACGACCGGCCCCTGCGGGGACTCGAGCGCGTTGAAGCGCTTGAACGTGCCGGCTTCGCGGAGCGCATCGAGCTCGGCGCCGATCTGCTCGTCGAGCGTGCTCACCGGTGCGCCCACTTCCCGAGATGATCGAGCTGGCCGTTCGTCTCCGCCGCCTCGGCCGGCGTCGCAACGAGCGGCTCGTCCGGGATCCCGCTCGGGCGAAGGACGATCTTGCACGCCTCGCCCGACTCGAGCAGCGCGAACGCGCGCTCGAACTCGTTGAGGCCGAGCTCGGCGGTGACGAGCGGGCGCAGGTCGACGACGCCGTGCTCGAGCAGCCAGCGCGTCTTGTACCAGGTGCCGAACACCTCGCGGCCGTTCACCGCGGACACGGTGAGGTTCTTGAAGATGAGCAGGTCGGCGACGTCGAGCTCGACGGGAAGCGCGGGGATGCCGAAGAGGATCACGCGGCCGCCGTTGCGCACGATACGGAACGCGTCGACGATCGCCTTCGGCGCGCCGGACATCTCGAAGACGACGTCGGGATGCTCGCCTTCGTTGTGCTCTGCGAACCACGGTGCGACGTCGTCCACCGTGGAAACGTCGAGCACTTCGTGTGCGCCCATCGTCCGAGCGAGATCGAGGCGGAACGGCATGCGATCGGACGCGAGCACACGCGCCGCACCCGACGCGCGCGCGATGCCGATCGTGAACAGGCCGATTGGCCCGCATCCGAGCACGGCGACCGCCTTGCCCGCGACATCCTCATGGCTGACCGCGAAGACGGCGTTCCCGAACGGCTCCTGCAGCGTCGCGATCTCGGGCGGAAGCTTCGAACGGTCGTTCTTCCAGATCACCGACTCGGGAACCGCGACGTACTGCGCGAACGCGCCGTCGCGGTCGACGCCGAGGATCTGCGTGTACTCACACATGTGCGCGCGACCGGTGCGACAGTGGTAACACGCGCCGCACGTGACGTGGCTCTCGGCGGAGACGTACTCGCCGGCGACGACGTTGCGAACGCTGCGGCCGACGTCGACGACCGTCCCGGCGAACTCGTGGCCGAGCGTGAGCGGCGGCTTGATGCGGTTCGCAGCCCACGCGTCCCAGTGGAAGATGTGCAGGTCGGTGCCGCACACGCTCGCCGCCTCGACCTCGACGAGTACCTCGTCGTCGCCAAGTGCGGGAACGGGTACCTCGTCGAGCGCCAATCCCGGCGCCGCGCTGACCTTGCGGACGGCCCACATGGTCTCCATGCCGTCGTGCAGCCTAGCTAGACGGTGGTGGCCAGGACGATGAGCGCAGGAACGATCGCGGCAAGCACGACCGCACCTGCGGCCCGCGCCCACGTCCAGCCGTGGACGGCGCGCACGCCGACGACGAGCAGCCACACACTCCACACCAGCAAGGCGTAGTAGACGCCGCCGAAGATCTCGTCGCCTCGCCCGTAGTCGTTGCCGCCGGTGCGGAATAGGTCGGTGCCATATATGGCGATCCGCAGCGGCCAGAGCGTGAGGAGCGAGAGCGCGAGCGGCGCAGCGGCGAGGCCGAGCACTTGCCGCGAGCGGCGATACGTGCCGATGCCGCCGAGCCTTCGCGACGCGCCGAAGAGAAGGCCGCCGCCGAGCCAGTACATCGCGAGGGCGTACACGGCGCCGCCGAGGAACGCCCACACGGGGATGAGCGAGACGGACATCGACGGGTCGTTGAGCAGGCGCCGTGCAACCGGCGTGCCGAGGACGCCTGCGATCCCGGCTAGACCCGCGATCGCCGAGATCGGCTCTTGCCGGGACTCCGCAGCTTCGGCGGACTCGTCGCGCAGCGAGACGAACACGGCGCGCGGCGCAACGAGCACCGCGGCTGCGCGCAGCCACCAATTCACGGCGCGCAGGGTAGCCTCCGGCCGATGGACGCGAACCCGGAGCTCACCGCGCAGGTCGCGGCGGCGGCGCCGTACACGAGCTTCCTCGGGATGGAGATCGTCTCTGCATCCGAGGACGAGGTGCGGAGCCGGCTCGAGTGGAGCGCGGAGCAGTGCACGGCGGGCGGGATGCTGCACGGAGGCGCGCTTATGAGCCTCGCGGACTCGGCCGGCGGCTTTCTCGCTTTCCTGAATCTGCCGGCGGAGGCGAAGGGAACCGCGACGATCGAGTCGAAGACGAACTTCTTCGGGCCGGTGCGCGGCGGTTACGTGCACGGTGTGTCGCGCGCGCTGCACAAGGGACGGCGCACGATCGTCGTCGACACGGAGCTCTTCGACGACGACGGCAAGCTCGTCGCCCGCGTCACTCAAACACAGGCGGTTCTCTAAGGACACGTCCGGCAACCTGGTTGCGGGACATGGCCGTCAGGCCGCGACTGCGGCTGCCGGCAGCACGTGCCGGAGGAACGTGCCGGTGAAGCTCTCCTCGACCTCGGCGACCTGCTCGGGGGTTCCGATTGCGACGATCTCGCCGCCCGCATCGCCGCCCTCGGGACCGAGATCGATGATCCAGTCGGCCTGCTTGATCACGTCGAGGTTGTGCTCGATGACGATCATCGTGTTCCCCGCATCGACGAGCCGCTGCAGCGTCTCGAGGAGCTTCTCGATGTCTGCGAAGTGGAGACCCGTCGTCGGCTCGTCGAGGATGTAGAGCGTCTTTCCCGTCGCGACCTTCGACAGCTCCGAGGCGAGCTTCACGCGCTGCGCCTCGCCGCCCGAGAGCGTCGTCGCCGGCTGACCCAGCTTGATGTAGTCGAGCCCGACGTCGTGCAGCGTCTGCAGGCGGCGGCGGATCTTCGGGATCTTCGCGAAGAACTGGAGCGCCTCTTCGACCGACATGTCGAGCACGTCGGCGATCGAGCGGCCCTTGAAGCGCACCTCGAGCGTCTCACGGTTGTACCGCGCGCCTTTGCACGTCTCGCACGGGACGTAGACGTCGGGCAGGAAGTGCATCTCGATCTTGATCTGGCCGTCGCCCTTGCACGTCTCGCAGCGGCCGCCCCGGACGTTGAACGAAAAGCGCCCCGGCTTGTAGCCCCGGACCTTCGCCTCGGGCGTGAGGGAGTACAGCTCGCGGATGTGCGTGAAGAGATCGGTGTACGTCGCCGGGTTCGATCGCGGCGTGCGGCCGATCGGCTTCTGGTCGATCTCGATCACCTTGTCGAACGCCTCGATTCCTTCGACGCCGCGATGCTCGCCGGGCTTGATGCGCGCCTTGTTGAGGCGGTTTGCGAGCGCCTTGTAGACGATCTCGTTCACGAGCGTCGACTTGCCGGAGCCCGACACGCCGGTGACGCAGACGAACTTGCCGACCGGAAACTCGACGTCGATGTCCTTGAGGTTGTGCTGCGCGGCGCCGCGCACGACGAAGGCGCCGCGGTCGTCCTCGCGCCGCTCCGGAATCGCGATTGTGCGCGTACGCGAGAGGAACTGGCCGGTGACCGACTTGCGGTTGCGCTCGACCTTCGCCGCGGGACCTTCGCCGACCACCTCGCCGCCGTGTAGGCCGGCGCCCGGACCCATGTCGAGCAGCCAGTCGGCGCGACGCATCATCTCTTCGTCGTGCTCGACGACGATGACCGTGTTGCCGAGGTCGCGCAGCCGTTCGAGCGTCGAGATCAGGCGCGCGTTGTCGCGCTGGTGCAGCCCGATCGACGGCTCGTCGAGGATGTAGAGCACGCCGACGAGCATCGACCCGATCTGCGTGGCAAGGCGAAGGCGCTGTGCCTCACCGCCGGAGAGCGTCGCGGCCGCACGGTCGAGCGTCAGGTACCCGACGCCGACGTCGGCGAGGAACGTCAGCCGCTCGCGGATCTCCTTGACGATGCGATGCCCGATGAGCTGCTCGGTGTCGGTCAAGCCGAGCTCGTCGAGGAAGCGAAGCGCCGCGGTGACCGAGAGTGTCGTGAACTCGTTGATCGACTTGGAGCCGACGGTGACCGCGAGCACCTCCGGCTTGAGACGCGCGCCGTGGCACACAGGACACGGGCGGAACGACATGTATTCCTCGATCCGCTCGCGCTGTTGTGACGAGTCCGTCTCCTTGTACCGGCGCTGCAGGCTCGCGACGATCCCGTCGAACGCGAGCATGTACTGGCGCTTCCGCCCCATCCGGTTGCGGTACTGGACGTAGACGCGCTCGCCGTCGGTGCCGTAGAGAAAGCAGTCCTGGTCCTGCGTCGTCATCTCCGACCAGGGCACCGAGGTGTCGATCTCGTACCGGTCGGCGATCGCCTGGATGACCGCCTCGTAGAAGCTCGAAGAACCGCCGACCGACCATGGGACGAGCGCGCCGTCGTCGATCGAGAGCGACGGATCGGGGACGACGAGATCGGGGTCGATCTCCTGCTGCGATCCGAGGCCCGTGCAACGCGGGCACGCGCCGTGCGGCGAGTTGAACGAGAAGATGCGCGGCTGCAGTTCAGCCAGCGAGACGCCGTGGTCGGGGCACGCGAAGTTCTCGGAGAAGAGCAGCGGCTCGCCGCCGTCGACGGGGTCGATGAGGACGATCCCGTCCGCCAAGCCCGCCGCCGCCTCGATCGACTGCGAGAGCCGCGTGCGCAGATCGGCCTTCATCACGAGACGGTCGACGACCACTTCGATCGTGTGCTTGAACTTCTTGTCGAGCTCGGGGACGCCCTCCTCGAGCACGAACTGCTCGCCGTCGACCTTCACGCGGTTGTAGCCCTCGCGGACGATCTCCTCGAAGAGGTCCTTGAACTCGCCCTTGCGATCGCGCACGACCGGCGCATTGACCGTGAACCGCGTGCCCTCTTCGAGCTGCAGCACCTGGTCGACGATCGCGTCGATCGACTGGCCGGCGATCGGCTTGCCGCAGATCGGGCAGTGCGGCCGGCCCACGCGCGCGTACAACAGGCGCAGGTAGTCGTAGATCTCCGTCACCGTGCCGACGGTCGAGCGCGGGTTGCGCGAGGTCGTCTTCTGGTCGATCGAGATCGCCGGGCTGAGGCCGTCGATGTGGTCGACGTCCGGCTTCTCCATCATCTGGAGGAACTGCCGCGCATAGGCGGAGAGCGACTCGACGTACCGTCGCTGGCCCTCGGCGTAGATCGTGTCGAAGGCAAGGCTCGACTTGCCGGAGCCCGAGAGCCCGGTTATGCAGATGAGGCGGTTCCGCGGCAGCCGGACGGTGATGTCCTTGAGGTTGTGCTCGCGGGCGCCGTGGACGACCAGCTCATCGGCAGCCATAGAAGGGCCATTCTACCGGGGGAACGTGTGTTCGTGAAGAGGGGCTAGCCCAGTTTTTTCGCAAATTGCCGCGGCTTCGGGACCGCGACGATCTCGAGGTCGCCGGCGACGAGCGTCCCGTAGCCGAGCAGGCGGCCGGGGAGCGACTGCTCGATCTCGACCGCCCCCACGCGGGTCAGCGGCACCATCGCCGCCCGTCGGCGGAGGATCCCGTGGGAGACGAAGAGCTTCTCCGTCGTCAGGACGACGTGCGTTCGGTCCCAGCGCAGAACCGCGGCGGTCGCGATCAGCGCGGCGAGGCCGAGTAGGAATGCGCCGACCGCGGAGAGCGGCCAGCCGCCGAGAACGGCACCCAGCCCGCAGGCTGCGAAGACCAACGCGCGGAGGAATGGACGCACGAGCACCACGCCGTGCCGCCGCGTTTCCAGGCGAATTCGCTCCTCGACGGCCTCGGCCATGGTTTGCGTGCTTCGCCACAAGGCGACAAACCCCTCGCTATGGACACCACGGCTCGCCGCGCGGCAACGGCCACGCTCGTCGCGCTCTCGATCATCGTGGCGGCGCTCGCGCTCTGGAAGATCAAGGCGGTCATCGCCCTGCTCCTCCTCGGCTTCATCCTCGCGGCGGCGATGCGGCCGGGCGTCGACTGGCTGCAGAAGCGCGCGCGCGTGCCGCGCGCGATCGGCGTCCTCATTCACTACGTCCTGCTCTTCGCGCTCATCGGGCTGGTGCTCTGGCTGCTCGTGCCGCGTGCGCTCTCACAGGTGCAGCAGGCGATCGGGAACGTTCCGACGTCGACGAGCGAGTTGAAGCACGCCGCGAGTCACTCCACCGGGATCAAGCATGAGATTCTCGTCGGCATCGAAAAGCGCCTGAAGAGCCTGCCGGCAGGCACAGCGCTCGTCCACCGCGCGGTCACCATCACGAAGACCGCCTTCGAAGTGATCGTCGGGATCTTCTTCATGTTCGCGGTCGGTGCGTACTGGATGTTCGAGCGCGACCGCACGATCGCTCTCGTGCAGTCGCTCGTCCCGCCGCGCCACCGACGCGTCACACGCGACACGTGGATCCTGATCGACCAGAAGCTCGGGGCGTACGTTCGCGGCCAGGCGCTTCTCATCGTCTTCGTGGCGGCGTTGCTGTCGTTCGCATTCTGGCTCGACGGTGAGCCCTACTACTTGCTTCTCGGTGCGTTCGCCGGCGTCGTCGAGATCGTTCCAGTGCTCGGACCGCTCGCGGCCGGCGCTCTGGCGGTCGCGGTCGGCTTCACCGTCGACTGGCAGACCGCGCTCGGGGCCGGGATAGCCGTCCTCGTGCTGCGGGAGCTCGAGGATTACGTCGTCGTGCCGCGCGTGCTCGGCCATGCGGTCGGGCTCTCGCCGCTCATCGTCCTCGTCTCGGTGACGTCGATCGGGCTCCTGCTCGGCGGCTTCTACGTGCTGCTCGCGATCCCGATCGCGGCGGTCATCGCAACGCTCGTCGACGTCATCGTGCGCAACGAGGATCCCGCGGAGCAGGAAGTACCAACGGTGCTGTTCCCTGCGAAAGACGCGGAAGCCTGAGCCGCGGCGCAAGCTGACGCTTTCGCCGCGCAGCACTTCCCGCGGTTCAGGCCTTACGCCAACGACCGAATACGAGGCCGCCGAGCGTGAAGCCGAGCCCGAACGTCCCGATCGCGAAGCCGCCGATCGCCACAGCCTTGCGCGCGGTCGAAAGCCGCTGCCAGCGACCGAGCGCCTCTTCTTCCTCGGTCGTCAGCTGCTCGCCGCGACGTTGCTTACGCATGGCACCGCCGGCGCGCAGGCCGAGGTACAGATCGTCGAAGATCTCCGCGGACTCGTCGGGCATGACTTCAATCTATAGCCTCCTTCGGCCGTGGCCGCGCGCATCCTCCACCTTTCCGACCTCCACATCGGTACGCGCGAGGATTCGGAGGTCGAAGCCGCCGTCGCCGCCCTGACCGAGCAGATGGCACCGGAGCTGGTCGTGGCGTCCGGCGATCTGACGCACCGGGGGCGGCGCGCCGAGCACGAGCGCGCGCACGCCTTTCTCAGCTCACTCGGCCGGCCGATCCTCGCCGTCCCGGGAAACCACGACCAGCCATACACGCCTGCGCGCTTCGTCCGGCCGTGGGCTGAGTTCGAGCGGTTGTGGGGATCGACGGAGCCGACCCATGCGTCCGCAACCCTGCACGTCGTCGGGCTCAACTCCGTTCGCTCCTATCGCCATCAGAGCGGTGCGGTCGGCGACTCGCAACTTCGCCGCGCGGAGGAGCGGCTCACCGGCGCCGCCGCCGGCGCGTGTCGCATCGTCGTCCTCCATCACCACCTGCTCGGTGCGCCGTGGCGGGCTGCGCACAAGCGACCCGTCTCACGACGTGGTCACGTTCTGCGCTCACTCGTGTCCGCGGGCGCCGAGCTCATCCTCTCAGGCCACATCCACCAGTCGGCGATAAGCGAACGGCGCGAGTTCGAAGTCGTCGGCGGCGAGGCGCGCGCCGCAGTCCTCTCGATCGCACCGGGGCTCGGACAACCTCGGCCGAACCGCATGGGAGAGGCGCGAGGGCTGCACGTCTACGAAATCGAAGTGCAAGCGCTCACTGTGTCGACCTACATCTGGCGCAGCGGCGACTGGGGTCTCACCGCCCGGCGAACTTTCGAGCGCTAGCGCGTAAGCGGGCGGTGCTGGACGAAGCGCCGGTGGAGATAGAGCAGCACGATCGCGCCGATCACCGAGAAGATGAGGCCGCCCGCGTGCCCAAGCACGAGGTTTGCTAGGAGGCCGCCGACGAACGAGCCGGCAAGTCCGAGCCCAATCGTCGCGAGCATGCTCATCGGATCAGGGCCGGGCAGCGCAAGCCGCGCAAGCGCGCCGACAACGAGGCCCCAGATGACGAGGAAGAGGATGAACCAGAGCACCATTGCGCCTCTCTCCTTTTTAGCTTCGCAGCCGTTCGAGCAGACGCAGTCGCGCAGCCCCGTACTCGTCATCCGAGAGAACGCCTCCGTCGTGGAGCTCGTCCAGCAGTCCGAGGAAATGCGCCGGGTTCTCCAGCGGGTCCTCGCCCGGCGTCCCGCGCGGCGCGGCGACCGGCGGGCCGGTGAGCGGCGCGAGCGGCGAGACCGTCGGCATGTTGTCGGGATCGATGCCGGCGCGGCGTAGGCGCTGTCGGTAGCTCTCGATGCCGAACCCTCTCTTCGGAAACTGGTACGCCTCGCGGCCGACGATGGGTCTGTGCTGGACGAAGCGCCGGTACGCGACGACGAGGATGATCGCCGCGAAGAAGCCGACGGTGCTCACCTCGTACGGGCTCCGCAAGCCTGCGGCATAGGCGATGCCGCCGCCGCCGAGCGACCCGGCGAGGCCGATGAAGACGGTGAGCCAGATCGGCATCGGGTCGGGGCCGGGAACCGCGAGGCGCGCAAGCGCGCCGGTGATGAATGCGGACGCGATCACACCGATGACCGTTCCCCCGCCTACCGCGGCGATGAGCATGTCAGGCCGCCGTTTCCTCGAGCGCGTTCAGCTCGCGGCGCAGATCCTTGATCTCGTCTCGCAGCTTCGCCGCGTACTCGAACCGCAGCTCCTCGGCGGCGACGTACATCTCCTCCTCGAGCGTGACGACGAGACGCTCGAGCTCGCCGCGGTCCATTCCCTCGACCTTGCGCGTACCGCGTCGCCGTCGCGTCGGGACGTGCGGCTGCTCGAGCGAGAGGAACTCGGCAATGTCAGAAACGCCCTTCGTGATCGACTCCGGGACGATTCCGTGCTCCTCGTTGTAGGCGAGCTGGATGGTGCGGCGCCGATTCGTCTCGTCGAGCGCCTCCTTGATCGCCTCGGTCTGTTTGTCCGCGTACATGAGCACCCGGCCGTTGATGTGGCGTGCCGCGCGCCCGATCGTCTGGATGAGGGAGGTGCGGCCACGCAGGAAGCCTTCCTTGTCGGCATCGAGGATCGCGACGAGCGACACCTCGGGCAGATCGAGGCCTTCGCGCAGCAAGTTGACGCCCACGAGCACGTCGTACTCGCCGAGGCGCAACTCGCGAATGATTTGGATGCGCTCGAGCGTGTCGATCTCGGAATGGAGGTAGCGCGCCTTCACGCCCGACTCGAGCAGGTAGTCAGTGAGGTCTTCGGCCATCTTCTTCGTCAGCGTCGTCACGAGCGTGCGCTCGCCGACCGCCTCGCGCTGCCGGATCTCACCGAGGAGATCGTCGATCTGGTTCCGTGTCGGCCGAAGATCGATCTCGGGATCGACGACGCCCGTCGGCCGAATCAGCTGCTCGGCGACCCGCGTTGAGTGGCGCAACTCGTAGGCGCCGGGCGTAGCCGAGGCGAAGACGAGCTGCGGCACCTTCGCGAGGAACTCGTCGAAGCGCAGGGGCCGGTTGTCGAGGGCGGACGGCAGACGGAAGCCGAAGTCGACGAGCGTCTGCTTGCGGGAGCGGTCACCCTCGTACATGCCACCGATCTGCGGCACAGACTGGTGCGACTCGTCGACGAAGACGACGAAATCGGAGGGGAAATAGTCGAGCAGCGTGTGCGGCGCCGAGCCCGGCGGCCGTCCGTCGAGGATGCGCGAATAGTTCTCGATTCCGTTGCAGAACCCAAGCTCGCGCATCATCTCGAGGTCGTACTCGGTGCGCTGCCGAATTCGGTGCGCCTCGAGCATCTTCCCCTCCGACTCGAACTTCGCGACCTGCTCTTCGAGCTCGTGCCGGATCTCGACCGCCGCGCGCTCGATCGTCGGCTTCGAGGTCACATACTGCGTCGCCGGGAAGATCGTGATCGTGTCGTACTTCGAGAGCACCTCGCCGGTGAGCGGGTCGAAGTGCGAGATCTGCTCGACTTCGTCGCCGAAGAACGAGATGCGATACGCGGTCTCGGAATGCGCCGGCTGCACCTCGACGACATCGCCTTTCACGCGGAACCGGCCGCGGCCGAGCAGCGTGTCATTGCGGACATACTGGATGTCGATGAGCTTCCGGAGCATGAGGTCGCGGTCCTGCGACTCGCCCGCGGTGACGAGCACGACGCGCTCCTTGTATTCCTCCGGCGAGCCCAGGCCGTAGATGCACGAGACGGACGCGACGATGATCACGTCGCGGCGCGAGAGCAGCGACGACGTCGCCGAGTGGCGCAGCCGGTCGATGTCGTCGTTCCGCGACGAGTCCTTCTCGATGTAGAGGTCCGCCTGCGGGACGTACGCCTCGGGCTGGTAGTAGTCGTAGTACGAGACGAAGTACTCGACCGCGTTGTTCGGGAAGAACTCGCGGAACTCGTTGCAAAGCTGCGCAGCCAGCGTCTTGTTGTGGGCGATGATCAGCGCCGGGCGCCCAGTTTTCTCGATCGTCCAGGCGATCGTCGCGGTCTTGCCGGTACCGGTCGCGCCGATGAGCGTCTGGTAGCGCTCGCCCGCGAGGATCCCCTCGCCCAGGGTCTCGATCGCCCTCGACTGGTCGCCGATGGGACGGTAGTTGTCCGTTGTTTTCAGCTCAGCCATGAGTAACGAAGGGTATCGCGGTCCATACTGCTGATCTGATGCGGAGCCTCGTCGCCATCCTCGCCACGCTTGCCCTGCTCGCGGCCGCCGGCTCGGCCTCGGCCTACCCGTGGCCGTTCAAGCCGTTCGACAAGCAGCATCCGATCCGCGGCGACTTCGGCGATCCGCGCACGGTCTACGAGAACGGGATCCTCTCCGATCCCTTCGACGGCGCCGGCTTCTTCTCGTTCCACCAGGGCGTCGACATCGCCGCCCCGAACGGGACTCCGATCTACGCCATCGCCAACGGCACGGCGCATTACCTCGGGGCGGCGACGCTCAACCTCGACACAGGCAAGGGCGTCATCTTCCAGTTCTTCCACATCGTCAGCATCGTCAACGAAGGACAGCACGTGACGGTGAGCCGGACGATCCTGGGCTACGTCCAACCGCCGTACGGCCACGTGCACATCAGCGAGATCGACGGCACCAGTGTCGTCAATCCACTGATCAAGGGGCACCTGACGCCGTATCGCGACAGGACCAAGCCGACGATTCGCGACGTCCTCATCAAGAACCAGACGGGCATCGTCCAGGCTCCGCTCGGGCTCTGCGGCGTCGTCGAGCTCGACGCCGACATCTTCGACACGACGCCGATCCCCGTTCCCGGCGCATTCAACGGCCTGCCGGTCGCGCCCGCCTTCGTCGAATGGCGCTTGACGCGGCTGGGCAGCGCCGTCGCGGTGCCGTGGAGCGTCGTCGCGGACTTCCGGAACACCCTCCCCCCGAACACGCGCTTCTGGAACGTCTACGCGAAGGGCACGTACGAGAACTCGCCGCGGTTCGGCCGCGAGCAGTACGGCGGTATGCCCGGCCGGTACATCTTCTCGCTGTCCCCGTCGTTCGACACGAACTCGGTCGCGAACGGCGTGTACACGCTCACGGTGCGCGCGAGCGACATCCGCGGCAACACAACGCTCGCGGCGCGCCGCCTCTCGGTGCTGAACGGCAAGGGAACGTGCCCCGGCTCGTTGCCCGCAGCGCCGAACGCCCCGCCGCCGAGCGAGCCGACGCCGTTCTAGCCGAGACCTAGCTCGGACCGGTACGCGCGGCGGTAGATCCCCTTCAGCCGCTCAACCCGGGCGATGTAGGCACGCGTTTCGGGAAAGCGCACACCACCTCCGGTCCGACGCCAGCGATCGACGTTGTTCTCCCCGGCGTTGTACGCGGCGAGCGCAGTCCGCTCGTCCTTGTAGCGGTCGAGCAGATGGCGGAGGTACCACGCGCCGTACCGCACGTTGAGCTCCGGGTTGTAGAGGTCGGAGATCACGAACTTCTTGCCGCCCGTGCGAATCGCGATGCCCTCGGCCGTCGTCGGTTGGAGCTGCATGAGCCCGATCGCGCCTGCGTTCGAGCGCGCGTCGGCGTTGAACTTGCTCTCCTGCTCGATCACCGCGGCGAGAAGGGCAGGATTGAGGTGATAGTTCGCCGCGTGGCCGCGGACGACGGACGCGTAGCGAAGCGGGTACCAGAGCCGCGCCCACCACGGCGGCTCCGTCTGCTGCAGGTAGATGAACACACCGAGCGCGCCGGCCGCGATCGCCGCGACGACGAGCAGTCTCCTCAGGCCGAGGATGAGAGCCTCTCCACCACGTCCGCCACGAACTCGTCGAGCGCCTCGAGCGATCCGTCGTTGACGAAGGCGTAGTCGGCCCGCTTGAGCTTCTCCTCGTCGGGGATGAGCCTGCTTTCGCGCTCTGCGAGGCCGGCACGCCGCTTCCCCCGGACATCCGGTGGCGCAGTGATCACGACGACGGCATCGAAGCGCGACTCGCCGCCGGTCTCGTACAGCAGCGGCACCTCGACGACCGCGATCGGGCGATCGACCGCTGCGAGCCAGGCGCTGGAGGCCGCGCGCGTCTTCGGATGGAGCAACCGCTCGAGCCACTCGAGCTCGGCGGGATCGCGGAAGACGATCTCGCCGATCCGGGCGCGATCGCCGACCGCGTCGTCGCCCCAGCGTGCGCGAATCGCTTCGCGCACCTCTTTGTCGGCGGCGAGCAGGTCGTGCACGAGATCGTCGGCGGAGAGCGTCGCAGCGCCGTGGCGCGCGAAGGCGGCGAGCGCCTCGCTCTTTCCCGCCGCGATGCCCCCTGTGATCGCGACCGCGCGCGGTCGCATCGCGCTATTCCGCGGGAGCTTCGGGCTCTGCCTCAGGCTCTTCTGCGCTACGCGCCTGAGGTTCAGGGGACGGTGCCTCAGCGAATACATCCTCGGAGAGGTCGATCGCCGGCGGCGGCGCCTCGTCGCCCGGCTTCGGCTGCACGGGCATGCCGTCTTCGACGCGCTTGAGCGACAACGACAGACGACGGCGCTCCGCGTCGACTTCGAGGATGCGCACGTTGACGGTGTCGCCCTGCGACACGACCTCGCGCGGATTCTCGACGTGATGCGCCGCAAGCTCGGAGATGTGCACGAGCCCTTCGACACCGGGGAGAATCTCGACGAACGCGCCGAAGGTGACGACCTTCGTCACCTTCCCGGAGACGACGTCGCCCTCCTGATAGCTCTCGAGCACCTGCTGCCAGGGGTCTGACTGTGTCTGCTTCAGCCCGAGCGAGATGCGCTGTCGCTCGCGGTCGATGTCGAGCACCTTCACGTCCACCTTCTGCCCGATCTCGAGCACCTCGGACGGATGGTTGACGTGGCTCCACGAAAGCTCCGAGATGTGGATGAGGCCGTCCATCCCGTCGAGGTCGACGAACGCGCCGAAGTCGACGATGTTCGAGATCGTGCCCTCGACGACGTCGCCCGGATTGAGCTTGTCGAGGATCGCCTGGCGCATCTCCTTGCGCTCGTCCTCGAGAACCGCTCGGCGAGAGAGCACGACGTTGTTGCGCGAACGGTTGAGCTCGATGACCTTGCAGCGAAGCTCCTGTCCGAGGTACTCGTCGAGGTCTTGCACGCGGCGAATGTCGACGAGCGACGCCGGCAGGAAGCCGCGCACGCCGAGATCGAGGATGAGCCCGCCCTTCACGACTTCGATCACGCGACCGGTAACGGGCTCGCCCTTCTCGTGCGCCTGCTCGATCGCCTTCCACGCAATCTCGAAGCGCGCGCGCTTCTTCGAGAGGATGAGCCTGCCTTCGGCGTCCTCCTTCGTCATGACCAGCGCGGCGATCTCGTCGCCCACCGAGACCTCGTCGGCCGGGTTCACGGAGCGACGAATCGAGAGCTCGCTCACCGGGATGACGCCCTCGGACTTGTAGCCGATGTCGACGAGAACCTCGTCTTTGTCGACGCGGACGACGGTCCCGTTCACGACCTCGCCCTCGTTGATCGTCGGGAACGTCGACTCGTAATCCGGGATCAGCTCGCCGTCCGGACCGGTAGTCCAGACACCCTCTTCGAGCCTCGGATCGTTGATCGTCTCGTTCGCCATGAGCGCGCCAGTATAGCCTCGTACTCAGAGACGCCCGCGCCCGAATTTGGTTAGGGAAGCCGTCTTCGACCGCACGCTCCGCGACTACGGAGTGAGGCCGAGCCAACGCGCAGCGTTAGCGAGGCCGGAATCCATGCGTGCGGGGATGGCCGCAGGCCACCACCGCACGCGCAGCGGAACGGTCCGCCAAAAGCAAAGAGCGTGGCGGCTTCGCCGCCACGCGTTCCCGCGAAGCGGGAATCATTCCAAGGCGAAGAGCGCAGCTCTTCGCCTTAACTCTTCGCTTCGTTCCAGTCGTCGCCGGCGCCGACGTCGACGGCGAGCGGCGGGTCAAGCGGATAGGCGGAGCACATCTCCTCGCGCACGAGGTCCTTCACGGTGGACACCTCGGCGTCTGGCGTCTCGACGAGCAGCTCGTCGTGCACCTGGAGGACGAGCCTGGCGCTGCGCCCTTCGTCTCGCAGGCGGCAGTGGATGTCCACCATCGCGACCTTGATGATGTCGGCGGCCGTTCCCTGCATGACCGAGTTCACTGCGAGACGCTCGCCGAGCGAACGCGTCTGTCGATTGGCCGCGCGGATCTCCGGCACGGGACGGCGCCTGCCGAACAGCGTCGTCACATAGCCGTCACGCGCTGCCTGCTCGATCGTGCGTTGGATGAAGTCCTGCACCAGCGGGAAGCGCGCGAGATACGTGTCGATGTACGTCTGCGCTTCGTCGCGCGGTATCTCGAGGTTCTCGGAGAGGCCGAACGCGGAGATGCCGTAGATGATCCCGAAGTTCACCATCTTCGCGACGTTGCGCTCGTCCTTCGTGAGCGTCGCCTGGTCCTTGCCGAGCACTTCCGCTGCCGTGGCCGCATGAATGTCTTCTCCGCGTGCAAACGCCTCACGCAGTTTCGGCTCGCCGGAGATGTGCGCGAGAATGCGCAGCTCGACCTGCGAGTAGTCGGCGGACACGAGCCGATGCCCCGCCTCGGCGACGAACGCGCTGCGAATCTCGCGGCCGAGCTCGGTGCGAATCGGGATCGCCTGCAAGTTCGGATTCGATGTTGAAAGTCGCCCAGTCGCAGCGACCGCCTGATTGAAGTGCGTGTGCAGCCGGCCGTCCTCGGCGATGAGCGCGGGCAGCGGACCGAGATACGTGTTGAGCAGCTTCGTCAGCTCGCGCCACTCCTCGATCACCTCGACGATCGGGTGCTCGTCGCGAATCGTTCGGAGCACGCGCGTGTCAGTCGAGTACCCCGTCTTCCCTTTGCGTCCGGGTGTGAGCTCGAGCTTCTCGAAAAGGACGCGCGCGAGCTGTTGCGTCGAGCCGAGCATGAACTCCTCGCCCGCCAGCTCGTACGCACGCGATTCGAGCTCTTCGACGCGGTCGGCGAGACGCGCGGTGATCTCGCCCATGCGATACGTGTCGATCTTGACGCCGGCGTCCTCCATCGCTGCGAGGACGGCGGTGAGCGGAAGCTCGATCCGGTCGTACAGCTCTTCGGAGCCGCGCTCGCGCACACGCGCGCGCAGCAACGGAGCCAGACGGCGCGGAACCTCTGCCGCGCGCACGAGCGCGGCGGTCTCCTCTTCCGCCGCCGGTTCCGGCAGCGCCTCGACCCCGTACTCGTTCGCAAGATCGTCGAGCTCGTACGCGGGGCGGCCCGGCTCGATCAAGTACGCGGCGATCATGGTGTCCTCGGCGGGGAGCATCGTCAGCCGCGGCAGCGCCTTGTAGTCGTGGGCGATGATTTGACAGTCGCGCAGGACAACGCCGAGGTCGATGGGAAGAGGCGCAACGAGAACAGGTTCTTCAACACGGGCGACCGCACAGCGGTCGCCTCCCACAGCCACTGACACCACGCCGCTCAGCTTCGGCAACTCCTCGACCGGCTCCCACATCACGCTCGTCCCTGCGACAACTCGTTGTGCTGCCGGAACTGCCTCGTCGAGCTCGTCGATGCGGTTGAAGAGGTTGCGGAACTCGAAGCGCCGGAACATCTCCCGCAGCTGCGAGCGGTCAGGCGGTGCAAGCACGAGGTCGGCCGGGTTGCAGTCGAGCTCGAGGTCGCGGCGCATCGTCGCGAGCTCCTTCGCCGCGCGCGCCTGGTCGGCGAACTCGGTGACGTTCTTGCGGCGTGCTGGCGAGAGCTCCGCGGCATGCTCGATGACGCTCTCTACCGACCCGTACTGCGCGATGAGCTGACCGGCCGTCTTGTCGCCGATGCCGGGAATGCCGGGAATGTTGTCCGAGCTGTCGCCCTTGAGCCCGATGAAGTCGGGGATCTGGTCGGGCCGGATTCCGTAGCGTGCCTCGACGCGCTCGGGGGTGTACACGTTGACGTCGCTCACGCCGCGCGGTGTCATCATCAGGCAGACGTTCTCGGACACGAGCTGGAATGCGTCACGGTCGGTAGAGACGACGCACGTGCGCACTCCGGCCCCATCCGCCTGGGTCGCGAGCGTCGCGATGACGTCGTCCGCCTCCCACCCCTCGAACTCGAGGTTGCGGTAGCCGAAGGCCTCGACGATGGGCCGGAAGTAGGGGAACTGCTCGCGCAGGAGGTCGGCCATCGGCCGGCGGCCTTCCTTGTAGACGACGTCCACCGATTCGGCCACGGCCGCCCGGTGCACAGGCCTCGTGTCCCATGCGACCGCGACGCCCTTCGGCTTGTAGTCGGAGAGCAGCTTGAAGAGCATGTTCGTGAACCCGAGGAGCGCATTCGTCGGGAATCCCTCCGTCGTCGCGAGCTCCTCCGGCAGCGCGAAATACGCGCGGTACGCGAGGTTGTTGCCGTCGACGAGGAAGAGCTCCGACTCGCGCGCGGGCGCGTCGTCGAGGTCGAGCTCGAGACCGGTGAGCGTCTTAGGACTGATGCTCCGATCTTATGCGGGTGCTTGAATCCTGCGGTGCCCCGCGTCCCGCTTCTCTCCGGCACGCGGCTCGTCATCGCGAATGCACCCGACGACGCGTTCGTGCTGCGACCGCCGCCGCCGGGCGAAGCGGTTGCGGACGTCGGTGCCGCCGTGCGGGACGCGATCCGCTTTCCGCTTGATGGACCATCGCTCGAGTCGCTCGTGCGCAGGCGCACGCGGGCGACCATCGTCGTCGAGCCGCCCGCGCTGCCGATCCCGGGGACGTCTGCCGATCCGCGGCAGCTCGCGATCGGCGCCGTCGTCGACGAGCTCGAGCGGCTCGGTATCCCGAGCGGATACCAGACGATCCTGCTCGCCTCGGGGCTCGGGCGGCGCTCGGCGCAGCGCGAGCTGGCGGGGCTCGTCACGCCGGAGCTCGCCCGGCGGTTCCACGGGCGCGTCGTAGTGCACGACGTCGAGAACCCCGAGCTCGTTACGCTCGAAGCGTCGGCCCGGCCGCCTCTGCGCGTGAACCAGGCGCTCGTCGAGACGGATCTCGTCGTCGTCGTGAGCGCCGCCGAGTCGGTGCTGCACGGGGGCCCCGCCGCGCTCCTCGGCGCAGCCGGCGGCGACGCGCAGCGAGCAGCAGGCGCCTACTCGCTGCTCGAAACCGCCGCATCGCAGGGATGGCATCTCGCTCTTGCGCTCGAACGGGTGCTCGCCGGACGCGTGCCGCTCATGGGCGTGTCGCTCGTGATGAATCAGCCCGAGCTGGGCGGGGCGGTGCGCGGCTATCCGTACGACGACGACGCGCTGGAGCGCAT